>JAJTCJ010000171.1 GCA_021323165.1 Bacteroidota bacterium | reverse complement strand
ACTACTATATATTTAGAAAGTCTAAACCTCAATGTAATGTTTGGTTCTTAAAGATTTTTTAATGCCCCTTTAATTAACTGCTCAACTGTTTGACCTGCACCTTCCGTCCGTATGATCTTATCAAGCACCTTTTCTGCTGCAATTTTATTGAAGCCTAACATCACGAGTGCAGATAACGCTTCTTCTTTTAGTGTATTGTTTGAGCCTGCAAAAAATTCAGAACTTAATTCTTCTTTGCCCATTTTGCCTTTAAGATCAACAATGATCCGCTGAGCTGTTTTTTCACCAATGCCTTTTACGCTTTTGATCAAAGCAACATTTCCTGTAGCGATAGCATTCTGGATCTCTGCGGCACTTAGTGATGACAGCATCAGTAATGCACTTGTTCCTCCAACACCTGAAACAGAGACCAGTTGCCTGAATAAACTTCTCTCCGCCTGATCAGCAAAGCCGAAGAATCTCGGCATATCATCTCTTACATAAAGCTGCTCAGCAAACAATTTACACTGTTCATTATCACCAAGCTTTGTGAATGTATTCAAAGAGATCTGCATCACATAACCAACACCGGCAGCTTCTACTACCGCATAAGTTGGTGTTTTCTCTACTAATTTTCCACTTACATGATTGATCATAAATTCTTTCTATCAGAAAAATTTTAATTAGATATTTAACAAACAAGCACGCTGCTTTTAAAAGACGTGATAGTTACAAACGGTTGCCTCTATCGTTTTGCCTGGGCATCAATTACCGCTATCGTAACCATATTAACGATCTCACGAACTGAACTTCCCAGCTGCAGGATATGAACAGGCTTTTTCATACCGATAAGAACCGGTCCGATGGCTTCAGCTCCACCCATTTCCTGGATAAGCTTGTAAGCGATATTTCCTGAAGCCAGGTTCGGGAAAATAAGCGTGTTCACTTTTTTATCGACCAGGTCAGAAAACGGAAATTGTTCTTTAAGCAAATCGTTATTCAGCGCGAAATTTGCCTGCATCTCACCATCCACGATCATTCCGGGATAGTTCTTATGAAGGATCTCAACAGCGTCACGAACCTTGTTTGGTAACTCACCTTCGGAAGAACCGAAGTTGGAATAAGACAATAAAGCTATTCTTGGAGTGATATTGAATTGTTTTACACTTGTAGCTGTTAGCACAGTAATGTCAACCAGTTCCTGAACGGTTGGATTAACATTCATTGTTGTATCTGCGAAAAAATAAGGACCTTGTTTGGTATTAACAATATACATTCCGGCAACCTTACTTGCTCCTTCTTTTACTCCGATGATCTGTAAAGCCGGACGGATAGGATCGGCATATTTACGGGTTAACCCGGAGATCATTGCATCTGCCGCACCAGTTTCCACCATCATTGCCCCGAAGTGATTTCTCTCCTTCATGATCTTACGCGCTTCATACAAAGTGAAGCCTCTGCGTTGGCGTTTCTTAAAGAACAGATCCCCGAAAGCATATCGTCTTTCTTCTTCCGCTCTGTCGCGGGGATCAATGATCGGAATATCTCCCAGATCAAGATTGTTATCAGCGATAAGCTTTCTGATCTTTTTTTGCAATACCTTCATCAGCAACCTGCTGAGCTGCTTTTAAAATTTTATAATGATCCGCTTCGGTAAATACAACACGTTTCGGATTTTGTTTTGCTTTGTTCGTAAGGTTCCTGATAAGCTTGTTATCTAGTCCGAGACGATTGATCAATTCATTTTCGTAGGCTTCCCAGTTGGTGATCTTAAACTGCGCAACTCCAGATTCCATTGCTGCTTTGGCAACTGCCGGAGCAACGGTATAGATCAAACGCGGATCGATAGGTTTTGGAATAATATATTCAGGACCAAATACAATGTTCTTAGAATCATAAGCAAGATTTACTGTATCAGGGACAGGCTCCTTTGCAAGCTGGGCAATAGCATAAACTGCGGCCAGCTTCATTGGTTCATTGATCTGGGTTGCTCTAACATCAAGCGCACCGCGAAAAATAAAAGGGAAACCAAGTACATTGTTCACTTGGTTAGGATGATCGCTTCTTCCTGTTGCCATAATAATGTCTTTACGCGCTGCCATCGCATCTGCGTAAGGAATCTCAGGATCAGGATTTGCTAAAGCAAACACAATAGGATTCTTTGCCATTGAACGAACCATATCCTGATTAACAACATTTCCTTTTGAAAGGCCAACAAATACATCGGCATCTTTCATCGCTTCTTCAAGCGTCTTAATTTTTTTATTGGTTGTGGCAAAGTAAGTTTTCTGCTCATCAAGATCTTCTCTGTCAACACTCAGAACACCCTTACTGTCAAGCATGACGATATTCTCTTTTTTCGCGCCTACAGCAATGTATAATTTAGCACATGAGATGGCAGATGCACCGGCTCCGTTCACCACTATCTTCACTCCGTGCTGATCATCATGCATCAACGGAATATTCAATTCTTCTTTTAATCTTCTTTCTATTTCGAAACACTCCGGAGCTTTTATATCTTCAAGATTTATCCCACCAAAAGTTGGTGAGATCGCCTTTACTGTATTAACAAAGTGATCAATGTCAGTTGCATCCACTTCTATGTCAAATACGTCAATGTCTGCGAAGATCTTGAATAGAAGTCCTTTCCCCTCCATTACCGGCTTTGATGCCAATGCCCCGATATTTCCTAAACCAAGAACAGCGGTCCCGTTAGAGATCACTGCTACCAGATTTCCTTTTGCGGTATATTTGTATGCATCTTCAGGATTCTTTTCTATCTCTAAACAGGGCTCTGCAACACCCGGTGAATAAGCCAATGAAAGATCCCGCTGAGAACTGTGCGGCTTGGTTGGAATAACTTCAATTTTTCCCGGTCTTCCCTGCGAATGGTAATCTAATGCGTCCTGCTTTCTGAATTTTGCCATCTTTCAATTTTTTTGAATTGCGAATATAAGAATTTATCAATAGAAATAAGTCGTTTAGAAGAATTTGACCTCCTTAAAATTGTTTTTTAAATTTAAATTTTTACTTTTATATTCTATGCTTTTTTTAAAGCGGTAATCGTGCTTTTTTATTACCGTTTTATAAGGATCAACAAAACCTATGAAACAAAAATTAGTTGTATTTACCGGAGCAGGAATAAGTGCCGAAAGCGGGATCAAAACCTTTCGCGACAGTGGTGGTTTATGGGAAGAATACAACATCAGTGAAGTTGCTACCCCACAGGCCTGGGAAAAGAATAAAGAGCTGGTCCTGGATTTTTACAACAAAAGAAGAAAACAGGTACTAGAGTCAGAACCTAACGAAGCACATTACGCTTTAGTGGAACTGGAAGAAAAGTACGATGTTCATATCATTACCCAGAATATAGATGATCTTCATGAACGTGCAGGATCGAAGAAGGTTCTCCATCTTCACGGAGAGATCATAAAATCACGAAGCACAGTAGACCCTTCCCTGGTTTATAAGATCAAAGGTTCTGAATTAAAACTTGGCGATAAATGTGAAAAGGGATCACAGCTTAGGCCGCATATTGTTTGGTTTGGAGAAATGGTTCCAATGATGGATGTTGCAAATCTTATAGCTGAAAAGGCCGATATATTTATGGTTGTCGG
>JAJTCJ010000030.1 GCA_021323165.1 Bacteroidota bacterium | reverse complement strand
TTCGTATACATGGGATAACGGTGTAACTGATGGTGTTGCTTTCACGCCAACAGGAACAACAACTTATATAGTTACCGGAACAGACGCGAATAACTGCTCTGCAACATCTTCTACAACAGTTACTGTAAACTCTTTACCTTCAGTAATGGCTATGTCAACAGCCAGCACAGTTTGTGCGGGAACATCCGTAACATTATCAGGTATGGGTTCAGCAACTTCATATACATGGGATAATGGTGTAACTGATGGTGTTGCTTTCACACCAACAGGAACAATAACTTATATTGTTACAGGAACAGATGCGAATAACTGCTCCGCAACATCTTCAACAACTGTTACAGTTAATTCTCTACCTTCTGTAATGGGAATGTCAAATGATATGGATAATGCAATTTGTATAGGGTCTTCTGTTATGCTATCAGGAATGGGTGCTGTATCATATACATGGACTGGTGGAGTAACGAATGGGGTTTCATTTACTCCAACTGCCACTGATACATATACTGTAACAGGAACAGATGCTAATAACTGTATGAATACTAATACTGTTACTATCACGGTGAATTCGTTACCTACAGTAACCGGGATGTCTGACGATTCTGACAATACAATATGTGCAGGCTCAATGATCACCTTGTCAGGTATGGGGGCAGCATCATATACATGGACAGGCGGAGTTTCAGATGCTGTGTCATTTGCACCTGCTGCAACCGATACTTATACAGTAACAGGTACTGATGCTAGTGGATGTATGAATACAAATACAATTACAGTAACGGTTAACGCATTACCTGCTGTTACAATGTCTGCCTTCGGTACATCAGTATGTGATAATGGTGGTCCTGTTTCTTTAGGAGGAGGATCCCCTGCAGGCGGTATGTATAGCGGAACAGGGGTGTCCGGAAACACATTTGATCCTACAGGTTTATCAGGGATGTATCTGATCACTTATACCGTTACTGATGCAAACTCTTGTTCTAATTCAGACACGGCTTCTATAATGGTAGATCTTTGCAGCGGAATTACATCAATCAAGGGCTCTTCTACAGTTAAAGTTTATCCTAATCCGGCAAATGGAATGGTAACTGTTTCCATTGAAGGATCAAATTCAGAGCAAATAACTATCAGTATTGTTGATATTCAAGGAAAGCAGATTTTCAACGAAATCAATAAGAATGTAACATCAGAGTTTAATAAGCAAATTAATATTGAAGGTTTAGCAAAAGGCGCTTATTATATTAAAGTAACATCTGATAACAAAACTGAAATTCATAAGTTAATAGTTCATTAATTGAACATTTAATCTGAAAGCCTCGCACGAAAGTAGCGAGGCTTTCAGGTTTTATTAGAGTTTCATTTTTGAGAAAAAAGATTGCCCACATTTTCATCTAAATCATTTTCCACATGAAGACAATCCAACTTTTAAAAAGCTTACTAATAGTAGTAACCTTTGGAGTCATGAATACTTTTTTATATGCACAGGTTAATGCATATTCTTTCAGTTCCAGTTCCGGGACTTATGCACCAATTACAGGAACTGCACTTTTTGGAACCGCATGGGATGATAGTCAAACTGGTGCAGCAGCAGCTCTGAACTTAGGCTTTAATTTTAATTTTAGCGGAACGGTTTATACACAGGTAAGAGTTAGTTCAAACGGCTTTCTTGTATTTGCCAATAATCCCAACGCCACTAACTATTCACCAATTTCAACCACTCAAGCTTACGATGGATGTGTTTCAGCATTTGGCCGGGATATAATCAATAATGGACAAGCTTTAACATACACTACTTTAGGCTCTGCACCAAACAGAATATTTGTCGTTCAATGGAACAACGCAAGACGTTACAATTTGGGTGCAGTAACAGGAGATGTTCTTAATTTTCAAATTAGATTAAATGAAACGACTGATATAATCGAAGTTGTATATGGGAGCTGTACAATAACAAGTACAACTGCTTTAACTTGCCAGGTAGGATTGCGGGGAATTTCAAATGCTGACTTTAATAATAGGACAACTACGACAGACTGGGCAAACACCCAAGCTGGTCTTACCAATAATGCAACAATGGCGTCTTCTAATAGTGTTCTTCCTTCATCGGGTTTAACTTATGCTTGGTCACCTCCATCAGGTTGTGCAGGCACCCCTGTTGCCGGAACTACCAACTCTTCTGTTAATCCTGTTTGTAATGGTTCACCCTTTTTGTTAAGTGTTTCCGGAGCAACAGTCGCTTCTGGGCTTACCTATCAATGGCAATCATCATCTGATGGTATTTCATATTCAAATATTACAAGTGCAACGAATTCGACTTATACTGCCACCCAAACAGTTCCTACTTATTACCAGGTTGTGATAACATGTACCAATTCATCACAAACGGCAACCTCCGCTCCTTTAAATGTGACAATGAACTCTCCGATGAATTGCTATTGCACAAGTTCAGCTAACAATACTGCAGATGAAGAAATATACAGTGTAACCGTGAATGGCGCAACCAATGCTTATAGCTGTACTACAGTTGCCCCAGGCCCCGGATCTGTGTTAAGCAGGTATTCTAATTTTACTACGTTGCCTTCTTTAACTACAATAACTCAAGGATCTGTTGTTCCTTTTTCAATACAACAGAACGAATGCGATGGCGCTACATATTATGCGAATGGAGCAAGTATATGGATAGATTTTAATCAGAATGGTTTGTTTACTGATGCAGGGGAACAAGTGTTTGTTGAAACTGCGACCGCTACAGGACCGAGAACTATAAGTGGAAATTTTAATGTTCCGATTGGTGCAGTATTAGGCTCAACCCGAATGCGGATCATTGTTGCTGAAGCTCTTTCCGGTACCGGCCTTGTCCCTTGCGGTACTTATGGTTATGGGGAAACTGAAGATTATCTGATAAATATTATTGCTGCTACAAATTGTGCCGGAACTCCGACTCCTGGTGCTACTCAATCAACTGCATCTTCAGTATGCAGCGCAAGCAATTTTACTCTGAGTATGTCAACTCCGCCAACAGGTCTTTCAGGAATAACTTATCAATGGCAATCATCTTCTGATGGTTCAACTTACAATAATATTTCGGGTGCAACATCATTAGCCTTCACTACAACTCAGACTTCTGCGACTTATTATCAGGTAGTAGTAACGTGTACGAATTCAGCTTCCAGCGCTACATCAACACCTATACAGGTTACAATGAATCCGTTCTATAACTGCTATTGTGCGGCTGTTAATTCCGGAACTGCATGTCTTACAAATGTTACTATTAATACCTTGAATAATACAACCGCAGGTTGTGCTGCCGGAAATTACAGCCAGCAGTCTGCTACTACGAGTGTGTTTTTGGGAACAACTGTTAACTTAGCTTTAACAACCAATGCTACTGCGATAACATCGGTTTGGTTCGATTGGAATCAAAATGGAATTTTTGAACCGGCTGAATGGGTTCAGCCTTTTACAACAGGAACAACTGGAACTATAGCGGTTACTATTCCTTTAAGCGCTTTAGCAGGAACTACAGGAATGCGCGTAAGATCAAGAAGTTCGGGAAACACAAACGGAGCTAATGATGCGTGTACAAATATGGGGTCCGGTGAAACAGAAGATTATATGATAACTATACTGCCGTTACCTCCTAATCCTCCGACACCTGTGCAGGATCCTGCGCCTCCAACCTGCAGTGCGGGGACAAACTTATCAGTTCCGGGAAGTCCGGCAGCGGGCGATGCCTGGTATTGGCAAACAACCACAAACTCTACAAGTATAACAAATCCTGTTTCTGGCCCATACACCGTTTTTTTGAATGGAACTTATTACGTTCGCACTTTCAATGCCACAAACAATGTATGGTCTCTGGGATCTGATTCGGTAACAGTCAGTAATATTCCTATTGCTGCGTTACCGCCTTCGCCCATAGCTACTGCAAGTCCTGCATGTTTGAATACAACTATCTCTATGGTTCCTCCGCCTGCAGGAACAGGCTATTTCTGGCAGGGAACAAATAATACGGGCGCAAGCTCTTCACAAAATGCTTCATCAACATTCACAGTTTCTTCATCAGGTACTTATTATGTTGCAGCATATGATTCGATCACCTCATGCTGGTCGAATACAAACGGAGTTAATGTTGTGATCAATACCTATGTTCCTGCAGCTCCAACATCTTCCAATGACAGTTTATTAATTTGTCAGGGAGCAGCTTCCGCATTGATAAATGCAGCCGCTGCAGGATCTGATAGCGTTATTGTAAGTTTCGGACTTAGTCTGCAATCACCTGGAACGCCTGTTACATTTAATGTTACTGTTCCGTCAATACCAGCCGGGGCGACAATATCAAATACTCAGCTTCAGGTTTTTGGTGCGACAGCTGTCAACGGTTCATACAGAAGTGAAATCCGTGTTGAGTTAAGCGGAGCTACTACATTAGGTGCTACTCAACTTTCTAATCAGGCATCAGGAGGTTTGATAACGCCAAACCCTGTTATAACAGTTCCAAACCTTCCGTTATCTGGCGGTGCAGTAACATTAACTTTAACAGAAACATTTGATGATGGTGGCTTAGTGACCGATGCAACGTTTACAGAGATCCGTTTGATCATTCGTTATACTTTGCCTGCTTCAACAATCAGCTGGTGGAATGCTTCAGCATCAGGGACACAGCTGGGAACTGGCAGTCCATTTCAGACAATCGGAACAACGATGTTGCCGAACAGTAATACACCGGGAACATATGTTTTCTATGCAGAAGCAAATTCAGGAACCTGTTCAAGTACAAGAACTCCTGTGAGTGTTATTATAAATCCTTTGCCAATCGCGACTCTAACTGATACAGCAGTTTGTGCAACTCCGTATTTGATTGATGCTCAAAACTCCGGATCTACATATTTGTGGAATACAAGTGAAACAACACAAACAATAAATGCAACTGCTGCAGGAATGCATTACGTAACAATTACGACTGCAAGCGGATGCTCTGCAAACGATAGTATGAACCTTGTTGTTAACTCTCCTCCAATAGTGAACCTGGGTGCTGATGTTGCTTTCTGTACCGGTGATTCTATTTTACTTGATGCTGCCAATACAGGGTTTACATTCTTATGGAACGATCTTACAACCAATCAAACTTTGACAACCGATGTAAGCGGAAATTTTTATGTGACAGTTACAAATCCAATGACATTATGCGCGGCCTCTGATTCAATCATGGTTGCTGTAAATCCTTTACCGTTAATTGATTTGGGAATGGATACTTCAATATGTGTTGGAGATTCTCTGATACTTGATGCTGGCAATCCGGGAGCATCTTATGCATGGAGTAATGCAGCTTCAGGACAAACTATAACTGTTAACAGCCCCGCTTCTTATTTTGTTTTTGTAACGGATCCTGTAACTACTTGTTACAGTTCGGATACAATTGTAATTACTCAAAATATATTACCTGTTGTTTCAGTCGGTGCTGATACAGCCATTTGTAACGGTGACGTTCTAACTCTAGATGCAGGTTATCCGGGTTCATCATATACCTGGAATGATTTATCAAGTGGACAAACCTTAAGCATTACTACTGCCGGTAACTATTCTGTAATGGTTGTAGATTCAAATGGTTGTAAGGATACAGACAGTATCAATGTCTCAATAAATGCAGTGCCGGTTGTTGATCTTGGCCCGGATACAACACAATGTGCGGGTACTGTTCAGCTCGATGCAGGTAATGCAGGTTCTGTTTTTATGTGGAATAATTTATCAGCTTCCCAAACCATTTCCGCAGCTGCAACGGGAACTTATTATGTAGCTGTAACAAACAGTAATGCATGTACTACTGTAGATTCAATTGTTGTAACAATTAATCCATTACCGGTTATTAGTCTTGGAAATGATACGACAATATGTGGAGGCTCGTTGGTTCTTGATGCAGGAAATACCGGATTTATGCATCTATGGTATAATAATACCACAGCTCAGACTTTAACTGTTTATTCAACTAATACAGTAAGTGTTGTCGTTACGAATCCCCTGACAGGTTGTGTGAATATGGATACAATTTCAGTTACATTTAATCAGTATCCTTTAGTTAATCTTGGTTCGGATACTGCACAGTGTGCCGGCAGTATAACTTTAGATCCGGGTAGTAATCCGGGTGCAGTTTATGCTTGGAGTACTTCTGCAACAACGCAAACAATTAATGTAACATCCACAGGAACGTATATTGTGACAGTAAATAACAACGGGTGTATAAAATCAGATACAGTAGTTGTCACGATCAATGCTGTACCATTTGTTGGTTTTCCGGCAATTGCACCAATATGTTTACAGGGTGGAGCAATTAATCTGATAGGAAATCCTTCAGGCGGAATTTTCATTGGTGGTTCATCAGTGAGTGCAGGAATGTTTAATCCTGTTATTGCAGGCTTAGGAAGCCATCCTGTACTTTATACAATAACTGATGTTAACGGATGCAGTAATTCTACCAGCCAGATAATCAATGTTGCTGATTGTACAGGTATTGATGAGCTGGAAGAATTAAGCAATGTAAATGTATATCCGAATCCAACAAGCGGAATGTTCACAATCAGCTTAGTTAATGCGAACTTCGGTCAGTTGAATATCATCATAACAGATATACAGGGGAAAGAAGTGTTTAATTTTTCTGATAAGAATATAGTTGGAGATTATACAAAAGAGGTAAGTCTGGAAGGTCTTGCAAAAGGAATTTATTATATAAGATTAAATTCATCAGAGGATATTAAGATCAAAAAGCTAATTGTAAATTAATAGAATAAATATAAAAATACAAAAGGCCTTTTCAATCGAAGAGGCCTTTTGTATTTTTATTACTTAGGTTTCTTATAAAGAGGTACTGTAGAACACGCTTCTCCATACATAATACTTTTAACTATCCGCATCCTTTTATAACAACGCGGGCATCTTTATAATCATCAGTGTTTATTTTTGAAAGAACATCATTGTACAAAATAGTTTCAAGTGTTTCGAGATTCCCAAACACAACTTTTTTCGCCACTGGTTCTAATTGAGATGTTAATAACATGTATGCCCAGGTAGGGACTATGGCATCAGCAGAGCAGGTGAGGGCAACAAATTTATCTTTGTATTTATTCCAGTCTTCGTTTTTGATGAATTCCCTGAAATCCTTCTCGCGCAAAATAAGACCCTGAAACAAATGATCTTTGATATCAAATAGAACACGTTTACCTTCCGGATAAAATTCTTCCAGATCAATTGTGATCAACCCGCTTTGTGATACTTTATTTACAATTTCATTTTCCATGCTGCATTGTTTTACATGAATCCAAGTTCCAGCTGTGCCACTTCACTCATCATATCCTTTTCCCAGGGCGGTTCAAAAGTAAGTTCGATCTTCGCAGAACGTATTCCTTCAATATCACGAAGTTTAGCTTCGATCTCCGGAGGCAATGTTTCTGCAACAGGACAAGAAGGAGAAGTAAGAGTCATTTTAACCATCAGATTATTTTCCTCATCGATGTTGATCTCGTAGATCAATCCTAATTCCCAGACATCAACCGGTATCTCAGGGTCATAACACGTTTTGATAGTATCAATAACACGTTGAGTTAACTCTGTATTATGTGTATTTATTATTGCAGGCATTTTTTAATAATTCAAATTTAATATTCAAAGGAACATTTTATCCCATCGTTTTGTAAGCCACCGCATCCATTTTCATTTGTTTGATCATACTTAAAAGTCCGTTGCTTCGTGTTGGCGACAAATGTTTTGTAAGTCCGACTTTTTCTACAAACTCCATCTTCGCATTAATGATCTCGTCCGGTGTATGATCAGATAAAACTCTTACCATTAATGCAACCATTCCTTTTGTAATGATCGCATCGCTGTCTGCAGTATAAATTATTTTGCCGTTCTTAAGTTCTGACTTCAGCCACACTCTGCTTTGGCAGCCTTTAATGAGTCTGTCATCTGTTTTTTCTCCTTCACTGATCATTGGTAAAGATTTGCCCAGATCGATCAGATGCTCGTATTTCTGCATCCAGTCATCGAACATATCGAATTCTTCAACGATTTCTTTCTCTGTTTCTTCTATGCTCATCTTAACATTTTAATAGCCCGTTCCAAACCCTGAATAAACAGATCGATCTCCTGTTTGGTATTATAAAAAGCGAATGCTGCTCTAACAGTTCCCTGAATGCAATAATGAGTCATAAGTGGCTGCGTGCAATGATGTCCTGTTCTTACAGCAATTCCAAGCTGATCTAATATTGTTCCTATATCAAAAGCATGCAATCCCTCAACAACAAATGAAATTACACTGGCTTTGTTTTTAGCAGTCCCAATAATTTTTACACCATCTGTCTTTTGGAGAAGACCGGTAGCATATTCAAGTAGGTCATGTTCGTAAGCAGCGATCTTATCAAGGCCTATTTCATTAACATAATCTATGGCAACCGCTAAACCTATACCACCTTCAATGTGCGGAGTGCCAGCTTCGAATTTCAATGGTAAGTCAGCGTATTCAGTTCTTTCAAAAGAAACCGTTTTGATTGTACCGCCTCCGACTTTATAAGGTGGTAACTGATTAAGCCATTTTTCTTTTCCATATAGAACCCCAACACCTGTAGGTCCAAAAAGTTTATGCCCGCTAAAACAGTAAAAATCAGCATCCATATCCTGAACATTTACGAAAGTATGAGGAACAGCCTGTGCACCATCAACTAAAACAGGAATGTTTTGGGCATGTGCAAGATCAATTATTTCTTTAACAGGATTAATGGTTCCAAGCGTATTGGAAATATGTGTAACTGCAACAATCTTCGTTTTTTTATTTAGCAGCTTTTTATATTCTTCAAGAATTAATTCTCCGTCAGAATTGATTGGAACAACTTTTAGTAATGCGCCTCTTTCTTCACAAACCATTTGCCATGGCAGAATATTGGAATGATGTTCCATCGCGGTAACGATCACTTCATCCCCATTTGAAAGAAATTGTTTTGCAAAAGAATGAGCTACCAGATTAATTGATTCAGTTGTTCCTGAAGTAAAAATTATTTCATGGGAATATAATGCATTCAGATGCTTCTGAACTGTTGCTCTGGCATTTTCATAAGCAACAGTTATTTCCTGACTTAAAGTATGAACACCGCGATGGATATTCGCATTCTGATGTTTATAATAATTCGTTATCGTTTCTATAACCTGAATCGGTTTTTGCGATGTGGCACCATTATCAAAATATATCAGAGGTTTACCGTTAACCTTATCGGAAAGAATAGGAAAATCAGCACGGATCTTATCAATGTCGATGATGGATATATCAGGTGTTTTTAACTCAGTCATAATTGGGAATACAAAGTTAAGAATAATTCTAAATAAGGGACTCTTTCCCTGCAAATAAAGTAGTTTAAGAGGGATGTTTATCCGATTTCTATTCATATTTTTGTTGGGTGAAAACACTTGTTTACTTAGATCATAATGCAACTACTCCACTTGATCCAAGAGTACTGGAAACTATGCTGCCTTATTTTACTGAAAAATTCGGGAATGCAGCAAGCCGGACGCATGCATTTGGATGGCTAGCAAATGATGCTGTTAAAACTTCAAGGAAACAAGTTGCAGATTTAATCAATTGCCTGGACCAGGAAATAGTGTTCACTTCGGGCGCAACCGAAGCAATTAATCTTGCGATCAAAGGTGTTTGGGAAATTTATCAGAGTAAAGGGAAGCACATTATTACCGTTAAGACTGAACACAAAGCAGTGTTAGATACCTGCAAAGCATTGGAAAATAAAGGTGCGATTATAACTTATTTATCTGTTGATCGCGAAGGATTGATAGATCCCGATGAATTAAAAAATGCTATTACCGATCAAACAATTCTTGTTGCCGTTATGTATGCAAATAATGAAACAGGAGTAATTCAGCCGGTTAAGCAAATAGCGGAAATAGTTCATGCTGCAAAATGTATTTTTTTATGTGATGCTACCCAGGCTGTGGGTAAGATCAACATTGATGTTGAGGACGAGCATATTGATCTACTTTGTTTGAGTGCTCATAAATTTTACGGACCTAAAGGAGTTGGTGCTTTGTATGTAAGAAGAAAAGATCCGCGGGTTACATTATTTCCTCAAATCGATGGAGGAGGGCATGAACGAGGACTTCGCTCCGGAACATTAAATATAACGGGAATTGTGGGACTTGGAAAAGCCTGTGAGATTGCAAAAGCAGAAATGTGGGAAGATTCGGCCCGCATTTCTAAATTAAGAATTCGCTTAGAACAAGCCTTGTGCGAGCAGCCGGATGTTTTTATAAACGGAAGCATCAAACATCGTCTTTACAATACTTCGAATATTTGTTTTCATGGAATAAGATCTGAAAGCCTGATCAATAAAATTCCTCACATTGCAATTGCGATGGGATCCGCCTGTACTTCAGCTGTTCAGGAACCTTCTCATGTATTAAAAGCAATGGGTTTGAGTGATGAGGATTCTTATTCTTCTATTCGTTTCGGCCTCGGAAAGTTTACCAACGAGGCAGAAATAACTGAAACTATTGAAAGCATTAGCTCAGCAGTAAAAATGTTAAGATCGAATCAGGGCGATAAAGGTCCTAAATAATCACAACAACCTTTTCAGATTTTTTGTTCATTACTCCAATAGGTTGCGCAAATTCATTCATGCCCTCCCCTTTAAGAACAGCTTCAAAATCGGTTTTAAATTCAGGTTTTATAGTAACTAATAACCCTCCGTTAGTCTGAGGATCACACAGTGTTAGTAAAGAATCCCCGGTTATACCTGATACTTTCGGATCATAACCGCTCCAGTTTCGAAAACTGTTATCGGGAACACACATTTGAGATATGTAAAACGCGAGATCATTGATCATAGGAACTTTAGCGTAATCAAGTTCAACGGTTAAATTTGCTCCTTCTGCCATTTCAATAAGATGTCCAAGTAAACCAAAGCCTGTTACATCTGTCATGGCTGTTACATAATCCAGCTTTCCGAACTTTTCCCCGGATTTATTTAAGTTCATCATTTGTTTTGCCGCGATACCAACATGATCTTCACGAAGCAACCCTTTTTTTTCAGCAGTGGTTAGAATTCCTACACCAATTTTTTTTGTGACATAAATAAGATCACCTTCTTTTGCAGTATTATTTTGTTTAAGATTTTTCAGGTCTATAATACCTGTAACTGCTAGTCCAAAAATAGGTTCCGGACTGTCAATGCTATGTCCTCCGGCAAGAGGTATATTTGCTTCCGCACAGATCTTACGTGCTCCGTCAATTACTTTTTTTGCAAGTTCAGTTGAAAGTTTATTTATCGGCCAGCCTAAGATTGCAACTGCCATTAAAGGTTTTCCACCCATTGCATAAACATCGCTAATGGCATTGGCTGATGCTATTTTCCCGAAATCTTCCGCGTCATCAACAATAGGCATAAAGAAATCCGTTGTACTGATTAAGCCCTGATCATTCCCGATATCATAGACAGCAGCATCATCTTTCGTGCTGTTACCAACAATTAATTTATCGTTGGAAGGAGATATAAGATCCGTTTTTAATATTTCTTCAAGAACATGCGGAGCTATTTTACATCCGCAGCCGGCCCCGTGAGAATATTGTGTAAGTTTTATTTGTTCCATTTTTTTACTGCTAAGACGCAAAGATGAATGTTGATTTTTTTGTGTTGTCCTACTTAGCCTGTCGAAGTATGAGCTTGGAGTTTTATTGCTTTCGCAATATGCTGCGGATCCAGCTTGTTGAATTTAAATTTGATAATGTTTTCGGTTGGGCGCTGACTCAAACCATATTCATAAGATCGGTCATAATACACAAGAGTTATTTCACAAGCCGTTTTGAGATCCCCTTCCTCTATGGCTTCAACTGCACGTTTCACATGCTGACCACCTAATTTTTTACCGATGCGTTGAGTGGCTGTGATCAACTCTTCTTTAGTGAACTTACCGTATTCTTCTGCGAGATATGCAACTCTTTCTTCCAATGCCAGATCAATACAAAATACCTTTGCTGCTCTCATTTGTGCCCACAGATCATCATGCAGAACATTGATTCCTATTTTTCTGCTTTCATCTTCCACCCAGCAGATTTTTCCGGTATCGATCTTTGAAAAGGCATGTGAAACTTCATTTTCAAATTGTTCCTGAGATACTTGTTTTTCTTCTCCAAAGGAACCGTAAGAAGATCCTTTATGATGTGCGATCTTTTCAAGATCAACAATCTGCTCTCCCTGGTTTTGAAGTTCGTGTAGAATAAGTGTTTTTCCTGAACCGGTCCTGCCGCCAACAACAATAATGTTCTTAGGTTCGGCAAAACTTTCAAGAACGCGATTTCTATATTTTTTATAACCGCCTTTTAAAGTTATGCTTTTAAAACCATAGCTCTCAAACAACCAGCCCATGCTTGCGCTGCGCATTCCTCCGCGCCAGCAATGTGTAAGCAGAATTCCGTTATTGGTTATATTATTTGCAGCGCGAATGAATTCATGGAGCTTTGGCCCTACAAGCTCGAGTCCTTTTAAAATCGCGGGTTGTTTTCCTTCCTGTTTATAGATAGTGCCAATTATCTTACGCTCTTCATTACTGAAAATCGGAATATTATAAGCACCAGGGATGTGGCCTTGTTCAAATTCTGCAGGTGTTCTAACATCAATAACCGGATGTTGTTCCGATAATTTAATGAATTCTTTTATGTCGATTGATGTAGGCAACTTATTTAACCTCCTGCATCAGTTTCTTCACCAAGGGTGAAATTGCGATCATAACAACTCCACATACCAGCGCGTAGATCCCAAGCTGTTTATATCCATCCGCATATATGTTTAAGCTTTCCAGGTTTGTTGAATTGCTTGAGGCTTCTGCTATATTAGCTCCTAATAATCCTGCAAAATATTGTCCGTAAGCACTTGCTAAAAACCACATTCCCATCATCATTGCCTGGAGCTTAGGCGGTGACAGTTTTGTCATTACAGACATTCCGATCGGTGATAAGCACAATTCACCGAAAGTAATAATGAACCATCCGAAAGTAAACAGATCAAGAGAGGTCATTCCATTTGCATCTGCAAAAAATTTGGTCCAGTAAAAAACATAAAATCCACCTGCAAGGAAAAGAAATCCTAAACCGAATTTAACGATAGTGTTTGGTTCAATTTTTCTTTTGCTCATCCAGATCCAGACCATTCCGATAAGAGCAGCAAAAACAATTACAAAAAATGAATTAGCTGAATTGTTAACCCCGTTTGGATTTAGCGGCACACCTGCAACAGTGTCTTTTAAATTATTTGCTGCAAACAAACTTAGCGATCCTCCGCTTTGTTCAAAAAATGCCCAAAATAAAATCGAAAATAAAATGAAGATCAGCGCAGCAATTAATTTCTTTCTATCAGCTACCGGATACTTCATCATTTCGTAAATTAAGTAAACAAGAACGCAGGGCCCAATAATATACATGAACCAATCAGTATATTGAGTTTTAGAAACCATTATCATGATTACCGGGATCACTAATAAGGAGCCTCCGTAAACAGCATATTCATACCAGTTCTTTTTGGAATTCCCTTCAGCGCGGATCGGAGTTAAACCGATAGGACCAAGAGAGCGTTGCGTGAAAATAAAAGTTACTAAGCTTATAGTCATTACGATAGCAGCAAGTCCGAATGCAAGTTTCCAGGAATAGGATTGAGCAATTGAGATACAAGCATAACCTCCTAAAAGTGCTCCCAGATTTATCCCTGCATAAAATAATGAGAACCCAGCATCTGTTCTGTTATCCCCTTTTTTATAAAGTGCCCCAACCATCGTAGAAATATTAGGTTTAAAAAATCCGGATCCAATTATGGTAAAACTGATTCCAAGGAAAAAATAATTTTCAGGATCAAGTGAAAGAATAAAACTTCCTGCGATCATGAGGATGCCTCCCCAGAATAATGATTTCCGATAACCCAGTATCTTATCGGCAAATAGTCCACCAATAAAAGTAAATGCATATACAAATGCCTGAGTAGCCCCGTACTGAAGGTTGGCATCAGTTGCATTCATGGCTAATTTGTCGACCATGAATATTACCAGCATTCCTCTCATACCATAAAATGAGAAACGTTCCCACATTTCAGAAAAGAAGAGATACCATAACTGCTTAGGATATTTTCCTTTAAAATTTTGTATTTCTTCTAATGTTTGTATTTTTTCCATTTTGTCCTCTTTTAAAAAGATATTTATTTACTTCAAGTTTATTATTCCGATTTAACCGTAATCAATTTTGCAATCTCGATTGCTCTTTCTTTCACTTTGTTGACATCGCTTCCAACTGTATCATAAGTAAGCGCAACAGCCATTCTTCTGTAAGGCCTTGTAATTGGCTTTCCAAAGATCCGAACATCGCTTTTTTTATAATTCATAGCATTTTGTAAACCCTCATATTGAGGGAGCGTACCTTCCTTATCAGCAAGTATCACAGCACTTGCGCCTGTTCGCTCCAAAACTATTTCTGCTATTGGTAAACCAAGTACAGCACGTGCATGTAATTCGAATTCGGAAAAATTTTGAGTTCCTGCGAGAGTTACCATACCTGTATCATGTGGGCGAGGAGATAATTCCGAAAAATAAACTCCATCATCGGCAAGAAAAAATTCAACACCCCAAAGTCCTGCACCGCTTAAAGCTTTAGTAACTTTTTCAGCCATTTGCTGAGCCTCTTTTAAGTGTTCCGATTTAATTTCTGCAGGCTGCCAGCTTTCCTGGTAATCGCCACGTTCCTGACGATGACCTATCGGAGGGCAAAATAAAGTGTTTCCGTTTTTTTGTGTGACTGTAAGTAATGTTATTTCTGAAGTGAATTTAACAAACGCTTCTGCGATCACTTCTGTGTAATCTCCACGCTTGCCTGCCTGCGCATAATCCCATGCTTTAACAATATCGGCTTCTGTTTTGATCACACTTTGTCCTTTGCCGGAAGAACTCATCAGAGGTTTAACAACACAAGGCATTCCAACTATATTAACTACTGCAGATAATTCTTCTAAGCTATTTGCATATTCATATTTAGCAGTTTTTAATCCCAGTTCTTTTGCTGCAAGATCCCTGATCGCCTTACGGTTCATTGTAAAATTAGCAGCCTTTGCACTTGGAACAACCTGAATGCCTTGCTTTTCATAATCATAAAAACGTTCTGTGCGGATTGCTTCTATTTCAGGTACAATAAGATCAGGCTTATGTTTGGCTACAATGCGATCAAGTGCTTCCCCGTCAAGCATGTTTATAACCTCACGTTCATCTGCTACTTGTTGTGCCGGTGCATCATCATACGAGTCAACAGCTATAACATATTGTCCAAGACGTTTAACAGCTATGACGAATTCTTTTCCGAGTTCGCCTGAGCCAAGCAGCATGATCTTTTTCATTAATTTTATTTGTCTGTTTTGAAGGACTCTAATTTAAGAAAATTACCGTGTCATAAGCTATTTTGAATATTTACATTTTGTATCTAATATTGTATTCAAATACATAAAAAATAGCAGTATGATATTTCTTTATATTTTAATCGGATTAATAATCCTGATCTTGATCTTGTCTCTCACAGTTCCTACTGAATTTAAATTGGAACGCGATATTATGATTAACAAACCGAAAGCAGAGGTTTTCTCCTATGTGAGATTTCTTAAAAACCAGGATAGCTGGAGTGTATGGAACATGAAGGACCCAAATATGGTAAGAGACTTTACAGGCACAGACGGAACTGTAGGTTTCGTTTCGCGTTGGGATGGAAATAAGAAAGTCGGTAAAGGTGAGCAGGAAATAACAGGAATTATGGATGGTGAAAGAGTGAATATGCAATTGCGTTTTGAAAGGCCAATGAAAATGACCAACGATGCTTATATCATAACTTTGCCTGAATCAGACAACCAGACAAGAGTTCGTTGGGGATTTACAGGAAATAGCGGTAGACCCATGAATCTCTTTTCAGCTATGATGAAAGGTGCTTTAATCAAGGACTTTGATCGCGGACTGAATAACTTAAAGAATATCCTGGAAAAATAGCGTTTTTGTTACTTTTTTAGCCCTTTCAGAATAACATCTGAAGGGGCTTTTTTGTATTTTTGTATGACTAAAAAAGAATATCTAAATCACATATCTATAACATGTACGGAAAATTTAAAGATCATCTTCAAACAGAATTAAAAAACATAGATGAAGCAGGCTTGTTTAAACGCGAAAGAATAATCACAACAGAACAAGGTGCAGTAGTTAAAGTGAACGGAAAAGATGTGATCATTTTCTGCGCTAATAATTATCTCGGACTTTCATCTCATCCTAAAGTTATTGAAGCAGCACATCAAACTCTTGATCGTCATGGATATGGCATGAGCAGCGTTCGCTTTATCTGCGGTACTCAGGATATTCATAAAGAGTTAGAAGAGAAGCTTTCGAAATTCGTTGGCCAGGAAGACACAATTTTATATGCTGCTTGTTTTGATGCCAATGGTGGTGTCTTTGAACCTTTACTTGGTGAAGAAGATGCTATCATTTCCGATGAATTGAATCATGCTTCTATCATTGACGGTGTTCGTTTATGTAAAGCGCAGCGTTATCGTTATAAGAACTGCAATATGGAAGATCTGGAGGAGCAATTGAAAGCTGCACAGAAACAGCGTTTCAGACTGATTGTAACGGATGGTGTTTTTTCAATGGATGGGTTTGTTGCTCCATTAGATAAGATCTGTGATCTTGCTGATAAATACAATGCAATGGTAATGGTGGATGAAAGCCATGCTTCAGGTTTCATTGGAAAAACGGGAAGAGGGACAATTGAATTGAAGAATGTGATGAATCGTGTTGACATTGTTACAGGCACTTTAGGAAAAGCATTGGGCGGAGCAATGGGTGGATTCACATCCGGTAAAAAAGAAATTATAGAATTATTGCGTCAGCGTTCCCGTCCATATCTTTTCAGTAACTCGCTGGCGCCTCATATTGTTGGCGCTTCAATTGCGGTTCTTGATATGCTAAGTGAGGCAACCACTTTGCGTGATAAGTTAGAGTGGAACGTAAATTATTTTAAACAAGGAATTAAAAAAGCTGGATTGGAAATTAAAGATGGCGACTCGGCAATTGTTCCTGTAATGTTGTATGAAGCTAAGCTCGCACAGGAATTTGCCGCTAAACTATTGGATGAAGGAATTTATGTAACAGGTTTCTTTTATCCTGTGGTTCCGAAAGGACAAGCGCGGATCCGTGTTCAGCTTTCTGCAGCTCATGAAAAAGAACATTTGGATAAAGCCTTAGCTGCTTTTGAAAAAGTGGGCAAAGAACTTGGAGTGATTAAAAATGCTCAAAAAGTATAAACGAATTCTACGATAAAAAGAAAGCCCCGGTTCACGGGGCTTTTTGTTTTCAAGAATATTGAGAATGATTTTCAGTTCGGATACGCATAGCGGATTTGGTTTATTTAGGGATTATCGAGAGGTAATTTCTTTTTCCTTTTGTATCTTTTTATTGGTTCTTCGTTATACTTAAAACTACACACGATGAAAAAGAAATTATTTCCTTTTTTCCTTTTTTTATTTATTTCAAAATTCTTTACTATTAACGCTCAGGAGCAAGTTTGGGAACGAAGTGATTTCTGGTATAATTATATTTTCAGTGCAGAGAATCGCGAGAAGGATAACTTAAAAAAGGAACATGTCAGAGAAAAAATTATTCTAAATGCGGATTATTCTCCCTCAAAATTAATTTACAGGTTTGATACTGCAGGAAGAATGATAGGCTACATAACACCTAAAAAAGAATTCAGGACAGCTTATTCGAATGAAGATAAGAGACTATTTACAGCTTCTTATAAAAAAGGAAAGCTTATAGAGCGCGATACATTTATCTGGGAAAATACAATGCTAAAAGAGTGTGATAATTATGGAAGTAATAATCAGATGTTTCAGCGCCAGCGATATATGTATGATAGTACTTTCGTTACTGAATTTGTTACTGAGAAAGTAAAGAAGGGAAAGTTCAGAGAGGTTAAAAGAGTAGTTTATGAATATTATCCCGATTACAGTTATAAGAAGATTACATTCTATAAAAAAGGAAAACCAGATTATTTTACCGTATTTGATTGCAATCCTGCCGGGCAGAATCATAAAGTTGAAAAGGATTCCACTTATAATTGCTTGAAATATGATGTGGATAGCTTGGGAAATAAGGTAAAGATCACAATTACCAGCGACAAGAATGTTTCCTGGAAAAAAGTGGAATATTATAACAACAAAGATGAGTGCATTGCCTTGAAAACTTATGATATGAGGAAAAATGAGGAGCTGATGTGGACTTATTATTTCAAAGAAGGAACACAGCTGTTGAGCAAGTTTATCTCGTACAAACATGCAAAGGAATATTATCGTACTGAAACGGAGTTTGATACGAAGAATAACCCTACTACTTCAGTAACGTACAGACGCGGGAAATTAAAGGGCCGCAGCAGACATACATATAATGACCATGGATTACTGGTAAAAACGGAAAGATTCAATAAGCATGAAAAGAAGAAAAAAGAAATAAGTTATTTGTATCAATATTACTGAGAATGATCTTCAGTTCCGATATGCATAAGGGCATCCCCCTGATTAACGACAGGCTGATTGTTGATCCCAAGCATATAGCCATCAAACGGAGCAACTAATTTTTCTTCATATTCACCATAAGGATCACATATCATTCCTATCACTTCACCTTTTCTTACATGAGAACCATTTTTAATAGAAGTATGAAAAAGTCCGGATGACTTTGCACGCACCCAGGAAGTTTTTGTAAGCTGAACAGTCGGATTATTTGGAATATCGGTCTCCAGCATGTTGTAATGTTTCATCAAACGCAGGCAACCGCTTACCCCTTCATTGATTGACAAATAATCAAAGCGGTTCGATTCACCTCCTTCAAAAACAAGAATAGGCTTTCCTTTACGGGATGCTTCTTTTCTAAGTGTATTATCTCTGAAAGGAGAATTTACAATTAATGGTGGAGAGAATTTTTTTCCGAGATCCAGATTTATTTTGTTGCTGAACACACACCGCAATTGCGGATAGTTGCTGATCTTGGCTCCTCCGGTATGAAAGTCGATTCCGAAATCTATCTGATGGATGATCTCATTCATAAGATCGTATGCGATCCTGCTACCAAGTGAACCCGATTTAGTTCCAGGAAAACACCGGTTCAAGTCACGCCCGTCAGGAAGATCCCTAGATCCTGATAAAAATGAAATAATATTAATAACAGGAATTGCAATAATGCTTCCGCAAAGAGGTTTTTTTACATCATCGCGTTTAATAAGTTTTCTAACGATCTCGATACCATTGATCTCATCACCGTGCATTCCAGCTAAAATAAGCAGAATAGGACCGGGATTTTCCGAACGAAATACATAAACCGGAATTTCAATAATAGTTTTGGTTGGAAGCTGATACCAGTTAAGACTAAGCTGAGCATTATTTCCCGGCTTTATGTCCATTCCGTTAATGTGAATGTTTTTGTTGGTATAGGTCATACAATATAATTCGGATATCTTTTATTAAGATCAATATTTAATTTAGTTGAAACCCCCAATTCGTTATTCGGTAATTATTCGTTATCCGAATATTATGGTTCATGATTGAATTCGTTTCTTTCAACATATTCAATGATCTTTCCGGCAATATCAACTCCTGTTGCGCCTTCAATACCTTCAAGTCCGGGTGAAGAATTTACTTCCATCACCAATGGTCCGCGTGAAGATTGAAGCATGTCCACTCCGGCTATTGCCAGACCGAGTTTCTTAGCTGCTTTAATTGCAGTTTCACGTTCTTCTTTTGTAAGCTCAATTACATTAGCACTTCCTCCGCGATGAAGATTGCTTCTGAATTCTCCCGGTAATCCCTGGCGTTTCATCGCCCCTACAATTTTGCCATCAACAATAAAAGCCCTGATATCTGCTCCTCCTGCTTCTTTTATAAATTCCTGAACAAGTATGTTAGCTTTTAAGGCAAGGAATGATTCGATAACAGATTTGGCAGATTTATGTGTCTCAGCTAAGATCACACCAATGCCTTGAGTGCCTTCTAATAATTTTATAACTACAGGTGCTCCGCCAACTTGTTCTAAAACGGTTTCAATGTTTTTTGGAGCAGATGCAAACGCAGTTTTCGGCATACCGATTCCAGCTTTTGCAAGTAACTGTAAGCTTCTTAATTTATCTCTTGAACGAACCAATGCCTGTGATTCAACTGAAGAAAATACTTTCATCTGTTCAAACTGGCGAACAACAGCAGCACCATAAAATGTAACTGAAGTTCCAATTCTTGGAATGATCGCATCAATGCCCGTAATTTCTTTACCTCCTAAGAAAATATGCGGATTTCCTTTTTCAATAACAAGAACACATTTTAAGTGGTCGATAACAACTACTTCATGCCCGCGTTGTTCAGCGGCTTCAACTAATCTGCGGGTTGAATACAATTTTGGTCCGCGTGAAAGAATGGCTATTTTCATAAGGGTAGTAGTTATATTTTTCTCTTTTTTCTTTTGGAAGGAGGAATATTATTTAATAAAGCAACATCAACAACATAACGGTTCTTAAGCAGCTTTCTGCCGATCAATACAGGATAACGCATGTTGCCTCTGTCTGTTAACGAAATTACTGATTTTATCCTTTTGGTTCCAATTTTAATAACTGTTTTTATGATATATCTCTTTTCAACTTCACCGAAAGAATTCTTGATCTCCTTTTGAGTATAAGTTGAAAATTTCTGTTCCTGCTCATTATAGTCAGGATGAGTAGGATCAAGTAACTTAAAGTATAATACTCCGTTCTTCTCCTTAATATCATGGCAATGCAATGCAGTAGTGTATGCTCCTGTGTCAACTTTAGCGGTTATATCATAAAGTCCGAGCTCAGGAAAAGCAATTAATTCTCTGCGGCCGATCAGTTGTTTTTCTCTTTGCATAAATTTAATCCGGTTGATATGTGCCGGAAATACTATGGCAAGATAAAAATTATTAATTAAAGATTATTGGTAATTTTGAAATCAAACATGATAAAGAAAGATTATATAATTGTAGGTCAGGGATTAGCCGGAACAGTGTTAGCATTAACATTCATGAAGGAGGGTATGTCTGTGATGATCATTGATGATCTTCCTCAATCCTCCGCTTCAAAAATTGCTGCCGGTTTGTATAATCCCGTTGTATTTAAAAGACTTGTTAAGAGCTGGATGGCAGATGACCTAATTCCATTCATGGACAAGTTTTATGGAGAAGCTGAAAGTCTTCTGAACACTGAATTCTATAATAAAAAGAAGATAGTTAAACTTTTTGCTGAGGAAAATGAAAGAGAATTTTGGCTAAAGAAATCAAAGGAAAATGTAGGGAAATACCTCAGTAAAGACATATACGATAATTTCTTAGAATGTATTGTAAATGCTCCGCTAGGAGCATCAGAAGTTATTGAGGCAGGAAATTTAAATACAGGGCTTTTCCTTAATTCATCCAGGGAATATTTCAAAACAAATGATGCTTTTATTGCTGAAAGATTTGATTATGGGCAATTAAAGATCTCTGACGATCATGTATCTTATCAAGGAGTTATGGCTTCTAAGATCATTTTTTGCGAAGGATATAAAGTAAGCGAAAACCCCTATTTTGATTGGTTGCCTTTTAAGTTAACCAAGGGTGAAATTCTAACAATTAAACTTTCGCAGAATGATATTATTCCTGAAGATAAAGTGATCAATAAAGGTGTTTTTATTTTACCCATTGGAAATAACACCTATAAAGTTGGTTCTACTTACGAATGGAATGAATTAAATGAAAATACAACAGAAAAAGGAAGGAAAGAGCTGATTGATAAATTAAATAAAGTGTTAAAAGTCCCTTACGAAATCATTGAACACAGTGCTGGAATACGTCCAACAGTAAACGACAGACGTCCTATTCTCGGGCTTCATCCGCAGCATTCTGTCCTTGTGGTTTTCAATGGCTTGGGGACCAAAGGAGTTATGCTTGCGCCTTTCTTTGCTCAGCAATTGGTTGACTTTCTTGAAAAAGGATTGCCCTTAGATGCTGAAATAAATATTACTCGATTTATATAGATTTTCGACTATTATTCTAACTTTACTATACCACTAAAGTACAATCCATGGCAAAACACCTACGTACTCCTTGCTTCTTAGTTTTCTTCATATTATTTTTTTTAGCAGCTAAAACGATTAATGCAAGCCACGTTTCCGGTGGCGAAGTAACATATTCACATATAAGCGGTAATCAATATAAGGTTCAGCTTGTTTTATATTGGGACTGCGCTTCATTTGATCCAGGGACCACAGCTGCCATGGTTGCTAATAATTCATGTGGACTTGCCAGTGTAAATATTATAGCAAACCTAGATACTGCTTATGAAGTTTCTCAGATCTGTCCGACAAGTATAAATTCAACTACATGTAACGGTGGAAGTTTACCCGGATTTAAAAAGAATGTTTATTCTGCTCTCGTATCCCTTCCGGGTGCTTGCAATAATTGGTCATTTGAACATACAAGCTGCTGCAGAAATATAACTGTAAATGTCCCTTCGCAACCCAGCTATACATTTTATGCTAAACTGAACAATCAGGATGCACCCACCAACAATTCTCCGGTCTTTACATCTCAGCCGTTGCCTTATGTTTGTGTTAATCAGTCCATATTATACAACTTTGGTGTGTCGGCAAGGCCCGATGATTCCCTTTCGTATTCTTTTGTCAACGCTATGGATATCAACTCAATTACACCGGTTCCTTATGCTAGCGGTTATTCAGGTACAACTCCGATTCCTGGTATAACAATAAATCCTTCTTCAGGGTTAATCTCTTTTACTTCTTCTACAATGGGTGCATTTGTTGTGGCGGTACTTGTCCGACAATATAATACAAATGGTATTCTTGTAGGTTCAATAGTAAGGGACATTCAATTTAATGTATTTAATTGTTCTAATGTCATACCTACTGCAAACGCGGGTTCGATAACTAATTTTTCCGGCTCAGCCACATTAACGGGTAATAATTCGATTATCGTGTGTCCGGGTAATAATTTTTCATTTGATATTACCTTCAATGATACGAACAGTGGCGACTCGTTAGACTACCAGACTAATCTTAGCACATTGTTTCCCGGGGCAGTGCTTACTTCTAATGGATATAATCCCATGACACTGAATGTTAGTTGGACAGCCCCCCTTTCGGTAGTGTCGGGAATGAGAAGCTTTACCGTTACTATCAGTGACGGTTTCTGCCCAGTGCCTGGCTTACAAAATTTCGTTTATAATATATTAATAAATCAAAGGACGAATGCAGGCCCTGATGTTACTTATTGCAATTCACAACCTGTACAATTAAATGCAAGCGAAGGGACCTCATTTAGCTGGAGTGTTTTAAGTGGACCGCCAATGATAGTAGGCACTAATTTTTCTTGTGTTAATTGCGTGTCTCCTATAGCATCACCAACAGCAACTACAGTTTATGAGTTAGTGAGTAACTTAACAGGTTCTTGCATTAACAGAGATACTGTTGTTGTAAACGTAGTTTCAGGCTTTACTTTTAATGCCGCTGCTCAGAATGCCTCATCCTGCATTTCTCAGCCGAATCAATTAAGTATTGTGAATTTAGTTCCTGTTGGTTCAGGTTATTCTTATGAATGGTTGCCGAATCTTTATTTAAACAACAATCTTGCGCAGAACCCAATTGCAACAATTGGTGTTTCAGGATCTTTTACTTACACGGTCAGCGTAGTTAATGCCGGATGTGTTGTTAAGGATAGCGTTCAGATAAATATACCTTATCCAATGCCTCCGCCTGTTATTTACGCAGATACAAGTGTATGTGCAGGAAGTACAATTCAATTGACAGCCTCTGCAGGAACTGGAGTACCATCTGTTTGCGGAATTACTGCTGCGGGATGTGGATCTTCTTTTTCAAGTGTCGTTGGAACAGCTTCAGGATCAAATACTAATACCACCTGGCCTGCACCATACGGAAACTGGTATACTTCAACCAAACATCAGATGTTGTTCACAGCTGCGGAATTAAATGCTGCAGGTATAACCGGTGGAAAAATAAGCCAGATTGATTTTGAAATAACAGCAATAAATGGAACCTCCGTATATCATAATTATAAGATAAGTATGGGTTGTACAAACCTTATAAATCTCGGTACAACCTGGAGTGGCGGTCTGTTCCAGGTGTTTGATCCGGCTACAGTTCCTATAGCTGTTGGTTGGAATACGCATATTTTTAATAACGCGTTTGAATGGGATGGAGTATCAAATATAATAGTGGAGATATGTTCAAATGAAGGCCCGGGTGCATTTGGTTTTTCAAATTATACAAATAATTCCATCAGTCCGTATACAACCACGGCTTTTACATCTTGCCTGTATAGCTATACTGATCAGTACGATATGTGTCCGAATCAGACAAACATAATTACCCAATCAAATAACCGCCCGGTAATAAAATTTCATTATTGTGCCGGGGTAACTGATACAAGTAATTTCTCCTACTCATGGATGCCTTCTGGTTCGATTACCAACCCTAACTCACAGGTAACCTCAGCCGTTGTAAATGTCCCAACAACATATACTTTAACTGTAACAGATACAACTACCGGCTGTTCTTCAACAGCAACTCAACAGGTGAATCTTTCCACTGATAACATGTCTGTTATTGGAAATGTTATTTATGCCGGCTCTCCTATTAACGGCTATGCTAAATTGTTTGAGTATGCTTCGGGAGTTCAGATGCCTTTGATCGATTCAGTAACAATTACAAATGGCGCTTATGCTTTCTCAAATGTTTCTGATGGGAATTATATCGTTCAGGCTACTGCAGACAGTACTGTTAATCCTCTGGCATTTCCGGTTTATTATCAATCTGAGATAAGCTGGGATTCTGCAGATGTGATCACGGTATCTCCTGCGTGCAATGATACGGTTGTTGCTGACATAACTATTTTTGGACATGCTCCATTAAGCGGGAATAATAATATTTATGGAACTATTATAGAAGGGAATGGTTATCTGCATGCAGCTGGTATGCCTTTATCAGGGATCAATGTATTTCTTATTAATACAGGAGGTGTTCCGGTGACATATACTAAATCAAATAATACAGGGCATTACGATTTTAGAAATGTTCCTGCCGGCTGTTATAAGATCTATGTTGATATTGCTGGTTTGCCGATGGATTCCACTTATACTTTCTGCGTTACATCGAATGATACTGTTCCGGATCTTAATTTTATCGCTGATGCGAATTCTATTTTCATAACTAACAGTTCTGTGTCGCTAGATGAAATAACTAATGGTACCGCAATTATAAATGTATATCCGAATCCAACACAGGGTTATACAATAATTGAATATAATTTACATGAAGAAGGGATTGTAAGTCTTGAACTAATAAACTCATTGGGACAACAAATTCAGATGCTGACAAATGAGAACCAATTGAAAGGAAATCATAAAGTTGATTTTAATGCATCTTCCTATGGTTGTTCCCCTGGAATATATCTTATAAAGCTGCAGTTTAACGAAAAGGTTATTACACGAAGACTGATTCTTACAAAATAACATAAGGTGTGAATTTCTATTTAACTGGCCGGTAATCATGTTACCGGCCTTTTTTAATTAAATTGGCAATACTTTATGGAAATCATTCATGTAAAACATCTATGATTAAACATTAAACCGTAAACAATCATATTATGGCTTCGAAAAAAATATTTTTAATTATAGTTTTAGCTCTTGCTAGTATTGCAGGAGCTTTTACTGTTTATAGCTTTAAAGGAAACTATACCTCTCAGCTTTTGATTTTTCCTAAAGGAAGTTCTTATGAAAAAGAATGGAAAAAGGTTGATTCGCTTACTAATAAAGGCCTGACCAAATCGGCTTTGGAAGTTGTTACCGGTATTTACAATAAAGCGAAATCGGAAAACAACTCTGCGCAATTCGTTAAAGCCATACTGCACAGAATGAAATTCGAACAGCAAATGGAGGAATATTCACTCGAAAAGGCCTTGCTCCGGTTAAATGAAGAAATAGCAGAATCTAAATTTCCTGTAAAGCCGATACTCCACTCCATATTAGCAGAAACATACTGGAAATATTATCAGAACAACCGATGGAAATTTTACAACCGAAGCACAACTGTTAATCTTAATAACTCAGACATCACTACATGGGACCTGAAAACAATTTTGGACCAGGTTATAAAAAATTACCAATACTCTCTCCTGAACTCCGACAGCTCAAAGCTTACTCCACTTAAAAATTTTGATGATATTTTACTTAAGTATGATTCATCCAGAAAATTCCGGCCTTCCCTTTACGATTTCCTTGCTCATCGTGCAGTCGATTTCTTCATGAATGAAGAACCTGATATTACTCAACCCGCCTATAAATTTGAATTGAACTCCGAAAGCTACTTCTGGAACTATAAGGATTTTGCGAGATTAAAGATCGAATCAAAAGACACATTGTCTTTAAAATATTATGCAATTAAAACGCTGCAGGAACTTGTTGCTTTTCATGCCGGTGACAAAGATCCAAAAGCCTTGATCGATGTTGATCTCAAACGCTTGTCTTTCGTAAAAAAGAAGGTGGTGTCTGAGATAAAAGACAGTTTATATTTAAATGCTTTATCGGATCTGGAAAAACAATTTTCTTCAGATCCTGCTTCTTCTGATATTTCATATAAAATAGCGAATGTTTATTTTGAAAAAGGAAATAAATATCAGCGCTTGCAAGGCGATGATAATAAATGGATGAAGAAAGAAGCACTCTCAATTTGTGAAAAGGTGACTAAAAAATTCCCTGGAAGTGATGGAGCCAAGGATTGTGAAGCATTAATGGCCAGAATAAAGGAACACTCATTATATTTTCTTACTGAAAAAGTAAATCAGCCTTTGGCGCCAATAAGAGCATCTGTAACATATAAAAATCTAAAGACAGTTTATGTGAGAATTGCCGCAATGGATATAGATAAATACAATCGTTCGATAGATCGTTATTATGGAGAAGAGCTGGTTAAACAATACCTGAAGTTAAAGACCATCAAGCAATTCAGTGTTCAGCTGCCGGATGACGGAGATTATCAGTCACATGTTACGGAGATCATGATTCCGGGTTTAAATCTTGGCCATTATATAATCCTTGTGGGATCTGATTCCTCGTTCTCCTACAAAAATAATGGTGTTTCTTTTGCTGCAACATGGGTTTCCAATATTAGTTATGTTAACCGGAGAATGGAAAACGGCAGTTATGATTTCTATCTGCAGCATCGCCAGTCAGGAGAGCCACTTAAAGGAATAGTAGCTCAACTCTATTACGAGAAATATAATTATGCTTCCAGGAAATATGAATATGAAAAATCTGAGAAATTTCAGACCGATGACAAAGGCTATTTTAATGTGCCTCCGATTGAAAATTACAGAAATTTCAGTGTTGACTTTACATGGAAGAGCGGTTCCGGTCCTGTTTTTCTGGAGGACAGGTTACAGACCGATAACAGTATTTATCAGTACAAGAATTACAAGGAAGAGAAAAAGAAATATCCAAAGACTTTTTTCTTTCTGGACAGGGCTATCTATCGTCCAGGGCAAACAGTCTATTTCAAAGGTATTATGATCAATACTGATGGAGAATCAAATGAGATACTTCCGAATGAAGTTTCTACGGTAACCTTTTATGATGTTAATTCTCAAAAGATATCCGAATTAAATCTGACTACTAATGAATATGGAACTTTTAACGGATCATTTACAGCACCTTCAGAAGTGTTAAATGGTCAAATGATGATTTCCAATGGTTCAGGTATGCAATATCTTTCTGTTGAAGAATATAAGCGTCCGAAGTTCGATGTAAGTTTTAAACCGGTTGAAGGAAATTACCGTTTAGGAGAAAATATAAAAGTGAGCGGAAATGCTATCGCATATTCAGGTGCAAAAATAGATGGTGCTCAGGTGAAATACCGTGTTGTTAGAAATGCATCGTTTCCTTCCTGGTGGTATTGGTGGAGAGGATATTATCCTCAATCTGCTCAGTTGGAGATTTCTAATGGTTCTGCGATTAGCAATGATACCGGAACATTTTTTATCGACTTTAAAGCAATACCGGATCTCAGCATTCCCAAATCCTATCAGCCGACTTATACATATACTGTTTTTGCTGATGTCACCGATATAAATGGTGAAACTCACAGTACACAAACTTATATCAGCGCTGCTTATACGGCTGTGAATTTAAATGTATCGCTTCCTTCAATGCTCGAAAAGAATGAAGGAAAGGCTTTCGCAGTTTATACAACTAATATGAGTGGCCAATTTCAGGCAGCATCAGGCAAAGTGGAGATCTACAGGTTAAATCAACCTGATAAAACTTACCGAAGCCGTATCTGGTCTCAGCCAGATAAATTCATAATGAGCAGACAAGAATATGAAAAGGCTTTCCCTAAAGACGAATACAAGGACGAAAACAACATGTACAAATGGGAAAGATCTGTTAAGGTCTACGAAAAAACATTTGAGAACAAAAAAATACTTATTCCTCAAAAGAAAGATGTCAATGATTCTGTGAAGATCACCAACCTGAAAGCATGGGAGCCAGGAATCTATGTTATGGAAGCTCATTGCAGAGATCCTTATGGTGAAGATGTTAAGGACATAAAATATTTTACCGTTTATTCAGATAATGGAGGAGCGGTACCATCGAATCAGATCAATTGGTTCAATATGATCACCAAAGATCCTTTGGAGCCCGGAAAGAAGGTCCGCTTTGTTATTGGTACAAAAGAAGAGAATATTAAAGTGCTTTTTGAAATTGAACATAAAGGTGCAATAGTGAAACAGGAATTTATCACTCTTAATAAAGAGCAAAAAACCATAGAGATCCCAGTGGAAGAAAAACACCGGGGTAATTTTTCTTTTCATTTAATGTTTGTTAAGGACAACCGCTCTTATGTAAATAATGCAACCGTAACTGTTCCGTATACTAACAAGGATCTTGATATCCAATTTGAAACCTTCCGGAATAAACTTTTGCCGGGACAACAGGAAGAATGGAAAATACGGATCAGGGATAAGAAAGGAGATAAGGTTGCGGCTGAAATGATGGCAACATTGTATGACGCTTCCCTTGATGCATTTCGTCCTAACAACTGGTATATGAATATTTATAATAGTTATTATTCTAATATCTACTGGGATGCTAATCAGGCATTCGGAGCCGTGAATGCCCAATTATATGCTTATGAATGGAACAAATATCCTGCAGGAGCATATAAATATTACGACAAGCTGAATTGGTTTGGATACAATGCCGGTTATTATAGGAATTATGAATACGATTATGATGGTAATGAATATAAGGTTATGGCTGTTTCAAAATCATCTGCAAACATGCAGACAAACACAATGGAAGAGGTTGTAGTTGATGAAACTGAACAATCTAAAGACAAAAGAGGGGTTAAAAAGGAATCAGGTAAAAATGCAGAGGGTGATGCGGCATTTGCAGGAACTGTTGCATTGGCGGATTCAGGAGTAATAAATGGAGAGGCCACAATAACAGGAGGAGTTGCGGAAAATTCAAGGGCCGATCTTTCTAAGGTGGCTGCTCGATCTAATTTTGCAGAAACTGCATTCTTTTATCCTCAGATTGAAACGGATAAAGACGGAAGTATAATTATAAAATTCACCATCCCGGAAGCATTAACAAAATGGAAAATGATGGGTCTTGCTCACACCAAGGATCTTAAATACGGAATGATCCAGAATGAATTGCAGACTCAGAAAGATCTTATGGTTGTTCCAAACGTACCCAGGTTTTTTAGAGAGAATGATAAAATGGAGTTCAGCACCAAGATCTCCAACCTTTCCGATAAAGATATAAATGGAACTGCTCAGCTGTTTTTTTATGACGCGGTCACTATGAAGGAAATCACGGAAACTATGGTTGTTACAGATAAGAATATAAAGTTTACGGGAGCTAAAAAGGACTTTACATCCGGGAAAGGAAAAAGCACAGTATTGAATTGGGATATTTCAATACCTGAAGGTGTTTCTGCTATAATGTATAAGATCGTAGCGAAGGCCGGTGATTTTTCAGATGGTGAAGAAATGGCCGTTCCGCTACTTACCAATAGAATGCTTGTAACAGAAACGTTGCCATTACCGATCCGTGGTTTGGAAACCCGTACATATCTATTCGAAAAATTGATAACGCAAAGTAATAATTCCACAACACTGCGTAATCATAAATTAACCCTTGAGTTTACTGCGAATCCCGCATGGTATGCTGTTCAGGCATTACCATATTTGATGGAGTATCCATACGAATGTTCGGAACAGACTTTCTCTCGATTTCATGGAAGAATACCCCCGATTCTAAATCTTTACTTTCAAATCTGGAAAAGAACCAGGAATTAAAATCGGTCATGCTTGAAGAAACTCCATGGGTGCTCGATGCGAAAGACGAAACAGAACGAAAAAAGCGGGTTGCACTTTTGTTTGATCTCAATAAAATGAGCAGTGAATTAAACCGTGCTCTTGTCAAACTACAAAAAATGCAGGCCTCTAATGGAGGATGGCCGTGGTTTGAAGGCATGCCTGACGATCGCTACATTACACAGCATATCATCACCGGTATGGGTCATCTTGATCATTTAGGCCTTAAAAATATCAGAACAGATAAAAATGCCTGGAATATGATTAAAGAAGGAACAAAATATCTTGACAATCGTATCCGGGAAGATTATGAGTGGATCCTTAAGCATGATAAAGAACATATTAATGATAATCATTTGAGCTATCTTCAAATTCAATACTTATATGCACGTAGTTACTTTAAGGACATAGGAGTTGACAACAGAAATCAGAAAGCTTTTGATTATTATAAAGGGCAGGCGAAAAAATATTGGTTATCGAACAGCCGGTATATGCAGGGAATGATTTCATTGGCTTTACATCGTTACGATGACAAATCAACTGCGATGTCAATCATTAAATCATTAAAAGAAAATTCTCTTCATAGTGAAGAGATGGGAATGTACTGGAAAGATAATTATGAAGGATTTTATTGGTACCAGGCTCCTATTGAAGCTCAGGCCTTATTAATAGAAGCTTTTGATGAAGTGGCGAACGATAAAAAAGCTGTGGACGATCTTAAAGTGTGGCTGCTTAAATCAAAGCAAACTCAGGATTGGAAAACTACCAAAGCAACAACCGAGGCTTGTTATGCATTGTTGTTAAGAGGCACTGACTGGCTCGCAGTTGAAAGTAATGTGGAAATAACAATAGGAAATGTTAAAATAGATCCGAATAATCTTCAGGAAACGAAAAAGGAAGCCGGAACCGGATATTTCAAAACTTCATGGAGCGGAAGTGACATAAAACCAGAAATGGGAAAGGTCACAATAAGTAAAAAGGATGAAGGAGTTAGTTGGGGTTCTGTATACTGGCAATATTTTGAACAACTTGATAAGATTACTTCTGCTAAAACGCCACTAGTATTGAAGAAACAATTATTTCTGCAGAAGAATACTTCCTCGGGCCCTGTTATTGAACTTATAAATGAAAAGAGTCAGCTAAAAATTGGAGATAAGCTTAAAGTTAGAATAGAGCTTAAGGTGGACCGTGATATGGAGTATGTGCAGATGAAAGACATGCGTGCTTCCGGTTTTGAACCAACCAATGTAATATCATCTTATAAATACCAGGATGGTTTGGGTTATTATGAAAGCACTCGCGATGCCGGGACTAATTTTTTCTTCTCCTACTTACCAAAAGGAAATTATGTATTTGAATATCCTTTAGTGGTTTCTCATAATGGAAATTTCTCTAATGGAATAACTTCCATTCAGTGTATATATGCACCTGAGTTCGCAAGTCATTCAGAAGGTATAAGAGTAAAAGTCGGAAAATAGATTTGTTCCGGATTCTTTTCAAACGGTTCGTTTTATTGATTTAAAGCGAACCGTTTGTTATATTTGTTTTGTTATCCTTAAAAATGAAACAGGTCCTTATTGTAATATTATTAATCCTTCCTTTTGTTTCAAAAGCCCAGTTTCAGTCTCTTGATACCATATCAGCTCCGGCTTCCTATGAAAACATCTTTGTAAAACCACTTGCATCTGATTCCTTATTGAGCAGTTTCCTGATCTTTGTGAAAAAGGAGGTTAAAAAGCATAAGCATGCAGCTCATAGTGAAAATGTATATATTTTAGAAGGAGAAGGTATAATGCTGCTTGGAGAGAAAAGGTTCCCTGTGAAAAAAGGAATGGTCATATTTATTCCAATGAACACTATACATGAATTAAAAGCAACATCTAAATCTCCCGTAAAGGTGTTGTCGGTACAATCGCCAATGTTCGATGGGAAAGACAGAATATTTATAGACTGATACATGATAGCAAAAACTCCCCAGCCTCCATATTATGCAGTTATCTTCACTTCAGAGCGCACGGAAATTAAAGAGGGTTACGAAGATACAGCAGAAAGAATGTTAGCACTTGCTGCAGATCAAGATGGATTTCTGGGAATTGAATCTGCGAGAGAAGAGATTGGAATTACGGTAAGTTATTGGCGTGACCTTGATTCCATCCGTAAGTGGAAGATGAACACAGAACATAAACAGGCGCAGCAAAAAGGTCGTACTGAATGGTATAAAAATTATAAAACAAGGATCTGCCTTGTTGAAAGAGATTACGGATTAAATGCATGAGAATGAACAAACTGTTTTCCGGGATCAGTTCGGATGGGATAAATTATCTTAATATCGGTTTAATGATCTTAAGCCTGGTTGCTGCTTACATTCTCCCTTTCGAAGTTTTTCTCTTTTCTTATGCCGTTCTCGGACCATTACATTATCTCACCGAGATTTCATGGCTGGAAAAAAAGAATTACTTCATAAAATCAAGAAAGGATATCTGGCTTTTAATATTACTTGTAATTCTTATTACAATAGGAATGTTCGATCCCGCTTCCAAAGTTAATTCCTTCCTGGGAAGTCTTTTGTTCTCCGGATTTATTTACGCACTGATCATTATATTCGTTGACAAGTTTGCTCTTAAGTTATTATTGATATTTATAACTTTTATTGCTTCCCTGGTGTTTAATGTGAATCATTATCCTGATATGATTTTTTTGCTGTTTGCTGTATGGCTTCCTACTATTATTCACGTTTTTATTTTTACCGGAGCATTTATATTGTATGGGGCTTTAAAAACCAGGAGTTTTTCCGGAATGATCTCCCTTCTTGTTTTTGTTGCATGCGCCTTAAGCTTTTTTATGTATACACCCTCAGGCCTGCCAGCAAGTGTATCCGCATACGCGCAAAGAGCCTATTATAACTTTTCGGTTCTGAACACAAGTTTATACTCACTATTTGGATATGGAGAGTTAAGATTGGAAGAAACGGTTCTTTTTACAAACGAAAATTCTTTAAAGATCATGCGCTTTATTGCTTTTGCTTATACATACCATTATTTGAATTGGTTCTCAAAAACAACCGTAATAAAATGGAATGAGATCTCTAAAAGAAGAATGGGAGTTATTATCGCCCTATGGAGCTGTTCGGTTATTTTATATGCTGTGAGTTATGAGATCGGATTTTATGCACTTTTCTTATTGAGCCTTCTGCATGTGTTTTTTGAGTTTCCTCTCAATCATCATACATTTATTGGAATAGGGAAAGAGGTAAAAGCCCTTGTCAGGAGATAGTCCTTTTTTTAAGTCCAAGAAACATTACTGTTAAACTTATAATTATAAAGATATGAGCTATATCATTATAATTAAAATAGGCATGGAGTGAAAACTTTAATCCGTGTACAATAGCCGTAATAAATGAAACCATAATTCCATATCCTATATAATTATAGTGTTCTTCTTTTTTCTTAGCACTTAAATGAAGGATCATGATCGGAATCAATCCGATTGCATTATCAATAATGGTGATAATGTATTTCTGAACGATCATAAGTACAACCAGGTAAGCGACAAGCTGGATCATATAACTTGCCTTCCATGTATTGTAATTTTTTGAGTCTTTTAGAACAGATATTAATGTTGCCTTTTGTGCAAAGTACACAGCAAAGCCATTAAAGATCTGCATTGGCAGCCAGAAGCTTTTATATTGCCAGCCATCATGAATTGGAAATAGTCCGTGGGAAGTTCCTCCCAATAAAGTAGACAATCCGATGAAAAGAAAGAATAGTCGCCAGTTTTTGATAACCTCATTATCAGCTGAAAGCTTTTTGAAGTATATAATAGCTATAATAGTAATAATGTAATCAGTGAAGGCAGTCATTGGCTCATATACTACAAACTCACCGATCTTTAAAGTAGTGTCAACCATGACACAAAAATATAAATTTCCTTTATATGCTACAAACGAAACACATCCTCTTTAATGATTGTTCAACGAATTGTAGTACTTTTGCACTATGACAAAAAGGTTCTATTTAAAACACCACATATTCCATGTAAAAGCCATCTTTAATGTATTAAAGGATGTTTTCGAAAATGGAGTTTTCGCTGATAAAGCGATCGAAAAGGTAATGCGTGCAAACAAGAAGTGGGATGTGAAAGAGCGAAGCTTCGTATCTGAAGTTAGTTATGACATGATACGTAACTGGCGTTTGCTTACAACTTCTGCTGCAGCCGAAGGAAAATTAACGGATAAGAATCTCTGGATGATCTTTGGAACATATCTGGTATTTGACGGATATGAATTACCGGACAGTGAATACTTCAAGAATGTGAATGAAAAGAAAGTGATCTCTCAGCTGGAGAAATTCAGCAGGATAAGAAAGATCCGTGAATCTGTTCCTGATTGGCTGGATGTAATGGGAGAAAAAGAACTTGGATCAGCTTGGGAAAAAACCTTACGTGCACTTAATCAAAAACCAAGTACAGTATTAAGAGCCAACTCCCTCCTTATTACTCCTAAAGAATTACAAAAGAAACTTGAAGAAGAAGAAGAGATAACAGAAACTTCGCTAATCACTTGGTCACCTGATGCAGTTGAACTGAAATTCCCAAGAAATGTTTTTCGCACTGATGCATTTCATAAAGGACTCTTTGAAGTTCAGGATGCAGCTTCACAAATGGTTTCTGAATATCTGAATGTTGCTCCGGGAATGCGTGTGATCGATGCTTGTGCAGGTGCCGGAGGGAAAACATTACACCTTGCTGCATTGATGAAGAATAAAGGAAGGATCATTGCGATGGATGTAAAAGAAAAAAAATTAGCTGAGTTAAAAAAGAGAGCAACCCGTGCAGAGGTGAAGATCATTGAAACAAGAACTATTGATTCTTCCAAAGTTGTAAAGCGTCTGAAAGATTCTGCTGATCGTGTATTACTGGATGTGCCGTGTTCCGGTTTGGGTGTATTAAGAAGAAATCCCGACAGTAAGTGGAAACTTACACCTGAAGAAATTGAGCGTGTGAAAAAAATACAGCGTGAGATCTTATCAGGTTTTTCTGATATGGTGAAGCCAGGAGGTAAACTGGTATATGCAACCTGCAGTATATTACCAAGTGAAGGAGAAGATCAGGTAAAATGGTTCCTGAAAGAAGCTGGTGACAAATGGAATTTTGTTGGTGAAAAACGTTATCAACCAGAAGTTCATCATGCAGATGGTTTTTATATGGCACTGCTTGAAAGAATAAAATAAAAGCAGATTAATGGATAAATCACATAAAACCATCTCATGTGATAATTTATTTGAAAATAAATTTTCTTCTTAGAAGATCGAACTTAAGTCTGAAATCAAACTCAATATATCATCAGCATAAAGTATTATATAGTTCTTTGAATAGTCTTATTAGAAAAACGCTCACGCTTAATTCCTTTGTGGAAGCATGATGTAAGATGACACATCGAGAATGAAATATTTTTCATGCATGATGATAAAAAAATTATGATGATGAAATTGAAAAATGAAGAGCATCATAAAAAGACGATATTAACAATATCAGCAGCTCCAAAAAAAGCAGCTAAGAAAGCAGCAAAAAAATCTGCTCCTAAGAAAGCAGCTAAAAAAGCAGCTAAAAAGAAAAAGTAAGAAAAGAGCCCTTCCAAACGGAAGGGCTTTTTTTTTGTTCTTTATTTTCCTCTTGCAATACACACACAGCCCTTTCTCTTCTCTCCCTTATGTACCTTCCAGCCTACATAACTAACAGTGCTTAGCAATCCTTCTTAATCTATAACCACAGGATTAACGCCAATACCCGGAAGGTCGTTCAGAATTATTTTTCCGTTATCAAATCCAATTCCTTTGAACAAATCATTTTTAATTAACAAGGGACCATCAAGATCCGCATGATCACATAATGGTGTGAGTTGAGCAGCAGCTGAAACAGCACATGACGTTTCACTCATACATCCGATAAGTATTTTTAATTTTAGTTCTCTTGCTTTCTTTATCATTTGAGAAGCTTCATACATTCCTGTACACTTCATCAGTTTGATATTGATACCATGATAACACTCTTTTATATTTTCAATATCTATTAAACGCTGAACACTTTCATCAGCATACAATGGTAGTGGACTTCTCTTGTATAACCAGTAAGCAGATTCAGTATCTTCTTTCGGCATTGCTTGTTCTACAAATAAAACGTTTTTGCTATGAAGCCATTCGATCATTTCAATTGCCTGCTCTTTTGTTTTCCAGCCCTGGTTTATATCCACCGCAATTGGTTTATTTGTTACGCTCCGGATAACATCGATCATCATTTTATCTTCAACACCATTTAGCTTAACTTTTAATACTTTAAAAGTTTCTGCCTCTTTTATTTTTGTTCTTATAACTTCTGCTGAATCTATTCCTAATGTAAAGGTGGTATAAGGTGTATTGTCTTTTTGTGCATTATACATCTCACGGCATGGAATCTTATTATACTTTCCATAAAGATCATGAAGAGCGATATCAATACTAGCTTTAGCAGCAGTATTTCCTGGAGCGAGCTCATCTATCATTTTCATTACATCTCTGATCTCAAATGGAAATTCGATTGTTTCAAGTAAAGAAACAGAGCGTTGAAGAAATACCGATACTGTTTCATGATTCTCGCCAAGGTAAGGAGGCATGCTTGCTTCCCCATATCCTATCAGACCATCTGCCTGCAGCATTACAATCATTATAGGAGTTGAAGTCCTAACCCCATGAGCAATTTTAAATGGATGGATAAACGTAAGGGTATGTGGGGTAAAAGTAAGTTTCATATGTGAAAGTATGTTTTGTTAAAGACCATATGTCTGCTGAATTATTCTTATGGATGTTTTTCTTTTATGCAAATAGCCATTGCATGATACTTAATTAAGCATTATAAATGTAACGAATAATGAAAAGCAGGGGAATTTGTTAATTGTTTCTGAAAACAAAGTTTTGTATAATCTCAACTATATAATTTATATTTGCTTTGCTAAAAAACCAAACAATATAAAAATGAAAAAAGTACTTTTATTATTAGCTGCGCCTGCAATGATCTTCTTTGCAAGTTGCGGAGGAACTAAAACAGAAGAAGCAACTACATCATTGCCGGGAATGATGGAAACAAATATCACTGTTAATGGTAATAAATTGTCTATTATGGTACCTGATTCTACAAAAGGGAAACTGGAAGTAATTGAACAATCCTGGGGAGCTACTGAAATTAAGGTTGGTAAAGATTTTCAAATCTCGATCACGGAAGGTGAGGGCGATATTGCTTTAACAAAAAGCGACATAGCAGGAAATGACGTAAATAAATTCAAGCGTTTCGTTAAAGATGAACCAACTCTTGTTTTTTGGGAGTCTGAGATCACAGGACCTGAATATCACTTTTATTCAATAGTAAAAGCGGGAACAACTTCATATGTTGTTGAAGATATAAAAGGAGAGATCTTCACAGAAAAAGGTGTGCAGACTATGATCGATGCATCTAAAACTTTAAAAGCTAAGGAAGCGGCTAAACCTAATGCTTAATACTTTTTGTATATAAGTATAGTGATCCCTCCGCAAAAACGGGGGGATTTTTTTTAATACCTGTTATTATTATAATAACAACATTTGATCAAGGAAATGAGATGGTTATTTTCTGTATATCGTAATTCATTCAGTAATATTCAAAGAAACATCTGGATATTATCGATTGCTATGTTTATCAACAGAAGCGGATCGATGGTGCTTTTATTCACTTCCTTATATCTTACAAATGATCTTCATTTTTCGATTGCTGATGCCGGGATTGCCTTGAGCTTTTACGGTTTTGGGAGTGTTCTTGGTTCTTATGCAGGCGGTTGGTTAACCGACAGAAAAAACTTTTTTGATGTGATGGTCTTTTCCCTCATCAGCAGCGGATTGATCTTATTGTTACTTCTTTTCACTACCGATCCATTTTTAATATCTGTTGTTATCTTTATGTACGCCTTTACTGCCGATATATTTCGTCCGGCTAATTCTAAGGCCATTGCAGTTTACAGCACAATTGAAAACCGTACAAGATCTGTTTCGCTTGTAAGACTTGCAATTAATCTGGGATTTTCACTGGGACCTGCCATAGGAGGATTCATTGCATTGTATTTAGGATACAAATGGTTGTTTGTTATAGATTCAATTACAGGTTTCGCTGCTGCAGTTATGCTCTTGATTTATCTACCCCGTCAAATAGATGAATCAAAACATTCGAATGCGGTTCTTCTTAAAGATCATAAAACATCAGCTTACCGCGATTGGAGATATTTGTTCTTTATAATTATGGTTGCATTTTACGGAATCAGCTTTTTTCAATTGTTTGCCGGTGTCCCTCAGTATCTGAGTAAAGAATGTAATTATAGTACAGATACGATCGGATTACTTCTCGGACTCAACGGTTTATTGGTAGTGCTTATTGAAATGCCTCTCATTTCATCACTGGAAAAGAACAAAAAAATCTTCAGATATATTATTTTCGGAGTGTTATGTATTCCGGTTGCTTTCGCAGTACTGATCCTCGGTAAGGGGGTGTTGATATGGGCTGTTATTTATACATTCATTATTACAATGTCAGAGATCCTTGCAATGCCTTTTATGATGAATTATTCTTTGTCAAGACCCGGGCAGGAAAGACAAGGCCAATATTCGGCTTTGTATTCTATCGCATATGGACTTGCTAATATTGCAGCACCATTATTAGGATTAGGTATTGCAGGAAAATTTGGGTTTGATAATATGTTTTACTTCTTCATTATCTTAAGTCTTATTACAGCATTAGGTTTTGCCGCAATAAACAAGATGGATAAATCTGAGAGGAACGCAGCTAGGAATTAACCTCTACCAAATATGATCTTAAAAAAGAACTACCGGTATCCAAACCAATAATTCCTTCTTTATCTTTCAGCTCTCCTTCGAAGTATTGATTGTCTGCAATTCCGCACCACGGCTCGAGACAAATAAATGGCGCACCAGGTTTTGTCCAGATACCAAAATAGGGAAAATCAGAAAAATTAAACTTCAGTGAATGTTTATTTTTTTTGCTCTTAAGATATATTGATGTCGATTTCATATTCTTAAATACGATCGCATCTTTCGCAAACAACTCATACGAAAGGTCAATTCTATTCGAATCGATCATGACTGGTTCTGTTAAACCGGTAAAAAGTCCTCCTTCAAGTAAATGACGGTCGAGACTTTCGGTTTCTTCAAACTCAAGATAATAATCAGAGAACAGTTCATCTTTATTTACTGGACAATTAAAACCCGGATGAGCTCCGATAGAAAAGAATATTTCTTTTTGATCCTTGTTCTTTACCTGATATGTTATCTGAAGACAATTGGATCTGATTTCATAAATGATCAATAGTTCAAAATGGAAAGGATAAACTTTTAATGTGCTTTCATCAGAACTCAGAGAAAAGACAAGTTTGTTATTATTCCTTTCAATTAAGCTGAAGTCTTTATCTCTTGCAAAACCATGTTGTCCTAAGTTGTATTTCTCCCCGTTTACCTGAAAGGTATTATCTTTTAATTTTCCAACGACAGGAAACAGCACAGGAGCTCTTCTGGGCCACCATTTCTCACCGCCCTGCCACAAGTATTGCTTTTTGGATGGGATGTGGTATATCGAAGATAACTCAGCACCTGAAACCGATACTTCAATATTCAACAGATCATTTCCTATTTTCTCTGTCATTTGATTTCCATTTAATAAGTTTTCTGATTACAATAAATATTGATGCCGGAATACCAATCCAGATAGCTTCGCTCTTTAACACTTTGATTCCCCATTCTCCGAAAAAATTTGTCGCTCTGATCGGTGATACTTTGATAGGACGCCAAGGAAAAAAATATCTTGAATTATTGAAAGGTGAAAAGAAAGTTACTCCGAGTCCTCCGGTAGTTAATGCATCCAGAATTCCATGTGAGATAGTGCAGAAACTGAAAAATAAAATATACTGTAGTCCGGTCCTTGTGAGAAAATGCTTTTTATAGAATAGCGCAGTAACTAATATTCCCAAAAGAATTCCGAAAAAAATGGAATGTGAGAATCCCCGATGACCCCAGAATGATTCATAAGGAATTCCTAATGAAAATGAAATTACATCAGCATCAGGAATGATAGAGCATATCATTCCAAGTATCAGAAATTTCCAGCTGCGTATTTTATCCTGGAAGCCTGAACCTATCGCGATAGCTGCGTATGCATGTCCGAATGCTGAAGCCATAAAACAAATTTAAATTCCAGAGTAAAGTTAGTGCTTGTTATATTATACGAATGTAAATAACTTAAAGCAAAAATGCCCTCCCGTAGATCGGGAAGGCATTTAGAATTTTATTATTAAAATTAGCTATAAACTTTTTTCTCCTGGCGTTTACGTTCAGTTTCATCAAGAATAACTTTACGCATACGGATAGATCCCGGAGTGATCTCAACATACTCATCAGCCTGAATGTATTCCATCGCTTCTTCAAGAGAGAAATTAATTTTAGGTGCCATACGCATTTTATCATCAGTTCCTGAAGCACGCATGTTCGTTAATTTTTTCTCTTTCGTAATGTTAACAACGATATCATCCTGACGGTTGTTCTCACCGATCACCTGTCCTGTGTAGATAGGTTCTCCTGCTTCAACGAAAAATTTACCGCGATCCTGAAGTTTATCGATAGAATAAGCGATTGCAGTACCCTGCTCACCGGAAATTAACACACCGTTATTTCTGTTAGGAATAGGGCCTTTCCAAGGTTCGAAAGCTTTGAAGCGATGCGCCATGATAGCCTCACCTGCAGTTGCAGTTAAGATGTTGTTACGCAAACCGATAATACCGCGAGAAGGAATTTCAAACTCAAGGTGAAGAAGATCTCCTTTTGGTTCCATCAATAACATATCACCTTTACGCTGACTAACATACTCGATTACTTTTCCAGAAACCGGTTCAGGAACATCAACAGTTAAATACTCGATAGGCTCGCACTTAACACCATCAATTTCTTTGATGATAACCTGAGGCTGTCCAACCTGTAATTCATATCCTTCACGTCTCATAGTTTCAATTAAAACGGACAAGTGAAGAATACCGCGGCCGAATACTAAATAAGAATCAGCAGAGTTGGTTTCTTCTACACGAAGTGCAAGATTTTTTTCAAGCTCTTTGAATAAACGATCACGTAAGTGACGGGAAGTAACGAATTTACCTTCTTTACCAAAGAACGGAGAGTTGTTGATACAGAACAACATGTTCATTGTAGGCTCATCGATTGCAATTGGAGTTAATCCTTCAGGCTCATTGAAGTCAGCAATTGTATCACCGATCTCAAAACCTTCAATTCCTGTTATTGCAACAATCTCTCCTGATTTGATAGCTTCAGTTGCTTTAACTTTACCAAGTCCTTCAAATGTAAATAATTCTTTTACACGAGACTTAATAATAGAACCATCACGCTTCACTAAAGAAACGGGCATATTCTCTTTAACCTCTCCGCGATGAACACGTCCAACTGCGATACGTCCTACGAAAGAAGAGTAATCCAATGAAGTGATCTGCATCTGTAATGAACCTTCTTGTCTTGGAGCTTCAGGGAAGAAATCGATAATAGTATCTAATAAATAAGTGATATCTGAAGTTGGATTTTTCCAGTCAGGACCCATCCAGCCATGCTTGGAAGAACCATAAACGGTTTTGAAATCTAACTGTTCTTCTGTTGCATCAAGGTTAAAGAAAAGATCGAAAACCTGATCATGAACTTCATCCGGGCGACAGTTCGGTTTATCCACTTTATTGATAACAAGAACAACACGTTTTCCCTGAGCAAGAGCTTTTTGTGTAACGAAACGAGTCTGAGGCATTGGGCCTTCAAATGCATCCACTAACAAAACAACTCCGTCAGCCATGTTTAATACTCGCTCTACTTCGCCTCCGAAATCCGCGTGGCCCGGTGTGTCAATGATATTTATCTTTGTTCCTTTATAACGTACGGATACATTCTTTGCAAGAATGCAATTCTCCTGATTCCTGATTTTCACGGAATAATTTACCTGTGTGTAAAATTTTGTCTACCAACGTTGTTTTCCCGTGATCGACATGGGCAATGATGGCGATGTTTCTGATGTTTTTCATTATAATTTTTTATTTTTCGAGGTGCAAAAGTACGGATTTTATCCGAGAGTAACGTCATACAGGACTTTATATAATTGGTGTTGGTCGAAATTGTGTATTTTTAACTTTCTTTAAAATCAAAACAATCATACATTTTTTTAATGCTTTTAGGTATGGAAAACAAGAAGATCTGGTACGGAGAGCCGACTGTTGAGGAGCTGGAATGGATGAATCCGGAAACTCTTGCTGATTCATTACATATACGAGTGACTGAGATCGGTCATGATTATATTAAAGGAACAATGCCTGTTGATGGCCGGACTAAACAGCCTTTTGGCTTATTGCACGGAGGCGCTTCTGTGTCACTTGCAGAAACTCTCGGAAGTATTGCTTCCTGGCTGATGGTGAATCCCGAGCATTTTATAGGAGTTGGCATTGAGATCAATGCGAATCATATCAAAGCCGTTAAAGAAGGGTATGTAACCGGTGTCTGCAGGCCAATTCACGTAAAAGGAATGAATCACATCTGGGAAATAAAAATATTTAATGATAACGGAGATCTTACCTGTATCAGCCGTTTCACCTGCAGCATTGTTTCAAAAGCTAAAATGCAGCAGAGATAGCATTATTTATTCGAAAAAGTTATTATGAAATACAGCAGTAATAAAGCTATTCCGATACTTATCAAAATATAATAATTTTCTGAATTAACCGGTTTAGATCTGTTTTCCGGATCTTCATTTTGCCTTTTTTCTTTATTATGTGATCTTGCCTGCTGTTGAGCGTATTGGTAAGCATTGCCAGTATATGGGACAGAGTTGGCCGGTTTCCGTTTCGGTCGATCATCCCCATAATTGAACTTTAGATCGTATCTTCTTCTTTTCTCAGTATTGGACAGCACTGCGTACGCTTGCTGAATTTCTTTAAAAAAATCTTCCGCAGCTTTATTACCAGGATTTTTATCAGGATGATATTTTTTTGCAAGTTCTCTGTAGGCAGCCTTTATTTCTTCAAAGCTGGCGGTGTTCTTCACACCTAACACTATGTAGTAATTTGTAAATGCCATCAGAAAACAAAAAGCCCTGCCGGATAACTCTGGCAGGGCTTTCCTAAATAGTTGAATTTATTTTCCTTCTTCTTTTTTTGCTTCAGCACCAGCAGTCGTTGGAACCACATCTTTCAGATAAACCTGAGAGTAGTCTCTGTAACGCATTGGATTTGAAAAGAAATTACGAACGTTTGATTTGATAAGACGATAGTTT
>JAJTCJ010000137.1 GCA_021323165.1 Bacteroidota bacterium | reverse complement strand
CAGAGGTGAATCAGGTAAGTTCAATGTTTCCTTTTATGCTGACAAAAAACTCAAAATATTTGTCTGGTCTGCAAAGAGTCTTTTTTTAATAAACGGACAGAAATCATCATCAATTGAAATACTTGATTTACTTATAATTGCTTAATCAGTGAAGCCGATCCTAAAAACCAAACGTTCTCCTGCCTTGCCAATAAAATTGGCAATAGCATTTTGTTTTGTTCTTGGTCTTATATCGCTTGTTCTCGGAGTTCACTTTTCCAGTCAGAAAAATAAACTGTTTAAGGATTTAAAAATCAGCAATGAAATTAATCCTCCTGATTGTTCCTCAATTGGAGGTTTTTCTTCAGAAGAAATTTCAGTTAGTCTTTCTTCCACGCAACCCGGACTTGACATCTATTATACTCTGGATGGCTCAGAACCTTCACTGGGTTCTGAAATTTATACCCGACCGATTTACATTGAAGATAGAACCAAAGCCCTTAACCTTTTGTCTGCCATACCAAACTCTCCACGGTGGAAACCTCCGGTAGGAAATGTTTTTAAAGGGACTGTGCTTAGGACAATATGCGTAAGCGCAGACAATAAAAAGAGTAAGGAATTGGTAAATACTTATTTTGTTGATGAAAAAGGCTCCTCAAAATATACATTGCCGGTATTGGAAATCACAGTTAATAAGGATGATCTTTTTGGGTATAAGGACGGTATTTACGTAATGGGTAAAAATTATGAAGATAAACGTGATTATATCCGCAAAGAGCTCCCTCTGGATATGTCATGGTGGGAATATCCCGCCAATTATTTAAAACGAGGCCTTAATTCAGAACGTGATGCTCATATTGAATTTTTTGAAACAAATGGTTCATTGGCTTTTGAAAGTGATGCAGGCATCCGTATTCATGGAAATGCTACCAGGGGATTTAGCCAAAAATCATTAAGGATATGTTTTGATGAAAAATATGGAAAAGCTCAACTGAATTATCAGTTGTTTCCAGACTATAAATTAAATAAATTCAACTCATTTATTCTTAGAAACGGAGGGAATGACTGGAATAAAACTATGTTTAGAGATGCTTTGATACACACATTTATGAAGGATTCCCATCTTGATGTTCAAGCATACAGGCCATTAATTGTTTTCATTAACGGAGAATACTGGGGTGTTCATACCCTCAGGGAACGGTTGGATGAGTATTATCTGGTTAATAAATATGATATATCAAAGGACAGTCTCGTTATTTTGGAATTTGGAGGTAGCCTCGTTTATGGAAAAAAGCATGATGATGATATCTTTAGGGAATTGCTGGATTTTGTGAAGAAGAACGATATGAATTTAGAAGCAAACTACAGTTATTTGAAGAAGAAAATTGACATACTCAGTTTTATGGACGGTATCATTGCAAATGTTTATTTTTGTAATGCTGACTGGCCAAATAACAATGTTCGGTTCTGGCGTTATAAAGCAGCTGAAAACCAGATGTCGGATTCATTGTTTGTAAAGGATGGTCGTTGGAGATGGATGCTTTATGATACGGATTGGGGGTTTGGGTACACTGGAAAAGAAGCTATAAGTAAGGATTTGCTTGGCAAAGCAAAGGCTGTTGGCAGCGTTGGTGTTCTTTTTCGTGCTTTATTGAAGAATAAGGTTTTTTTGAATGAATTTAAGGCAAGATTTCAATATCATTTGGATAACACTTTTGAGAAAGAGAAAGTTATTAAAAGGATCAATGAATTTCAGGATGTGCTTGCCCCTGAAATGCCGGAACATATTAACAGATGGAGAGTAATCGGCTCCTATAGTAAATGGAAAGATTATGTAGAGGAACTCAGGGATTTTGCTTCTCAGAGGCCTTCTGTGCAGATCCGTCAGCTTAATGATTTTATTAATAATGAAACTAATTCGGTAAAATAAAAAATGATAGAATATTACCGTAATTATAGGCAAATGTTCCTTGTTTTTACTATTTGGCTTGTAGTGGGGATGTTTGGAGGTCCGCTTATTTACGTTTTACTGCCTTTAACGATTCTTCTTTTAGCAAAAAAAGGGTTCTATGAGGAATTATTTATCGGTTATATATTTATTCTCGTAATATCCGATAGCTCCGTGGAAAGTCTTTATTTTGCTAAGAGTGCAAAAAACATATACATTTCTGCTTTAGCAATACTGGTTTTATTTGATAGTAAAAATTTTCAACCTTTTAATAATTTATATAAAATTTTTATACCCTTCTTTGTTATTGCCGTTCTGACAATTTTAATGAGTGTGAATGAGCCATTTTTTCTGACGGGATTTCAAAAGACGGTTTCTTATATTTTATCTTTTCTGGTAGTTCCGAATTTTGTGGTAAAACTTTACAGGGAAGAGGGGGAACAGTTTTTTAAAAGGTTTGTTTTTTTTACAATTATTATTTTGTTCATAGGACTTTTATTAAAATTTGGAGCTCCTGAGATCGGAACACTTAATGAGGGAAGGTTCCGAGGGGTTTTCGGAGGGCCAAATGGTTTAGGAGTATATTGTGTTTTAGTTTTTATTATCTATTTTGTTTTTAATAATTTTTATCCGAATCTTTTCAGTAAGTCCGAAAAGCAAATTCTATTGATTACGATTCTAATTTCAATTTATTTGTGCGGATCGCGAAATGCTTTAATTGCAATACTTATCTTTTATCTTTTTCAACGCTTTTTTAGTTTCTCTCCATTCTTGGGATTTATATTCTTTTTAGCGACCTTATTTACTGTGGAGATTGTAAGTGCATACGCTACTTCTATTATATTGACAATGGGATTGGGAGATTATTTTCGTATTCATACACTAGAAGAAGGCAGTGGAAGGTATATTGCATGGGGATTTGCGTGGGAGCAAATTCAGAAGAGTTTTTTTATTGGAAAAGGCTTTTCCTATAATGAATTTTATATGCGTCAGCATTATGGTATGTTGCTGAAACTTAATCATCAGGGAGGAATTCATAATTCTTTCCTCACATTCTGGATGGATCAGGGGCTTATAGGTCTTTTAGCATATCTTTGGTCATTCATATTATTGTTTATTAAGGCTTCAAAAAAAACAAAATTTGCATTTCCAATCATGTTTGCGATTTCATTTTCTGCTTTTTTTGAATCTTGGCTGGTTGGCTCCCTGAGTGCTTTTGCGTTTTTAGGTATGTTCATTTTCACTATTATTACCAGTGACGAAATAAAAGAAAGTGTAAAAGAAGAAGTGACTTCCGGTGAAGTGTCGTTGAAATTCCACGAATAGCTGAAGCATAACTCATTAAATTGAACAAAGAAAAATGGATTTAAAAAAGCCGGAAGAAAGCAGCTTCAATGATGTATACAAACGGAATAAAAAATTATTGAAGTTCTTTTTCTTATTTATTGGTGTTGTAAGCTTTTTTATCTGCGGATGGTTAGCTTCAGAGTTCTTAAAGAAGAAGGGGTATAATGGATTGTTCGATTTTACTGTGACAGCTATTTCGAATTATAAGAACAGTCTGAAAGCCGACCCTGAAAAGATCTCCATTGAGATCACAGATAAAGATTTTAAAAAGCTAGAAAAAAATAGAGTCCAGGCTTTAGAAAGGGGAATCATTATAAATGACCTTGACGGAGATTATGTACCTGCTGTAATAAATTATAAAGGGAAAAAAATAAAAGTGAAACTGCGTTTGAAAGGCCACATGACCGACCATCTGCAGGATAATAAATGGTCTTTTCGTATTAAGATCAAAGAAAAAAACGAAACCTTCATGGGAATGAAGCGGTTTTCCATTCAGCATCCCGGAACAAGAGGATATATTTATGAATGGATCTATCATGAATTAATGAAGCAGGAAGACATTATTGCTTTGAGATACAAGTTTATTAATGTATCTGTCAATGGAAGAGATTGGGGGATATATTGCGTTGAAGAGAATTTTGAAAATGAATTGCTCAAGAATAACAATAGAGTGGAAGGACCTATTCTGAGATTGAATCCGGATATGTATTGGGTAAACCGTTACAATACGTATGTTAAATCAAATTCAGCAGATGAGTTTGCTTCTTATTATTCTGCTAATCCCGAAGCTTATCGTGAAGATAAGGTTTTGACTGATTCCATTCAAAAGCGATATTACATGAAAGCTATAGCTTTAATTGAGGGATTAAGAAGCAAAAAAATATCTGTGAATCAGGCTTTCGATATTCCGAGACTTGCAAGGTTTCATGCAATCATCGATCTTGTTGGAGGTGTTCACAGTATTGACTGGAGTGATATAAAATACTATTATAATCCGGTAATCGGCAAATTAGAACCTATTGCATATGAAAGCTTTACTGTGCTTTACTCACGAGACCTGTCTTCTCAGTACAGGTATACAGAGATCGACTCTGCTGTTAATTATAAGGATTGGCATTCTATGATATTCAGTAATAAGCTTTTCTTTAAAGAATATATTAAGAATCTTGAACGCATGACTAAGCCAAAGTACCTTGATGCTTTTTTTGATGCATCAAACAAGGAATTGAATAGTAATCTGGCAATCATTTATAAAGAGTTTCCATACAAAAAATTTGACAAAGCTGATTATTATAAGCGGCAAAAAATGATCTTGAAAATCCTGGATCCCCCAAAGTCTTTACATGCCTTTTTAAGCCATGCAGAAAAAAATGCGATTGTTGTTCAGATAGGCGCGATTGATGCCCTTCCTGTTCAGGTACATTCAATTGTTGTTAACAAACAGGAAATAGAGCCTCTCTCCGAAATAATCCTTCCCTGTAAACAGGCCGGTGAATATGTTACATTTAAAGAATACAGATTTGAATCGGGTAAGGAGCTTGTTGTTGAAAAACAAGATCTCGATTCGGTTAATATCAAATATTCTATTTTAGGTTCCTCTGAAATAAAGGAATGTAAGATTTTTCCTTATCCTCATACTGAATCTGAATTTATTACCGATGATTTGAAAAATAGAAAAGGTAATCCGGATAGTTTTTCTTTTTTGGTTATTGATGAAGTTAATAAGATCATAAAAGTAGAACCAGGGATACATGTTATCGAAAAAGATTTGATCATTCCTCCAGGATACGCATTTGTTGTCAAAGCTGGCGTGTCTTTGGATTTTAAAAACAAAGCCAAGATTATTTCTTATTCGCCTTTATTTTTTAATGGAAATGAAGATGAACGGATTTGGATCGAATCCTCTGACTCAACCGGTCAGGGTATAATATCGATTCAGACTGAATTAAAATCGAAGCTGAATTATGTTACGTTCAAAAATTTACCTGAGATAAGCGATAAACAATGGAATAGAATGGGTTGTCTTACTTTTTATGAATCTCCGGTTGAATTTTATAATTGCGCTTTTTATAACTGTAAGGCTAAAATTGCAGTTAACCTTATTCGCTCCGATTTTTCTTTTAAAGGTTGTTTCTTTCAAAATATGAAAAGTGATGTAATTAACTGTAGTTTTTCAGATGGGAAAGTAATAAATTGTGCGATTGAAGATTGTCGGGAAGATGCATTGGATATCACCATGGGAAAAGTCGATGTAAAGTCTGTTTATATAAACAATGCAGGGAATAAGGCTATAAATTTGAAATCAGGTGCTCAATTAAAAGGGAATGATGTGCAAATAAAGAAATCCGATATTGCAATATCAGCGGAAGATCTTTCTGTCACCGACTTGAAACAAGTAAAAATTAGCGATTCAAAGATTGGAATTGCAGCCTATAAGAATAAAGCTGCAGGAGGTCAACCTACTGTATATGTTTCAAACTTAACAATAGCAAACGTGGGGCGAAATTTTTTAAGAGAAAGTAAATCTGTCATTATTGTTAATGGTGTATCTGTTAAGGATGTTGTGTCTGATGCTGAAACAATCATAAAAAGTGAGAACAAGAAAAAATAACTGGAAACTCTCGTTGTTTGTGCTGACGTTTTCATTTAAGATGATGTCCGCTCAGATTCTATCTCCATTTAACAAGCTCAAAATTCAGGACACTTCGGAAGTGTATTCTTTCATTGTGAGCGGACATTTTTACGGTGCCTCAACCAATACTTCAACCTTTCCTGCTTCTACTCTTCTTGCAAACATTGATGCCTTAAATTCCCTTGAGCCTTCATTCTTAATGAGTCTAGGCGATATGTTCATTGACGTTAATGAGAAGTATCTGAAGAATTACAGATCTTCATTGTTTTTAAGATTAAAAATGCCTTTAATTAATGCAGTGGGTAATCATGATTTGGCGAATGGCAATATTTATGAGAAAGAATTCGGAAAAACATATTTTTCATTTCTGAT
>JAJTCJ010000136.1 GCA_021323165.1 Bacteroidota bacterium | reverse complement strand
ACCTGTAACAGTAGCTCCTGTTGTAGAGCTTAAACCCGCACTCCATGAAAATGTTGTTGCATTGCTCGCTGTTAATGTCGCTGTTTGCCCGATACAAATGGTTGGTGAGTTAACAGTTGGAGTAATAGAAGCTCCTATCGTTATAGTTGCAACTGCAGTACTTGAACATCCAAGTGATGTTCCTGTTACGGTATAGCTTGCAGTAGAAGAAGGTGAAGCTGTAACAGATGTACCTGTAGTAGCACTTAGTCCTGGACTCCATGCATAAGTCGTTGCACCGCTTGCGGTAAGCGTAGCTGTCTGTCCCGGACAAATAGTAGGTGAAGTAACTGCAGTTACAGGTATCGGGTTAACCGTTACAGTAACAGTAGTTGTTGCAGTACATCCTGCAGCAGAAGTTCCTGTTACGGTGTATGTTGTTGTTGCCGGTGGATTAGCTGTAACCGAAGCACCTGTTGTAGCACTAAGTCCTGTTGCAGGTGACCATGCATAACTTGAAGCACCGCTTGCTGATAATGTTCCCGGTGTTCCTGCACAAATGGTTATGGGTGCAGCAGAAATAACAGGAGGTGCAATAATGGTTACAACTACAGTATTAGTATTTACACATCCGGCAGCAGAAGTTCCTGTAACGGTATAAGTAGTAGTAGCAGAAGGGTTAGCAGTAACAGATGTTCCTGTAGTAGCGCTTAATCCAGCGGCATTTGCCCATGTATAAGTTGATGCTCCCGAAGCAGTTAAAGTTCCGGATGCTCCTGGACAAATGCTTATAGGAGGAACAGTTATAGTTGGTAAAGGATTAACTGTAATTGTTGCAACAGCCGTTCCTGTACATCCGTTCGTATTTCCGGTAACCGTATAAGATGTTGTTGAAGTTGGAGATCCGGTAACAGATGTTCCGCTTGTAGAACTTAATCCCGCAGTCCAGGAATAAGTCGTTCCACCGCTAGCCGTTAGTGTCGCGGTTTGACCATTACATATTGTTGGCGAGTTAACACTTACAGCAATACTTCCACCGATGGTAATAGTAGCTACCGCAGTGCTTGAACAGCCATTTGTTGTTCCGGTAACGGTATAACTTGTAGTAGAAGCCGGAGAACCTGTAACAGTTGCTCCTGTAGTTGAACTTAAGCCTGCAGACCATGCATATGTAGTTGCACCGCTTGCAGTAAGTGTAGCTGTTTGAGTAGGACAAACAGTCTGCGAAGTAACAGTAGTTACAGGGATTGGTTTAACTGTAACAGTAACAGTTGTTGTCGCTGAACAACCGGCAGCTGATGTTCCTGTAACTGTATAAGTTGTGGTAGCAGCAGGATTTGCGGATACAGATGTTCCTGAAGTTCCGCTAAGTCCGGTGGCAGGGGCCCAGGAGTAAGTTGTCGCTCCTGATGCGGTCAATGTACCAGGTGTTCCGGCACATATTGAGATAGGTGGAACAGTAATCGTAGGTAATGGATTAACAGTAACTGTAGCAACAGCCGTTGCTGTACAGCCATTGGCATTTGTTCCTGTTACTGTGTAAGATGTTGTAGTTGTTGGGGCGGCAGTTGCAGTAGCTCCTGTTGCAGTAGTACCTGCGCTCCAGGTGTAGGTTGTTGCTCCTGAAGCAGTCATTGTTGCAGTTTGCCCGGCACAAATTGTAGGGGAAGTAACTGTAACAACGGGCAAAGGATAAACTGTAACTGTACTGGTTGTAGTAGAAACACATCCGGTTGCAGTGTTGGTAACAGTATGTGTGATAGTATATGTTCCGGCTGCTGCATATGTGACGCCTGTCGGACTCACAGCAGTAGAAGTGTTGGTTGTTGCGCCACCGAAATTCCATGTTTGAGTAAATCCTGCTCCGCTGCTTCCGGTATTCGTAAAGTTAAAACTGTTTCCGGTTAAACACATATTTGGTGTTTGAGTAAATGTTGAAATCGGAATAGGGTTAATAGTAATAACATAGGAAATCGGAGTACCCGGACATCCATTCAATGTTGGTGTAACAGTAACAGTAGATGTTACAGCCGTTGTTCCTGTATTTACACCTGTAAAGCTCGGAGTACTTGTGGAACCGCTGCCGGCTAAACCAATTGAAGTATTAGAGTTTGTCCAGTTAAAAGTAGCACCGGTAGGAGTACTCACAAAAGTATTTGCAGGAATTGTTGTATTTGCGCAACCTGAAACAGCAGGTTCTGCAGTAATCACAGTGTTGTTACGGTATAGTTTGTAGTTGTTGCAGAAGTTCCGGTATTCGTTAAAGTTACAGTCGGATTAGCAGATGTACTGCTGCTTAAACCTGTAGTAGGCGACCATGAATATGTAGTACCGGTAGTAGATGCTGCACCAATTGTAGCAGAAGCTCCGGAACAGATAGAAACATTGGCGCCAGCATTTGAAACAGGAAGAGGCCTGATTGTAGCAACTACTGCAGTGGTTGTACTTTGACATCCAATAGTACATGTTGCATAATAGGTAGTAGTAGCTGAAATGCTCGGAGTTGTAAAAGTAGATCCTGTTCCTAAAGGTGTTCCGGTTCCGGCTGAATTAGAATACCAGCTTATAGTACCTCCGGCACAACCTGCTGCGGAAAGTGTGACAGTACCCGGTCCGCATCTGGCTCCGGGTGTTACTGTGGGAGGTGAAGGAGGAGCACAAGGAGGTACGGTTACTGTTTGCGGACATGGATTTGGTCCAGGGTTTTGCCCGGTATTTACATTTTCGAGCCCGCTTACAGAAATGCTGGTTGGGATCCCGGAAGTTATAAAAGTAACATTCCAGCACCACTGTGTTATCGGACCTGTATCATCACAAAGGTCATTTGGTCCGGGAATCATATAAATTGGTGATGAGGCATTATAAGTTATGGTGTTTCCCATCACAGAAGCTGTAGATACAACACCATTATATCCACTGGTAATACTGTTATTACTTGTGCTTACTACTGAAGTGACACCGTTTGCGGTAATAGTATAATCTTCAGTGTTACCTACAGCACCAGTCCCACAGGTTAGTCCCATTGCACTTGCCCCGCTACCGGTACAAATCTCAATTGTAAATTGATAATTCCCTCCTCCCACGGAGGTAGGACCGCTTACAAGCGTTAAACTAGCTAGATGACACGCTTTTGTGTCGTTTTGATAGACAAGTGTTGCTAAAAATAGCGTGGCGAGCAGGTACTTTAAAAAATTCTTTTTCATTAGGGAGATAATGATTAATTTTTAAATAAATATATATTTAGAGTAAACGTTTATTATTTTTAGCCAAAATGTAACTCGGCTAGAATAGGAAGCATAAAAGTCCAAAAAAGTTGCATTGAAAAATTTAATAAGACAATTTTTGAGTGTTAATACTTAGAAACGTCTGTTTTGTCTATGCAAAAGCACTCTTTTAAATATTATTTTATTCTGTTTTCCTGTTTTGTTGAGGGGGGAGCACTTATGGGGGTTGAAATAACAAGCAGCAAAATTATCGCACCCTATTTTGGAGCTTCACTTTATGTTTGGGCAACAATTCTCGGAGTTACTATGGGTGGGCTGGCATTAGGGTATTTTGCCGGAGGAATTTTATCTGAAAAAAGGAAATATACAGTGGCCAGATTAATGGTCTTATTTTTCATCGCATCCCTTTTAACTTTTTTATTGCAGTTTTCTGCTCCTGCTATCATGGAAAATACAATCTTTCTGGAGATTAGATTAGGCATCTTTTTATCTTGCCTTATTTTTTTATTACCTCCCATTTTTTGTTTTGGGTTAATTTCACCGATAAGCATCCAAATTTTGATCAGCAACAGAGAAAATATAGGCTATTCTACGGGTTTGATCTACACTATCTCTACAGTTGGAGGAATATTGTTTACTTTTTTAACAGGCTTTAACCTTGTGTCTGAATTTGGAGTTCGATTTTCTATAAATTTTATTGGAAGTTTTCTGTTAATTCCTATTGTAATCTTTGGTGCACTTGCTACTTTTAATAAAAAGATTTTAGAATGAAAAAACTTCATAGCTGTATTTTTGTTTCAATACTCTTGATACTCTCAGGATGCAATGAGAATAAAGAATATGTAGGTGTTTGTACTATTTCAGGAAAAATAGACAATTATAAAAAAGCGAAGCTGCAATTATTCGAGATAACACTTTCACGAAATTATTTTGTTTCAAAAATTGAAGTCGATGATGATGGAAGCTTTGAACTTGAATTTAATGCAAAAGAAAAAAGCATTTACGGAATACAGTTTAGAAACAGTTTTATTTATTTCATAAATGATGTTCCTGAGATAACCATTAATACGAGTGAAAATGAATTTGAAAATTATTTCACCGAGAACTCTCCTGAAACAGAAGCTTTAAGGCAATTAATCATTACGGAAAAAAGACTGGCGACAGAAAAAGTAATAGTAGATAAACTCCTCTATGATAAAATAGTAAAAACCGATACTAAAATAGGGAGTAATCCGGAATTGTTAAATCTGGAGAATAAGTCAGATAAAGCTGCGATAGAACTAAGGGATTATATTACAGGTTACATTGATAGTACAAATAATAAATTATTAGCTATTGCTGCCTGCAGTTTTTTAAATATGAATGAAGACTATAATTATCTGCGGCTTTTTAGTGAGCGGATTAAAAAATCAGTCCTAAACCCAAAACAAAAAAGTGATCTTAAATTAGAACTTGATAAGATCAGGGATGGTTTCAAATACATTGCTCCAATAAAGAGGATAAAAGCTGTGAATACAGAAGAGCAGGAAATAGCACTTGAAAATATTAACGGAAAGTATGTGTTCCTGAATATATGGGCAACATGGTGTTATTCCAGCAAAGAGCAAATTCCTTTTCTTAAAGATGTTTATAGTAAACATAAGGAAAACGAAATGATAGAATTCATTAATGTAGCTATCGATGAGGATGTGAAGCAATGGAAAAATTTTCTGGTGCAGAATTCTTTTGTGATGAAAAATAATTTATGCGATCCCTTCGGAAATGAAGCTTCAATATTAAAACGTTTCGGGGTAGATTATATCCCTACTAATTTTCTTCTAGATAAGAGTGGGAATATTATCACAACTAACATTATGAAAAATGATATTGGTTATGTTATAGATTCAATTTTAAAGAATAATTAATTGACTAAAAGAACACTTTATTTTTTTGCCTTTATTGAAGGGGCGTTTGTTGTTTCCATCGAATTGTTGGGTGGTAAAATGCTTTCTCCGATTTTCGGATCATCACTGTATATATGGACATCGGTGATTGGGGTAACTTTATTCAGTTTGACAGTCGGATATTTTTTAGGTGGTGTTCTTTCTAAAAAAAACAGTTATCGTCAGCTTTATTTTTTGTTTTCCCTTGCGGGAATCTTTGCATTGTTGATGCCGCTCATAAGAAAGATCTTTTTTATTCAATTCCTCGACATGAGCTTGTTTACAGGCTGTATCGTAATGTCACTTACTTTGTTAATGATTCCTTTAGTTTGCCTTGGAGCAACATCCCCTGTTTTGATCCAGCTTTATTTGTCTGATATTAGATCGGCAGGGAAGATAGCAGGCAGGATATATGCGATTTCTTCTTTAGGTGGTATTCTTAATACATTTCTTCTTGGTTTTATTATTATTCCTTTTTTCGGTATACAGATTCCGCTTCTTGTTTCTTGTTTGGTTATAATGTTAGCAACACTGATAATTCCCGGAAGGAAATTAAGAACTACCGTTTTGTTTTTTGCAGGATTTTTTCTGATCTCAACTCAAATGATTTTAAATCTGTTTGAAAAAAAAGACAGTGCTGCATTCAAAGATATTTATGAATCTGAAGGGATAATGGGCCAGTTGAAAGTGGTGGATTTTGTAAGTGAAAGCGGTGCTTTAAACAGAGCATTATTAAACAATAACAGCGCTCAGAGTATAATTACTAAAACGAATGTGACGGCAATTTCCCAGTATAATTATGTTCATTTTATTTCTTCGATTTCAACTTTAAAGCCGGAAGGCTCAAGTGTGCTGCTGCTTGGTATGGCAGGAGGAAGCCTGGTGTATGAAATGCAGAATCAGAAATTGAACGTTGATGTAGTTGATATTGATGAACGAATGTTTTATATAGCTGAGCATTATTTTTATTTCCAGAAGAATTCAACTAATCTCTTTGTTGATGATGCACGGCACTTTATCAGGACAGCAAAGAAGAAATATGATATTGTTGTTATCGATATATCCTCTTCGGAAGTTCAGCCCTCTTATTTATATACTGTAGAATGTTTCAGGGAAATAAAAAAAGCACTCGCACCCGATGGTTTATTTTTGATAAACTTCCAAGGTGTTTTGCAGGGAAAATCTAATCTTGCTGTTGCAACATGGTCTGTTTATAATACAATTAAAGCTGCCGGATTTACCCCTTATTATTATGCTTTTAGTACTAACCGCACTGATGACATCCAATTTGTTTCTTCGCCAAATGTAATTAATATTGCCGCTATGGATTCTTCAAGGATAAATCTTTGCTGTACTCAGAATAAGTATGTTCTTGATGTTCTTAAGAATGATTCATTAAAAAGCTCAATGTCGCAATGTGAAGTAAAGCCTTTATTGCTTACGGATGATAAGCCTCAATTGGAACGATTAAAATTTGAAACGGTTGTTAATTCGAGAAATCTGATCAGAATGGAAATGAAAAAACGTGAAGAGTTATCCAGATGATTAGTTTATTATTATTTTGTTGATATAAATATTGCTCCCCGCTTCTGTTCTGATGAGGTAGCTGCCCTTTGATAACAGGCTGATATCAATTGTAATTAAGCCGTTCATGCTTTCTTTTTCGATCAATAGTTCTCCTATTAAATTATAAACGGATGCTTTCGCAGAATTGTCTGATGTCTGATTCTTTACTACTATATTGACCAATTGATTGGCGGGATTAGGATAGATCAGCAATTCGTTTTCTTCTCTCAAACTTTCGTTTATTCCTATTTGAGGATTTGATCCAAGCATTGTTATAAAAAGATCTTTACTTCCTTCACTTGTAACAGTAATGTTATCAAAAGGACAGGTAGTATTGAACACTCCCGCAATAAAAATATTATTTAAAGAATCAGTTTTTAAAGAGCTTCCTGCATCGCTTCCTGAACTTCCTGAATGTTTGACCCAATTATAATTTCCCGTTGAATCAAGACAAGTTACAAATACATCTGTCAGACCTTCAGAAGTAATTGAATAAGGTCCGAATGCTGAGTTCGCATAATAAAAACCACTTACATAAATATTGTTGTTTTTAAATAGACTTATTGATGCACCCTGATCAGGGCCGCTGCCACCTGATTTTTTTACCCAATCTAAATTTCCCGTACTGTCATATTTTGCGATAAAAATGTCTGAGCTTCCGCTCGAGGTTAATGTTGTAGTGCCAAAACCTGCGGTGTTCTCGAAATAGCCGGTAACATAAGTGTTTCCGTTCATGTCCTGAATTATTCCCTGCGCAATATCCGTATCAGTGCCGCCTGCTTTTTTTACCCACTGCATTGAACCGGAGGAATTATATTTAGCGATAAAAATATCTGAGCCCCCTTGGCTTATCAACGTGTCTGCTGTAAAGTATGCAGCATCACTGAATTTTCCGCAAGTGTAAATATTATTATTGTTGTCTACAGAAACAGAATAACCTTCATCACCAATGGAAGTTGAACCTCCATTATTAGTGACCCATTGAAGATCTCCATCAGTATCATATTTAGCAAGGTAGTAATCGTTCCAGCCATTACTAATTAATGTTGTACTGTTAAATTGTGATGTTCCAAAGAAAGAACCTGTGATGTAAATATTGTTTTGAGAATCATTTGCAATGGCATACCCATAATCAGCACCATTTCCTCCGGCACTTTTAGCCCATTGTAATTCTCCTGCACAATTAAATTTGCTCACAAGCATATCCACATAACCATTACTGATCAATGTGTCTGTCATCAGGTTAATTGTGTCCATAAAACTTGCGGCCACATATACATTGTAATTTTTGTCAACCGTTATTCCCCATCCGATATCATCTCCGTTACCACCCATTTGTTTGATCCAGATCTGATTTCCGTTTTTATCATATTTGGCTATAACAATATCATGATTGATACAATTCGTATTGGTTCTTAAAAAAATACTTGCATCAATATATCCTGTTACGTAACTATTGGATGAATCGTCCACTGCAATTGCAAATGCATATTCTTCACCGCTGCTTCCGAATGGTGTCACCCATTGGTGTGTAGGAGTCTGCGCCATACACAGCGAAGTAATACATATTAAACAGATCGTGAGTATTCTTTTATTCATTGTTCAAATGATGTTCCTTTAAAGTTACGAAAAAATCAGATGCGTTAATTGATCAATAAAAAAACCTCCGCTTTTGCGGAGGTCTCTTTCTTATTTCACAATTGTTACATGTCCGACATAAGAGTGACTGTCTCCTCTGAAGTCTTTTGTTTTAACCTTCCATACATACACATCTATCTGAGCAATGTTCTTTCCT
>JAJTCJ010000029.1 GCA_021323165.1 Bacteroidota bacterium | reverse complement strand
TCGGATGGATTCAATGTTCTGATTTTAAGAAAGCGAATTTACAATTTTTCCTGCAGTAAGAGAATTCTTATTTGATGAAGATGCCCATTACTAAATATTTTTCCTAATTTCGCAGCCGAATTAAAAAAACAAAAAAGTAAGAAATGGCAACAAACAGAACATTTACAATGATAAAGCCGGATGCTGTTGCAAACGGATACATTGGTGGTATTTTAAAAATGATCAACGAAAAGGGATTCCGTAATATATGTCATCCGGACCAATCGTAGCTGCAATTCTTGAAAAAGAGAATGCTGTTGCTGATTTCAGAACACTTATCGGAGCAACTGATCCATCAAAAGCAGATGAAGGTACTATCCGTAAGATCTATGCAAAATCAATTGCAGCAAATGCAGTACATGGATCAGACAGTGATGAGAATGCACAGATAGAAGGAGATTTTTACTTTTCCAAACTGGAAAGATTTTAATTGATCGAATACATTCTACAGATCCCTCTTCATCAAATGAAGGGGGATTTTTATTTTAAGCCCTTCTGAGGAAGCGATTCCTCAGGACTAATAGGTCCAACCCTTCCAAATTACCTGTAAACATTCAAAACTCCGAATTTAAGAGCAGGAATAAAGTTTGTAATTTGATTTTCATACTAAAAAAATGAACGTATGAAAAAACAAGCTATTATTTTATCATCACTTGCATTTGCGGCAATGTGTTTTAGCGGATGCGGTGTAGTTGAAGGAATTTTTAAGGCCGGGATGATCTGGGGTATAATCCTGGTTTTTCTGGTGATTTTCGGACTGGTTTATCTTTTCACGCGTGGAAGAGGTAAATAAAAAACAGCCTATAGTGCACTTAAGCGGGAAGCCAGCAATGGATTGGCCTGCATACGCAAAATTCTCCCAGATAACTGTAGGAATTTTAGCCTTCTTTTATATTATTTATATAGGAAGCGAGATCCTCATACCACTTGTATTTGCGCTGATCATTTCTATCCTTCTTAATCCGGTCGTGAACTTTTTAACACGCAAGGGAATGAACAGAGTGATCTCGATCATCCTCAGCATTACTGTTTTAATATTATTAGTCGGAGGAATACTGTTTTTTATAGGATCCCAGCTCACTCTCTTCAGTGACGCCCTTCCTCAGCTCCAGGAAAAACTCAATCTACTATTAACTGATGCGATGAACTGGTGTTCACAAACATTTAAGATCAATAAGTTTAAACTTACAAGCTGGTTGAGTGATAAAAAAGGAGAAACCCTTAATAATGCAGATAGTATGATCGGAGGAGCATTAACAACTATCAGCGGATTTTTTATTCTTGTGTTCCTTATTCCGGTTTATGTTTTCATGTTTTTGTTCTACAAGCCTTTGTTACTCGACTTTGTGTCTCAGATCTTTAAAAAAGACAAGCATAATACTGTAGCGGAAGTTTTGGCTAATACCAAATCACTCATTCAAAGTTACCTGGTAGGCCTTATGATTGAAATGATGATCATGGCAACATTGAATTCAACAGTATTATTGATAATTGGCGTAGATTATGCGATCCTATTCGGAATAATCGGGGCAATCATGAATCTAATTCCATATATCGGAGGAGTGGTTGCCATTGCACTTCCCATGCTGATGGCTTTTATAACCGGGACACCAATGAAAGCCTTGTTCGTGTTGTGCGGCTACATTGTAATTCAACTTATTGATAATAATTATCTCGTTCCTAAAATAGTAGCATCAAAAGTAAAAGTCAATGCATTGATCTCAATCATAGTAGTACTTATTGGAGGTGCATTATGGGGCATTGCCGGTATGTTTCTTTCAATACCGTTAACAGCACTCTGCAAGGTGGTTTTTGACAGGATACACTCCCTGAAGCCAATTGGATTCCTTATCGGAGATACAATGCCTCCTATAGGCAGAAACCTTTTCCGCTTGTATCCTGAACCTGCCAGTACTACACTTATTGCGGAGGAAAAACCTCCCAAAAGAAAACGAAAAAGATATTATAAAAAATGATACTTCAGTTAAATCCCTCAATAATGGTGGAAACTCCACTAGGAACCGGTCATGCTATCTTTATCATTGATTATGGCATGCATCAGAATACATGCTGGATAGTGGCTTTACAAAAAGATGGTGTTATAAAGCATTTCGATTGTAATGATATAATCCTATCAACGAATTATACTTATGGTCTAAATCTCACAAAAAACAGCAATCATCCTCCCGAAAAATAAACAATTATTAATCAAGCGGTTAATTAATTTACATAATCAAATTATTTAACCGAATTCTCGAGAGTTTCGAATACTTTGACCATTGCCAGTGTGTCCATTTTACAATACTCAAGGAGTTGTTCTCTTATCTCAAGTATCTTAAACATATCAGTTTCAGAAGCAAGTTTTTCAAATGCGATCATCGCAATACTTCCGCTCGAAATTTTAAGATCATTATAACTTAATTCGGGTGCAAGTGCGGGAAGTAAATTCTTAATAGAGAACGAATTCTTCATTGCAGGGTGATAATAACTTTTATCCTGAAATGGGATCATAAGATCGATCAGTCGGCTTAAACGGTTATCGATATCAGCGCTAAACTCGGGAAAATCTTTTTTTAGTCCGTTTAACACATTCTTTTCCATCAAAGCATCAAATACCAGTATTGTACCTTCACCTTTTGTATCATTCATCAAATGAGTCAGAAAACTTTTCCTTGGATCAGTGCCCTGCTCTGCTAAAAATTCAAAATGCTTTAATTCTTTATCTTTTTGTTCCATAAAATGAATGGAATATTGGAATGGCAGATGCTGATATGGCTTTGTTCCGTTATAAACAGGGATTGCAGGCATAAAAGTTTCGAAATCCATAAAAAAGAGCGGATATGCAGCCTTTTTTAAAAAATCTTTTATTGCTTCTTTATTAATAACAGGAATACCTGATTTAAATGAATCGATGTGAATATTCACATTTTTTTGCAGGGTGTTATCAACCGGAATCTGAGCAATGGTTTGATATCCTGAATTATATAATCCGAATTGATCAGCCTTGGACAAACCTGTGATCTCAAAAATCGAATTCTTAGGAACATTCTTCCAGCAATGGCCCATAAAATCACATGGGTAGGGGCTAAAACAATGTTCCCCGATCTCAATTTCAGGTGTAGTACTAGTAAGAGCTGTTTGCTTTGCTTTTTCAATATTTTGGGTAATCATATCCAGATTTGCAATTGCTTCTTTTTTCACAGATCTAAAGGCGAATAATCCGTGCGGATCCAACTCTCCATTGCGGATATATTGATTATTTATAATGATAAGGGATATATCTTCCAAAATTATTCCGGAACCGGTAATTACCCAATATTGCAGAGAAGCATCCAAAACATACGTTTGAGAAACCTTTGTAGAACTTTTCACCTCATAGGCAAACCATTTATCATCCTTTTTAACAAGAATATCAAGGATCACCAGCACTTGCTCAAACTGAAAAGCAGCTTCGTAAATAATCTCACAGCCCTTTTCAATAAGCTCTTTTGTTCTTAAAACTGAAGCAAGGTTGTCGGAACGCTTAACTGCAGTTGCATCAACCCCTCCGGGAAATAGTTTCTGAGCAAAGATGCCTACATGGTTTCCCCTATTAAAAATAGCCTGCTGCTCAGCAGAAGGAGAATCCCTGAGCTGAATGAAATTCTTGTATAAAAATAATGACTTATGACACTGCAATCCCCTAAGGAATGTCGATTTACTTAAAATATGCTTTTCCAATAAAATAAATTATATACAAAAATAAGCAATTAAAGCACTTTTCTATGTTAGTAAGTTTAATCGGAACAAAAGACATGTTTATCCGTACAAATACGTTACACATCTAAGATTAACTTGAAAATCAATAATATATGTGAAGCTAATTTTATTTTTTTTTAACAAATCATAGTATATATACTGATAAAATAATATAATTGTAACATCAAACCCACATTATTAATGAAAAAAATTTTTTTTAGCTCACTATTTGCTTTCTGTTTGCTTCAAGGCACAAACCTGAGATCTCAAACTGCCGCTGTAGTTCGGGGCACTGGATCGACAGATCCTGCTGATTTCAAAAGCTATAATTATTTGATCTCTGGTCTAAGCAATACCACTGAATCCGAAAATCTGATCATATTGTTTAAATCAAGGCCGGGTATCATAGAAATTGAGACAGATATACTTTCGCATTCTATAATAGTTACAGCTGCCTCTAATATGCCGGAGACTGATGTCTGGGAAATTTTAAAATTTGCAGGTAAATCCATAATTGCAGATCCAAAAGAGATCACTAAATTCTATTAATCATTCCATTCATTATTTTCGTTTTATGAAATATTCTTTCTACAAGATATTCTTCAGTGCGTTTTTCTTTTTATTGAGTGGCATAATTTTGAGCCAAACAATTACTCAAACATTTACCACAACAGGTACATGGACTTGTCCTGCTTCCATTACAAGTATTAATGTTCAATGTTGGGGAGCCGGAGGAGGTGGTGGATATGGTGGTGCTGCAAATAACGATGGTGGTGGCGGTGGCGGTGGCGGTGCATATACCCTCTCAAATTCTGTTACTGTTGTACCTGGGAATACATATAATATAACTGTAGGCTTGGGTGGATCGGGGGGGATCTCAACCTCTATCAATGGAGTAAATGGTGGTGCATCGAGTGGAGTATTTGGTGCTACTACAGTTACTGCAAATCCTGGCCAGGGAGGGATAGGTTACCCCACATCAACAGGTGGAGCTGGAGGTACTGCAGGAACTTTTGTTGGAGGTTCTGGTGCGAATGGTTCTGGTTCTCTCAGTGGTGGCGGTGGCGGTGGTGCTGGTTCTACTGGTGCCGGAGGAAATGCGTCAGGCGTCACTGCAGGGACAGGAACTTCTGTTGGTGGTGGAAATGGCGGAGCAGGCACTTCAGCAAATTCAGCTGCCGGAGGTAATGGCAGCAGTGTTGGTGGCGGAGGTGGCGGAGGAACTAAAACCAGTAATGGTGGGAACGGTGCAGATGGACAGGTCATAATTACGTATACAATTCCTCCATGCGCAGGTACACCTGCAGCAGGAACAGCATCTGCTTCAACAACTTCAGCTTTCTGTTCTACGAACAGCACTTTAACTCTTAGCGGTCACACGAATCTTACAGGAATTACAATACAATGGCAATCTTCACCTGATGGTAGTATATGGAGCAATATTGCAGGTGCAACTTCTGCGACCTACTCTGCAACTGCTATCACCACTACAACCTATTATAGAACCATTGTTACCTGCAGCAATGGCGGAGCAACTGCAACGTCCAATACAGTTACAGTTACAATATCCACTCCTAATGGTGGAACTGCAGCTGCAACTCCGTCAACCATTTGCCTGGGTGCAACAACAGCTTTATCACTTTCCGGACATACCACAACGGGTGTGACCTACCAATGGCAATCGTCACCAAACAATTCAACATGGACAAATGTAACAGGTGCAACTTCTGCAACTTATACTGCTTCGCCAACTTCAACCACCTATTATCGCTGTGTTATCAGCTGTTCTACTCCCGGAATTACTTCTGTGAATTCTAGTAGTGTTTTGGTTACTGTGAACGGAGCTCCTACATACACAACATTACCATATAGTGAAAGTTTTGAAGGACCGTGGATAAGCTTTTGCAACACAAGGGAGGTACCTAATTCATTCTGGAACAATACACCGAAAACAGGAAACAATTCATGGAGAAGAAACGATGACGGTGTTGCTGCGGCCAGCTGGACAAGCAATAATGGTTCATATTCTCCAGTAAGCACGTTGGGTTCTTACTCGGCTCGTTTTCACAGCTATAATGCCGCTTCAGGAACTCAGGGGAGCTTGGACCTGTATGTTGATTGCAGTACTGCCGGCACAAAATATCTTACATTCGATTTTATTAATACAAGCGGTTCGGACGTGCTTACAGTCCTCCAATCCACAGACGGAGGAAGTACATTTCCCACTACCCTTGCAACTTACAGTACGGCATCTGCCTGGACATTACAATCAATAAACATTACTTCAACCTCAGCAACTACTGTCATCAGATTCAGGAGTACCAGCGATTTCGGGGGATCAGACATAGGACTGGACGACCTTAGCATTGTCTTACCTTGTACCGGTACTCCAACTGCAGGAGTTGCGAATGCATCACCAAATACCACTTCGTGCAGCTCTCTTACAAGTACTTTAAGTTTAACAGGATATGTTGCTGCAGGCGGAATTACATTTCAATGGCAATCATCACCAAATAACTCAACCTGGACAAATATCACAGGAGCTACATCGACTTCTTATATTGCTACAGTCGGTACAGATACTTATTTCAGGTGCATTGTTACATGTCCGGGTTCGGGTTTATCATCTAATTCTACAAGTGTGCTTGTTACTTCAACAGCTACAATTCCCGCCAATGACGAATGTGCAAATGCGATCACATTAGTCTCTAGTGGTACCTGTACAAGTACGTCCGGGACCATTTCCTGTGCATCTATGTCCTCCCAGGCAAGTGGGTGTTTTGGTTCAGAAGACGATGATGTATGGTACAAATTTGTAGCTACTACAACTATACATGATATTGACATTACAAATATTACGGGTTCAACCTCTGATCTTTATCATTCTGTGTACTCCGGAACTTGTGCTTCTCCTGGTACCGAAGTTGTCTGCAGCGATCCGAACAGCAGCACGGCCACCGGCTTAACTATCGGAAATACTTATTATATAAGAGTTTACAGCTATACTTCTACCGGTGGACAAACCAGCGTTTTCGATATTTGTGTGACCGGATGTACGGGGACACCTGCAAACGATGACTGTTCTTCGGCAGTAACCTTAACACCCGGTAGCACCTGTAATTCTGTTTCAGGAAGTATTTCATGCGCAACTGCATCTTCACAGGCAAATAGTTGTGCCGGTACGGATGATGATGATGTATGGTATAAGTTTGTGGCTTCAGCGTCAACTCATTACATTAATCTGACAAATGTTTCTGGCAGCACCACAGATCTTTATCATGCTGTTTATTCAGGAAACTGTACAACTCCGGGAACTGCGATTGAGTGCAGTGATCCTAATACAAGTACCGTAACCGGATTAACAGTGGGTAACACTTATTATATCCGGGTCTATACCTATACATCTACAGGAAACCAAAATACGACATTCGATATCTGTGTAACAGGTTGTTCAGCCGCGCCTTCAAATGATGAATGCGCAGGTGCTGTAACTCTTACCTCATCACTTACATGCTCTCCAACAGCCGGAACAATAGGTTGTGCAACAGCTTCCAGTCAGTCGAATGGTTGCGCTGGAACTGATGATGATGATGTATGGTATTCCTTTGTTGCTACTGCTGCTGTTCATAATATAGCCATATCGGGGGTATCAGGAACCATTACTGATATGTATCATTCGGTCTACAGCGGATCTTGTTCCTCTCCCGGAACCGAACTCATTTGCAGCGATCCTAATTCAAGCTCTTTAACAGGATTAACTATTGGAAATACATACTATATTAGGGTATATAGCTATACAGCTACTACAGGACAATATGCAACTTTTAATATTTGTGTAACAGGTTGTACCAGTACCCCGGCAAATGATAATTGTTCCGGTGCAACGCCTTTAACTATTAATGCATATGGTTCATGCGCTGTTACATCCAGCGGCAATGTTCAGTGCGCAACTGCATCTGGAACAGTGATAGGTGCTTGCTCAGGAACACCAGATGATGATATCTGGTATTCTTTTGTTGCCACGAGCACTGCACACCCAATAACTTTAACTACCACCTCAGGTTTCAATGCCTATATGCAATTATATGCAGGAGGATGCGGTACTCTTAATTCTCTGCTTTGTTCTGATGCTAATGATTTTACTGCATCAGGATTAACTATTGGCCAGACCTATTACTTAAGGATCTCTTCGTTTGCAGCAGGAGCGCCTAATAATGGAGCGTTAACTGTTTGTATCAGCAACCCTCCTTCCTGTCCCGCTAATCTTGGTTCAGGAAATGTAGCGATCGCTTCTCTACCTTATAATGTAACAGGACAATCAACCTGTGGAGCCGGAGATGACATCACAACAACGAATGCTGTAACCTGCGGAAGTGTTTATTATTTTTCTGATGAAGACAAAGTGTATACGTTTACTCCTGCATCTTCTGGCACCATTACTATAACGATCAATTCAACACAATCATGGACAGGTGCAACATTATATGACGGTTGCCCATTCAGCGCCAATTGTGTAGGATATGTCCAAAGCTCTTCTTCCGGTTCAAAAAATTTCTGCACTAGTGTGGCTGCAGGTACCACATATTATCTGGTAATTGATTCGGACGGAACAACGGGTGGTTGCATTTCTTCTTTTTCACTTGATATAACTGCACCATCAGGTAGCACTTCAAATGACCTGCCTTGTAATGCAACTCCCTTGACTATTGGAACTGCAGTGACCGGTGATAATACATGTGCATCAGGTTCAGGTGAACCTGCTGTTCCAAGCTGCTGGACATCCGGAAGTACGAACACCGTATGGTTCTCATTCGTTGCTCCTGCATCAGGAACAGTATATGCTCAAACCACTGCAACAACAATTACCTCAACTCAGATCGCTATCTATTCAGGAACCTGTGGAAGCTCGTTAACACAACTTTCCTGCAATCAATCTCCACCAACTGGATGTACAGGTACAGCAGGAACAGGATCCCTTATAAATGCATCCGGATTAACTCCCGGGGCAACTTATTACGTCCGCGTTGATGGCCGTTTCGATTACAAAGGCACATTTAGTATCTTGGTTGATAATGGTTCTTCTGTAAGTACAAGTCCTGTTCCCGGACAGGATTGTACAACTCCCTTAGTAGTGTGCAGTTCTGTTATGACAATCGGTAACCCCGGTTATTCGGGAACAGGGAATGTTTGTGACTTCACCGGTTCTGGAAACTGTACAAGCGGAGAATTAAACTCTGTTTGGTACCAGGTAAGCATCGCTGCAACGGGCAATTTCAACTTTACTTTAATGCCTAATGACGGAAGTAACAATTCGAATGGAGCTGAAACTGATTATGATTTTCTTTTATGGAAAGTATCCGGTTCAGGCACAACCACCAATTGTGCTACCATATCTTCTTCAAGCTCTACCGCATTACTTTCATGTAATTTTTCTGGAGACGGGGTTACAGGGATCGCTCCGGGAGGAAATGCTCCCGCACCCATAAACTCCTATTTTAATGGGGCGTTCCAACCTACTGTTTCAGTAACAGCCGGAGATGTTCTATATTTAGTTATTCAAAATTATTCAGGTAGCACACAGGGTTTTACTTTAGACATGACGACTTCCGGTGCGGGTGTTGTTAATTATACTGCACCCTCCACAGTATACTGGACTGGAGGAGCTAATACGATCTGGTCGAATACAACCAACTGGGGAGGGTGTTCAACTTACCCGATCTGTGGAGTGAATGCTGTAATAACTGCAGCTTCAGCAACTCAACCGATCATTACAGGAACTGAATATGTAAAAGATCTTACGATCAATCCGGGAGCAACACTAACATTGAGTGCAGGAGCGATTTTACACGTATGTGGGAACTTTACGAATAACGGGACATTTATCGCTTCCCCTACTTCAACTGTGATTTTTGATAATGCAGCAGTAGCACAATCTGTATCAGGTAGTTTTATCGGAGCCAATAAATTTGGCCATTTTACTGTAACAAAAACAGGTAGTGCATTAACAGCGAATAATGATATTGATATTGCAGGGAATTTCACAACCTCTAACTCTACCAGCGTATTTAATACAAACAATTTTTATATTAAAGTTGCAGGCAATTTCGTGAATGCATCAGGCAATACAACTTATACCAATACAGGTACGATAGGTGTGCTTGAATTCAATGGGTCCGCAGCTCAAACATATACTCAGGGAGCTTCCCAGCTGGACCTGAACAAAGTTGTAATGAATCATACAAGTACCGGTGTCACACTGCTTACTGATATGAATATCAAAGCAACAACCGGCTCACTTACTCTTACTTTAGGAAAGATCCATACCACGGTTTCGTATAAAGTTGTTGTGAGTAATTCCACTTCAACATCTGTTTCAACCGGTAATACATCAAGCTATATAAATGGTTTTCTCAGAAGATACATAAATAACTTAACAGGCTCGTATGACTTTCCTGTTGGTACATCAACAGCATTTGAACGAGCAAATATTAACTTTACAGCTGCACCAACAATTACTTACCTGACAGCTGATTTTCAAACATACGCTACCGTGCCGGCTGCATTAGGTTCCACTGAATGTAGTACGACATATGATGCCAGCGCTCTTGACAATGGTTTCTGGAACATTGAAGCTAACACGGTTAACAATAATACAGGGCAGTATAATATGACGTTATACAATTCAGCTTACACCAATCCTGCAAGCGGGTGGACTATCATGTCAAGACACAATGGAAGCGTTACATGGGCCCTTGTAAACGGAGATGGCTCTGCCGGAACATGTGTTGCAAGTCCGGTTACAGCTGTAGTAAGAAATAACATGGTAGGCTTTTCGAAGTTTGGTACAGCTCAATCCGGCACACCATTACCTATCGAGCTTGCATCTTTTTCCGGATTTGATCAAGGCACAAAGAACAAGCTTGAGTGGACTACAATGTCAGAAACAAATAATGATTACTTCTCACTTGAGAGATCTGAAAATGGTAATTCCTTTGAGCAATTCGTAAATGTTGACGGGGCAGGAAACAGTACACGTAAATTAGATTATTTCTCATATGACCATTCTCCATTCAATGGCATCACTTATTACAGATTAAAACAAACTGATTTTGACGGCAAATACACTTATTCATCCATTATAGCAATTGAAAATAATCTTGATGAAATTGCCATTTCCAATGTTCATCCGAATCCAACTACTGATGATTTAAATTTTGATTTTTATTCTCCGGTAAAAGGAACTGTTAAAATTCAGATCCTTGACCTTGCAGGTCGTGTAGTTTTTGATAAGGAACAAAATGTTGAAGAAGGTAAATCAAGTCTTAACACTGAAATGGGATCACTTGCAAAAGGAATTTACTCATTAAAAGTAATTTTCAATCAAGGAAATTATAAATCTCTTACAAAAATCATTAAGTATTAGTGCAAATTTTATTTATTTAAAGGCTTCACCTCAAGTGAAGCCTTTGTTATTTAAACGGTTGCGAAAACTAATATTGTCGTACTTTTCGAACCCTTTTTATAAATTATTTTTTTACATTCGTATCGCTTTTAAGATCTAACAGATTAAAAAAATGTGCTTTAAAAAATATTTTCTTTTTCTTTTTATAATACTGATTAATTCCGACCTATGTTCAGGACAGCAGCTTACAGCCAGTGCGGGCAATGATAAAATTGTTTGTCCCGGTTCCGGAATAATAATCGGAGGTTCTCCGACTGCTAGCGGAGGACTGCCACCATACACCTATTCCTGGTCACCTTCAACCGGCCTAAGCGCAACAAATATTGCCAATCCTACTGCTACTCCTACATCAAGCATTGATTATATAGTTACAGTTACAGATGACACCGGAGCGGTAAGAACCGATGCAATGGTTCTCTACATTCACGACATTGCTTTTGTAACCGCAGGCAGTGATGCTTCTTTATGCGTAAATCAAAATGTTACGATAGGATCCTCAAGTAACAATTATTCAGGGGTCACTTATTCCTGGTCTCCGGGCAGCACTCTCAATGATTCAACAAGTGGAGCACCTGTGGCATCTCCCGGACTTTCAAGTATAACCTATACATTAACCACAAGCACTCCTGCATGCTCATCAAGGACAGATATGGTAACAGTCAAGGTTATACCAACTCCTCCGATCTATGCCGGCCCTGATACTACAATTAAAGAAGGAGCTGTAGCAATTCTGCATGCGTCCGGTGGTTATTCTTATGCATGGGGAAATACTCCGGATATAACCTATCAATACTCTCAAAGTTGTGATGTTGAACCTATTGTGACAACTACCTATTATCTTTTTGGAACTGATGAAACAAAACAATGCCCGGGTTATGATGAAGTAACAGTTTTTGTTGAAAAGAGCGATGATGTTGTGATCTATAATACTTTCACTCCAAACGGAGACAGTAATAATGACACATGGTATATCGGTAATATTCAAAAGTATCCGGATAACAAACTTGAGGTTTATAACCGTTATGGCAAATTAGTTTACCGGACCTCACATTACTCAAATAACTGGGATGGTCGTGTTTCAGGTGAAGAACTTCCATCAGGAACTTATTTTTATGACCTTGATCTTGGGAAAGATGAGGGCAAACATCATGGAACTATTACAATTGTGAGATAGAATGAGAAAAATAATTTCCTCCGTTATGATTTCATTCTGCTGCATTCTTTCTGCGTACGCTCAGCAAATGCCTTATTATTCGCAATTCAAGAACAATAGTTTTATGATAAATCCTGCAATAACCGGCACAAAAAAACTGGTTGATGCAAGAGTAAACTACCGCTCTCAATGGAATGGTTATGAAGATGCGCCTAAAACTACCAGCGTTAGTCTTCACAGCAGATTTTTAAAAGGTAAGATGGGTGCTGGCGGTTATTTAATGCAGGATAATATTGGACCAAGCAAACAAACAAATTTAGGTTTAAGCTATGCTTATCACATCCGATTTCCTGATGTAGAGCTTTCGGCAGGTATTGCAGCTAACTTTACTAAACACACATTAATCGGAAGCAAGATCTATATTCATAATTCCCAGGACCCTGCACTCAATCAATATGTGACCAACAGTACATGGACACAGGATGCGCATGCGGGAATATATCTTTACAACGATCGTTTTCATGTTGGCTTAAGCGCTCTGCATCTTTTTGAATCAACAGCAGAATTTTACAAAAATGATTCAACAAAAAAAGGATTTATAAAATATGCTGATCATATTAACTTCACTCTAGGCTACAATTACTCTCAAAATAATGATTACATTTTTGAAAATACATTGTATGGGATCTATGTTCCGGGCACTCCTTTCAATATTGATTATACATTACGCCTTCATTACAAGGAAAAAATATTTGCTGGATTTTCCCTGCGTTTACGTGACGCGATTGCTTTACACATAGGAGCTACAATCCTTGATGATTTTCGTGTGAGTTACTCCTATGATCTGCTGACCGGAAAAATGAAGAATTACAGCAGTGGTTCACATGAGGTTATGTTAATTTTCAGCAGCAGTATCTTTAAGCAAAAACACGGAAGGGTAAATGATAAATTCCTTCATCAGCGTTACGGCTACCTGTTCTAGAGCTATTCGATAATTTTATATTTCTCTATTGCTTCTCTTCTCAGGCAGGAATTGAAATGCCACCATTCTGTAGTTATGCTTAGAAATCCGGCTTCCACCATAGCTTCCCGAAGTATCTGCCGATTATAAAGCTGCTTATGGGTCATTTTACCTTCTTTGATCATTCTTTCTTCTTCTCTAGGATAAGCCATTTCACCGAAAAAATCATATGGCGTTCCCATATCCAGAACAATTCCATTCTGATCAATGATACTAAGATCCACAGCTGCACCGAAATTATGAAGTGAGCCATTCTGAGGATTAGAAACATATTTACTCCTTTCCGAACGGGGCACAGAGATCGTATCCCACATTTTCAGCTGAATGCTGCGCGGACGCACACCATCATAGACAATAAGCGAATAATAAGGAAATTTTGTCCTAAGGATCTTCTGTGCATTCTTTAACTTTTCTGCTACATCAGGCTGCAAATAACACTTCGTAAGATCTCCATACAGATCAACAAAAAGAAAATTGTCACAGCTTGAATATTTCAGATCAACAATAATAGAACTGTCAACTGTTTTGATATCTGTTAATCCGGCCGACATCAATTGCTGTTCAAGAATACCGGAACTTTCAGCAGCATTTTCTATTACAATCGGAACAGTGTCTGCTTTATTAATAATGGAAGTTTCGGTATGTTTTTTTTGTTCATTGATATGATCATCCCCACAGGAAGACAATCCCTGTAACAATGAAAGAAATACAGATATGGAAATAAAAATCCTCATTAGGCTTGCTGACAAAGTTAAGTATAATTAATACTTTTGCAGAGATGAAAGAAAAAGCTTCTAAAATATTAATGGTTAAGCCTGTAAGGTTCGGTTTTAATGAAGAAACTGCAGCCAGCAATTCATTTCAGAACAAGGCTGATGCCGAAGCGGAATCGATTCAGAAAGCCGCTTTATCGGAGTTTAATGAATTTACAAGCAAATTAAAAAATGCAGGTATTAATGTTGAGATCTTTGAAGACAATTTAGAACCTCATACACCTGATTCTATTTTTCCAAACAACTGGATCTCTTTTCATGAAAATGCCATTGTTCTTTATCCTATGCTGGCCGAAAACAGGCGTAAAGAAAGACGTAAAGACATAATAAATCATTTCTCTGAGAAAGCAAATAAATTAATTGACCTTTCTGAAAATGAGAACGAACTTATATTTCTGGAAGGAACAGGAAGTATTGTATTTGATTATGAGCATCACTTAGCTTTCGCCAACATATCTCCAAGAACAAATAAAGAATTACTTAACAAACTTTGCGGTATGCTGGGTTATGAAGCGATCACTTTCAAGGCTGTTGATACCGGTGGAGCAGATATTTATCATACCAACGTATTGATGTGCATAGGAAAAAGTTTTGCAGTGATCTGTAAAGATTGTATTCCCGATAAGAATGAATTGAACAAAGTAATTTCAAAACTTGAAAGTACCGGACACGAAATTATAGATATCAATTACGATCAGATGAATTCCTTTGCTGGAAATATGTATCATTTGTTCAACAAGGACATGAAAAGTTATATTGTGATGAGCGAACAGGCATATTTGTCGTTGCGGAAAGACCAGGTTGAACAATTGAGCAAGCATGGACAAATACTTCATTCTCCATTATACACTATAGAGAAGTATGGCGGAGGCAGCGCAAGGTGTATGATGGCTGATGTCAGGAATTAAAATTGGGATTTCAGATTTCAAGTTTCAAGTTCAAGTTTTTATTACTTTTGATAAAATTAAAAATTTCCTTTCTATGGCTTCATTCGATATTGTTAATAAAGTTGATCCTCAATTGCTTGATAATGCTATTAATGTAGCACGCAAAGAGATCCTGAACCGTTTCGATTTTCATGGTTCAAAAAGTGAGATCAATTATGATAAGAAGAATCTTTCTTTAACTATACTTTCTGAAAATGAAATGAGAATGGAAGCAATAACTGATGCCATTCGCTCACGTATGATCAAACAGCACCTTAATCCTTTATGTCTTGATTTTGGCAAAGATGCAGCTGCCTCGGGAATGATGATCAGGAAGGAAATCAAAGTTCGTGAAGGAATTGATAAAGATGTTGCAAGAAAGATCGTTAAGGATATTAAAGATGCTAAGCTAAAAGTGCAGGCTTCTATAATGGATGACCAGGTGAGAGTTACAGGGAAAAAAATTGATGATCTTCAGGAAGTGATCTCATTATTGAGAAGAGGGAGTTATAATCTGCCTTTGCAGTTTGTGAATATGAAGTCGTAAATTTAAGAAAGTAAAAAAACTAACAATGGATATACAAAGAGGAGCAGAGAAACGGACGATCACGGAGGAAAGTCGCTTCGTTTTCTAAAGAGATAGTCTTGAGCAGTTTGTCATCCCGACCGTAGCGGAGGGATCTACTTCTAACGGAGCATCATATAAATTCTAAGTTTATTTATAATATTAGTTATCATTTAAGAAGATGCTTCGGCTGCGCTCAGCATGACAAAAGCACCACTATGGCAAGAAGAACACTGAGAGACCCTAACCTCTATTAATAAATCAATTCTATGATAATCACGGTTGATTTATAATTATTGTTTTCGTTGAAGAAGATGCTTCGGCTGCGCTAAGCATGACAAAAAAATGCCTGGAAATCAACTAAAACAGCTCTGCAACTTTAGGAAGAAAAATGATCAATCCTATAGTAGCTGCTCCCAAAGCGGAAATTAAAACTGCGGCAGCTGAAACATCCTTTACCTTTTTTATCTGAGGATTAAGATTCGGAGATACAACATCGGATAAGAACTCGAGAGCTGTATTGAACATTTCAGAAATAAAAACACCTGAAATTGCTATTACTATCCAGCACCACTCGTTCCGATCCAGATCCACATACATTCCCAGAACGATAACAAAAATTGCTGAAAACAGGTGAAGCCATGCATTGTGCTGTGTTCTGAAGAATTCTGCCAATCCCTCTCCTGCAAACCCTATACTCTTGATCCTTTCCGAAATACTAAATCTCTTTCTTTCCATCGCTTTTTATTTTTAAATTACTTACCAAAGCTGTTAAAGTCCAATAAGCAACTATTAAAAATAAGGAAAAGAAAAATGTAACACCAATCATTCTTGTATTTTCTGCCGGATGTATCAGCATTTGAAAAATATCTGCGAACAAACCTGCAGGGTTGCTCACTATATCCCAACTGTTCCAGCGTGGATAGCGCCCTAAATAAATTCCAAAACTGCAGAGGATCATCAAAAAAACAATAAACAGGTTGACAGCTTTTAAACTAAACATAGACCTGAGAAAATCCCTTATTTCGAACAATGATGCAAAACCAAGCATCAGACCGTTCCAGGCAAAAAATAAGATCAAGACAAGATCGAACCACAAAGGAATGCCTTGTTTGAGTTTTAGATGAAACAGATCTGTAATTATATAAGGAGAATTGGGAAAGAACAAAAGCCATGAACAGAACAAGAAAAACAATATATACTTAGGTCTAAGATCTGTTTTAGCTTGCTTTAACAAGACTGCACATAAGAATGGGATCCATGCAAGAAAAAGATTCCAGGTTAAAAAGATATAAGAGATACGTCCGCTCCACTCTATTCTTATCATCAGTAAAATGATACATAATGCAGATGATACTGCCATTGTTTTGATCAGGCTTTTATTCATAGTTTAATTTTTTGGATTTATAACGGAAATAGAGTTTCGCAATGGAAATTAAAATAAGTCCCTGACCAATACCGAACAGCCACCAGTTAAACTGAGAAGGCACATAGCTCATTACCTCCTGAAACATATCCTGAGATCCTGATAAGGTCCATACTGCTTTTTCCTCTGCATTTCCTCCTGAAACATATATGATATAATCCCACATAAAAGAGATGATCGCGATCACGCTCCCCGCAATTAATAAGAGCCATTCAATAAAAGTGATGTACACTTTCATTCCTTTTTCCTGGCTATAAACGACTATGAATGTTAAGAGGATCATTGAAAGCGAAACCATACAAGGCGCTATGACAGGCCCGACCCAGGGAACCGGGATCAGAAATAAAATGTCCCAGGTTAATAATGATTGAGGCCAGTTAAGCAACACTTTTAGAAATATATAATAAAAGATATCCCATATAGCGAATGAATATAGAAAGAAAACAAAACGCTGCAGGGAATTTTTACCCGTCACTATTCCGATGCCTACAAGCATTACAATTGTTGCTGCTTCTCTCCAGAATTCAGTTACTGCTATGTTATATTCAATAGGAATGAGAGGGAATTGAAATCCTTCAGGATAATAGATCTTTCTCAGGTAAACAACAACAGAAGTTTCGAGATAGCCCATTGCTATACTGAATAAAGTAAGCCAGAGGATTGTTTTTATAATTGGTCTCATTTAGTTAAGCAGATTAATAGTGAGTTCAGGCAATGCTTTTGAAAGGAGAACAATATCCTTTGAACTGAAATTACTTATGTTCAATACCTTCAGATTCTTCATCTTATAAAGGAAAGTTTTGTCTGTTTCATGCCAGATGGTGATAGTTAACTCTTCAAGCTGTTCGAGGCCGAGCAATACTTCCGGATTTTCAATATCATTCCCGCTTAGATTAAGAACACGTAATGATCTCAAATTCTTTAAGAAAGAAATATCCGAAAATTCATTGTTGGAAATATTAAGTTCCTTTAAAGAAGTTAATGTGGATAGATCTGCGCCTGATGCCAAAAGATTTGAAGAAAGATTGAGAACCTCTAATTTAAGTAGTGATTTTAATGCCTCAGTATTTCCGATCTTGTTATTTGATAAATTAAGTTCCCTCAATGCACTGATCGATTTGAGAACATCAACGTTTGAAATGCTGTTACCGGAAAGATTCAGCAATTCCAGTGACGGATATAAATACAAAGGATAGATCGAGCTTAATACGCATTGAGAAGCGTCAAGATTTGTTAATTCAGGATATACAGGAACAACCTGTTTCGATTCAGCTCCACCAGTAACCAAGAATGACAATGCTCTTAACGGATTACCGCTGACATTCAGCCTATACAAGGTACTATACTGAGCAATATTCTGAAAGAATACACTGCCTGCATAATTCAATTGGTTACTTGAAATATCTAGTGTTTTTAAATTTTTCAATTGTGGAAAAGTATCATGATTTTCCGCGATTGCAGCACTAAGTCTCAGCTCCTCAAGAGCAGGGAACTTATCCAGATCTTTGAAAGATCTGATACTGTTGGATGAAAGATCAAGAGTCCTAAGCTTCTCAAGCTTAGGAACAGAAGACACATTTACGACATTATTAGCAGAAAGACTTAAAGAGATAAGTGAAGGACATTGGGTTAACCTCTCAAAATCTATAATTGAATTATGAGATATATCTAACTCCTTTAGTTTAGAATTAAAAGGAAATCCTGATATAGATTTAATATAATTATTACTGATATCTAGTTTTTCAAGCTGAGGAAAAGAACTTAATTCTTCTAAAGAATCATAAAAATTATTTGAAAAGCTTAAGTCCTTAATGTCCGACAAAAGAAATATCGGTTGAAGTGTCCTCATTCCACTGGATGAAAGATCCATTTCCCTGATATCCTTTTTCATAGCCATTACTTCTGTGAAGACTCTTTCTTTTTCCACACAATACGACTGCCAATCAGCCTTTTGATATTCATCAAGAAAACGGTAGAGCTTCTGATCAAGTGCAGAATTAAAATCACGGAAATAAACATTCCTTGAAGAGAAATAATAATCCCGCGCATGATAATCATTTGTGGATGCGAGATCTTCAGGCAATGCCAGTAACTGCGGTATATTCTTGAAGCTTAAGTCTGCAAGGAAATACTTTTCCAGCTTTTTATCCTGTTTCAGACATTTATTAATATTATAATCTGTTATTATAACATCCCAATTAGGGATACAAAATAAGATCAGCAAATAGTAGGCAGCTGAGGCATTTGTTCTGAACATATACCAGTTGGTCTTCAGCTTATAAAGCTTTACAAAAGTTATGACTAGCCCGATAATACATAAAAGTAAATAAACGTACACTCCGATTTTCTTGTATGATAATCCAGATTCACTTATATAAAGATGATTGCGGTAAGCCGCTGATAAGACCATAAAAACATTCTGAATGATCCATGTATATGCAAGTATTTTTACAGAACGATTGTTCTCATAATAATTCAATCGTCCTCTAAAATAGAATAAGATGATAATAATGGCGAAAATGATCGAGAGAATAAGAGTCCCGATCGCATCATGAACAAAAGCTTTGTGAGTAACTCCTTCAGGAAGTCCACCATTAAAACATAAATGATTCAGATCAAGAAGATTCAAGATCAGCAATAATAAATTCAAAAGAACAAAAAGGATGATCCCGGAAAGATTTTCTGTATCAATACGCATCATGTTTCTAAACCATCCCGAGTTCTCCGCAATATGAGGTGTAAGATCCAATGGAGTGTTCTCATCTGCTTTTACAAAATAATTAAGCCTTGAATTATTGAATAAGCCATACATTAAAAGAAGCCCGCCAAACGTAAAAAAAATCCATTGAAAAGAGATAAAATCCAGATTTATATCCTTGGTGAAATTATAGAACAATGGATTCGAACTTTGATACATCAGAAAGAATACAATTGTGATCATAAGAGGAATCGCTATCAGCAACAGTTTCGTTAAAGCAGAACGTTTATATCCTTGCACAATCTTATTCTTCCTTCGCTTTACCATATCGAGGAACATTACCACACATGAAGAACCAATAGCACAAGCCGAAACGAAGATGCTTGTCAGGAATGATACTGCGGGTGAAATGCTTATCACAGAAAGAATGGCAAGCGAAGTAATATTTGCTATGATAGCAAGTGCGCTTCCGTACATAAAAATAAAGAATGATGAAATCATCGCTCCTGCGGCAACAGAGATCCAGATTTTATTTTTTATCAGTGATTGATCACGCGAGGCAAGTCCTGCTACAATGACACTATTAAATAGCAGGAAATTAAGTCCGGATGTTTGTTTGTAGAAAAGTAAACTATAGAAGAGCACTGAAATCAGGAGTAACCAATCATTCTTTTTCATATGAAAATGTTTTTTTGTAAATTTAGTTTTGTGTCCTTAGCCGGGCTCACAACGAATATTATTATTGTTTAGTATAAGGTGTTAATAATTCTAGCTCCCTAATATTTTTATAACAGAAATAAAGGGAAAAAAAACCAATGATACCAAATGAACAGTCTATCATCTGCCAGTAAAATGGAATATGCCTTACAGGTCCTGCAATCAATGCGAGTGGAAAGATCATAACACAAGCAATCATTCCAAACTGAATGCACCAGATATTCCTGACTGGATCTATCAGAGGACCAATGAAAATTACTGCGATCACAATATGTGCAAAAGCCAGCCAATCCGTCCCATATGATAAATAAGGAAAAGTTTCATTTGTGATCCTTACTGAGTTGTAAATAGTACTGAGCCAGTTTTGTATCACGATTGGTAAAGAGCCTGAATGTGAACTTATAAAAGCTAATTCGGTTTCAATGGGAAATGCGGTGATCCCGCTTAAAATTAAAAACACAATAAAGAAAATGATCCAATACCTGATCTTTGTTTTTAATTGCTGTTCGGCTAAAGTTTTCATGATTTTATATTATAATAATTGATTACGAATCTGATCCGTGTTTAAGAAGAGCAGTTTATTAAAATCGATATCAGGAAATCCTCTCTCTTTTCTACCCTTCTTAAATTCTTTGATAAATTTTTTTAAGTACTCAGGCATTAAGATAAGACATAATACCACGCTTACAATTACAGTTAAGCTGTAACGTCTGTTGCCTAAAAAATAGAACTGCATACATCCTTCTCCTACTTCATCCATTTCATACTTTAACAATATATGTTTACAATCATGGCGGACATAACCGGGAATCAACTTAAAGCCTTTTGCGCTCAGATAAACAGCAAGTTCTTGTCCTAATGAACCCGGTGGCAATGCAAGTAGTTCATCAATTGAATAATTTAATTCGGTTTTTTTTCTTGCTGCCAATATGATTGGTAATGCTATTTTGTGAGTTAACAACTCTAATAGCTGAGATCTTAAACTTATTAATATTTTTTTCATGACCTGTGTATTTAAAAGTGATCGTTTTCTTTTCATTAAATCTTCCGATAGTCTTATTAAACTTTAATTTCATTTTCAACCAGTATTTATCAAAATTATTTCCTCCGGCTTTGAACGCTTTTTTATGAGCGAACCAAACCACAAGTATGGTTGAGTAATAAAACAATTTATAGAACCGATAACTGAAAAAACGTGAGGCTTTATTCTTATTTCTGTAGATGGTCAGGAATCTTTCAAATTGAAAATCAATGTGAGCAGCTTCATCAATAAGTATGTCGGTACAAATTTGTTTCAGCAACTTGCATTCTGTTGCTGATTTCAGGGATTGATAAAAGAGCTGTGCTGTACTCTCTACTGTGATCACAGAAAGGGTCCAGAGTTCCATGCTGGAATTAAAATAACGGATATATCTGAAAAGTGAATCACCCCAATCCTTTTTTATCCGGGGCTGATTAATCAGATCCAGGTACTTACCCAGATTGTTACCATGCTTTTGTTCTTCTTTAATAAAGAGCTTCACAGCTTCAGGATAAAAGGAGTCATTAATTTCTTTTGCATACAGTGTACTCGCATGAAGCAGATTTTTCCCTTCAGAGGTTTCGCCTAACTGCCATGCCTGCAGGGAACTAATAATATTTGTTAGTTCATAATCCTTTATATCAGGAGTAAGTGTCCAGTCTACTCTTTTCTCATTTAAATTTAGCCTGAAGTGTTCAAGCCATTGTTCTGATGTTCTCATGATGTGTATTTTTTTAAATTAAAAGTACTTTGTATTTCAAAGTTAAAATGCAAAAAAAATCCAGTCAAATTAATCCCGTTGTTTCAGAAGCTTTTCCAAAGCATCAAGATGCTCGTTAAATGCTTTTTTTCCGGCCTTTGAAACCTGGTAAGTTGTATTTGGTTTTTTCCCGATAAATTGTTTCTGTATATCAATATATTTCAGCTTTTCCAATGCCGAAATATGTGAAGCAAGATTACCATCAGTTATATCAAGCATTTCCTTGAGCACACTGAATTCCACTTTATCGTTCACCATCAGGATACTCATGATGCCCAAACGAATTCGGTTTTCAAATGCCTTATTTAAATATTGAATATAATTTTTCAAATCGCGCTAACTGGATACTATTTAATAAAACTATTGATTTCTTTCGTATTTAAAATACATTACAGAACCGTAAACAATATGCAATACTCCAAACCCTGTAGCCCAGAAGATCAAACCATAACCAATATAAAAAGAAGAAACGAGTCCGAGAATAATCTCACAGACACCCAAATATCTGATATCATTTAAAGTATACTTACTTGCATTAATGAGGGCTAGTCCGTAAAAAATAAGAGTGGCGGGTGCAATCAATCCTATATCGCCATGATATAGCAAAACAAGGCAAAACATTCCACCTGTCAGTAAAGGGATTGCAAGATTGATCAATAAACGTTTTGCTGTGCTGTCCCAGATCTTTATTCCTCTCTTCCTCGAATTTCTCATGGTTAAAATAGTACCAACCAGCAAGGAAGCGATCAATACACAAGCCGCAACCCAAAATAAATAACTGATCATTTCATTCACCAGCTCAACTCTTCCATCTCTGTCCATTTGCATCATCGTCCTGTAATTTTCAGAATATGAACCCATTCTCGCATAAGCAAGAAAAGCTCCTATTAAAGCGAATACACCGGCAAACACACCGGACAATCCGCTTAAAGAAATAAAACGTGATGAACGCTCCATCATGGAACGGATATCTGTCAGTGTCTGTAAATGTTCTTTGGAGTTTTCCATCTCAAGTATATTAAAGTACTTTGTAACGCAAAGTAAATGCAAATTATTGTAAGCGACAAGAAAAATTTATTTTTTTATTTAGATGTCTTGTTTGTCATGCAGATCCAGTAAACATGTGGGTGCTGCTTATACAAATTCAGAGAAAAACCTTATACTTGTACTATGTTAAACCTGTTCATACACGCTTTTATTTCGGTTCATCTGATCGATGTTGTGGACATTGTATTAGTAGCCCTGCTTATCTATCAGCTTTATTACCTGATAAAGGGAACAGCAGCTATTAACATTTTCATTGGTATCCTCCTCTTCTACCTGTTATGGATACTTGTTAAAGCACTGAACATGCAGCTTTTCGGAAGCATTCTCGGGAAGTTCATTGATGTCGGCTTTATAGCCTTACTTATAGTGTTTCAGCAGGAATTAAGACGCTTTCTATTATTTATTGGAACTTCTGATATCTTCACAAAAGGTAAGATCTTCGATTTCAAATGGAGCATGAATACAACCAATAAGATGGATATTAATGCCATTGTGAAGAGCTGCAAGAATATGAGTGAGAGTAAAACAGGAGCTATCATTATTTTCACAAAGAACAATGAATTGAAATTTTATGCGAATACCGGTGATGCAATTGAAGCAAAGGTTTCGGTTCGTTTGATTGAAAGTGTATTCTACAAGAATTCACCTTTACACGATGGCGCATTGATCATCTCAGGAAATGAAATAGTTGCTGCACGTTGTGTATTACCTGTGACTGAAAACAATGAATTTCCTGCACATCTTGGTATGCGGCACCGCGCAGCTGTAGGGATCACCGAAAATACTGATGCTATTGCTGTGGTTGTATCTGAACAAACCGGTGATATCTCTTTTTCAAAAGAAGGTGACCTGAAACATGGAGTAACTCCTGAACGGTTAAGAGAACTACTCGAAAAAGAATTCAGTTAATTATTTCCCTTTATTTTTTTTCTGGAATTCTTTGATCAGCTCTTCGTCTGACTTTCCGAGATTTTTGATCGCAGCTTTTGCGTCAGCTGAATAAGGCATATCCGGGTATTTAGCGATAACCTGCTCATAAATTGCCTTGGCTCTTACTTCATCGTTAAGAAAATTATCCAGTAAATATCCTTGCAGATAAAGACTTTCAGG
>JAJTCJ010000135.1 GCA_021323165.1 Bacteroidota bacterium | reverse complement strand
ATTATTATCCTTCAAATATTGTTGAAATAACTCTTCCATTGCAACAACATCTCCGTTACCTAAAAACGAAAACTTATCCATATCCTTAGTGTTTCTCTGTTTAAGGAGGCAAATTTAAGGTTTTTAGCTGAAAATGGGAAACATTTAGGAGTATTTCTAAACAGCGCTGAAACGCGCCTTCCTATTGGGTTTTATAGTGATTTCTGATCACCACCTTTTGCAGTTCTCTTTTTATGATAAGATCGGTGATTATTTCTGAAAAGGGCTCTGAAGAATTATCATTTACTGCCTTTGTAATCTGATCATCATTCAGGTCGATACGATAAAGGATTCCTAAGAACTTGGAACGGTTGGAATCAATCAATTTCTTAATATGCGGTTCGATCTGATCGAACAATTCTTCATAAGCATTGTAAGCATTTCCTGAAAACCGGATCTCCATTCCAAACATCTCAAAATCTTTCTTTATCTGATCTGCGGTTGCTTTGATCAGATCCAATTGATTGAAATATTTCGAGATATCGGTAAGATTCATTATTCGCTGGATTTTCTGACTCGCATGAATTAATTAATTTTCTTCTTTGCCCTAGCATTTTCCAGCGTCAACCTTTCAACTACCCGATCATTCATAAGATGTTCATTGATGATCTCATTAACATCATCTAATTCAACTCCAACATAAAAAACACCTTCAGGATAAATAACAATGGTTTGGCCGAAATCGCAAATATCAAGGCAACCCGCCTTTTGAGCCCGTAATTTAACAGGCAGATCAAGTTCTTTTATTTTCTTCTTAAATGCATCAACAATTTCCATCCCGTGAGATTCACCGCAGCTTTTTCTATGCGCACCTTCTGCGCGCTGATTGACACATATAAAAATATGCTTGTTATAAACCATGATTCTTTTTTTAACGAATTTACAAAAAGCTTAAATGCAAAATATTATTAATCTTAAATATAAGCTATAATCGTAAATTCGCTAAAACACCATTATGGAAACAGTACTGATAACCGGTGCTTCCGGATTGATTGGAAAGCACCTTTCTACCTTTCTTAAAAAAAGAGGATATAATGTCATTCACCTCAACAGATATGCTGCAGAGAACAATAATTATAAAACATTTATCTGGAATGTAAGTAAAGGAACAATTGATGACGATGCTGTTGCTAACGCAGATTACATTATCAACCTTGCGGGCGCTGGAATTGCTGATAAACGCTGGTCGAAGGAAAGAAAAGAAGAGATTATCAACAGCAGGACAAAAAGTATTCAATTATTAGCTGAAAGCATACATAGAAACAAAAACAAAATAAAAGCCTTTATTTCGGTTTCTGCCATTGGGTTTTACGGTGCAATCACCAGCGACAAAATTTTCAATGAAGATGATCTGCATGGCAATGACTTTTTAGGAAACACTTGCTATTTATGGGAAAACGAAACGAAACTAATAGAAAGTCATGACATTAGAACTGTAATATTTCGTTTAGGTGTTGTTCTTTCTGATGACGGAGGAGCATTAGAAAAAATGATTCCCGCAGTTCGGTTAGGATTTGGTTCTCCTTTGGCAAGCGGCAGGCAATTCATGCCCTGGATCCATATCGATGATTTATGCGAACTGTTTGTGATGGCTATAGAAGAAAAGAAAATGAGCGGCACCTATAATGCAGTTGCTGCGGAACATACTACAAATAAAGATTTCATGAAAACAATTGCTGAGATACTTCATAAACCCTTTTTCTTTCCAAATGTTCCTGAATTTATTTTGAAGCTATTATTTGGAGAAATGGCCCAAATGCTGCTTAACGGAAACAGAGTTTCATCTCATAAGATTGAGAATACAGGATTTAAATTTAAATTCAGGAAACTAAAAGATGCTCTGGAAAATTTATTGGCGAAATAGTTGCTACCCAACACACGTTCCCGATCCGTTTTCTCTGAAAAGGAAAAAACACTCGAACTAACAACACACAATAAAAAACAGGTTCGTAAATCAGGAAAGATTTGTTATCCGGACTATACTTCCCTCACCATTAGACTATCAGCAAAAGCTATCAGCCATTTTTTCTTTTCATCAGACACAGGAATATCTTTAAGACAAGCAAGTGCAGAATCATAATGCTTCTTCATTTCTGTCCGGGCGAGTTCTTTTACATTTAAGAAATTATAAATATTGGTCACTGCCTCTACCTTCTCTTGCGCATTAAATTCAGGAGCGGCTATCCATTGATCAAGTTCTTCTTTTAAATACCTGTTTGTATTAGCCATTTCCATAGCCTTTAGAAGCAAATATGTTTTCTTATTTGCAATGATGTCTCCTCCCTTTTGCTTCCCGAATTTTTCAGCATCAGCATATACATCAAGAATATCATCCTGAAGCTGAAAAGCAACACCTATGTGTTTTCCGAAATCATATAATCGCTGAGCGTCTTCTTCCCTTGCACCACCAATTATTGCCCCCATCTTCAAAGCACCGCCAAGCAAAACAGCAGTCTTTAATTCTATCATTTTAATATAATTAGGAATAGCCACTCTCTGAACTTTTTCGTAATTCATATCCAGCTGCTGGCCTTCACAAACTTTTGCAGCCGTATCACTAAAAATCTCAAGTAACCTTGGAAGAAGAGCCGGATCAGCTTTACACAATTCCTGATAAGCTCTTACCATCATCGCATCTCCGCTAAGGATAGCTATATTATCATTCCACTTTTCATGAACAGTTTGTTTTCCGCGTCTTAACGGAGCTTTATCCATAATGTCATCATGCACCAGTGTAAAGTTGTGAAACAATTCAACCGCAATTGAAGGATGCAAAGCCTTGTCCACATCACCATCAAAAAAGTCACACGCCATCAGAACAAGAACAGGCCTCATTCGTTTTCCACCCAAAGACATAATATATTCTATGGGCTCATAAAGTTCTTTTGGATGAGCTCCGTAGCTTTTGCCTTTAAGCGCAGCTTCCACTTTTTGCTGAAATTCTGAAATTTTACTCACGCTGTTCTACGGAATTTATTACTCGATTTGTTTTAAAAGGTATGAACCATAGCCACTCTTAACCAAAGGTTCAGCAATTTTTTTCAATTGCTCTTTTGTAATATAGCCCATTCTGTAGGCGACTTCTTCGATACAGCCTATTCTTAAACCTTGACGTTCTTCAATTACCTGAACAAATTGTCCGGCCTGCATCAGTGAAGCGAAAGTACCTGTATCCAACCATGCCGTTCCTCTGTCGAGGATACCAACTTTTAATTTCCCTTGTTTTAAATATTCCTTATTCACATCAGTGATCTCATATTCACCGCGAGGACTCGGTTTCAATTTCTTTGCAATATCAATAACTGAATTATCATAGAAATACAGACCGGGAACCGCATAGTTTGATTTCGGTTCTTTTGGCTTTTCCTCGATCGACAAAACTTTTCCTTCACTATCAAATTCCACTACACCATACCGTTCCGGATCTGAGACATGATATGCAAACACCACTCCGCCTGCAGGCTTCTGATGTTGTTGTAAAAGTCTGCCCAATCCGGCTCCATAGAAAATATTATCACCAAGTATCAGGGCAACAGAATCGTTACCGATGAACTTTTCACCAATCACAAAAGCCTGAGCTAAACCATTGGGCACTTCCTGAACAGCATAGCTGAATTTACATCCCAGGCTTTTACCGTCACCTAATAACTTTTCAAAATGAGGAAGATCATGAGGAGTGGAAATAATAAGGATCTCCGAAATACCCGCCATCATTAAAACTGACATTGGATAGTAGATCATAGGCTTATCATAAACCGGCATTAATTGCTTACTTACGGCCAGGGTTAAAGGGTGAAGACGTGTTCCGGATCCACCGGCAAGAATAATTCCTTTCATTTGTTGTTTAGATTAATTCAGACTATTTCTTTTTTTCAATTTTTAATTCATCCAGATCAATATCTTCTTCCTCATCGAATACATCAATCAGAGGTTCATGCATAAAAGCTTTGTTAGTTAATCTTTTTTCCAGTGTTAACAAAAAGCAAGGCAGCAAAATAAGGTTAGAACAATATGCAACAAGCAAAGTAACTGATATAAGAATTCCAAGTGCAGCTGTTCCTCCAAAGCTTGAAGCTGCAAATATACCAAAACCGCAAAATAATATGATTGCCGTATAGATCATACTTACGCCTGTTTCTTTTATAGTTAATGAAACCGCTTTTGAAATACTGCCATGTGTCAGTTTTAATTCCTGCCTGTACTTTGTTAAAAAATACAATGTTCCGTCAGAAGCAATTCCAAATGCAATACTAAAAACAAGAATCGTACTCGGCTTAATGTAAATGTGAAAGAAACCCATGATACCCGCTGTCATTAAAAGAGGGATCAGGCTTGGCAAAACTGAAATGAAGATCATTCGGGGTGACATGAACAACATATACAATACAATTGCAATTAGAATTACTGCTAACAAAACACTTTCAAGAAGATTCTTTACTAGAAATTTATTGCCCTGCAGAAACATTAAGCTGTTTCCGGTTATAACAACTTTATAACTCTTATCTGAAGGCAAAAAAGAATTTGTTTCATAATCAAAATTGAAGATACTATCAACCCTTGGTTTTATTTTATCAACCAATTTTGTCATTTCGATAGAGCCGATATCCTTCATCTGAATACTGATACGCGTATATCTTTTTGTGCTGTCAATAAAAGCTGCAAACATGTTCTGCCGGCCTTTTACTTCTTCCTTTGAGAAATCCGAAAGCTTTTGCAGGTCCATTGCACCCGGCAAGCGATAGCTTTTTATTTCACCATCATTATAAGCCTGATTTGCAAATTTAATTCCCTCAACAACGGAAACTGCTTTTGAAAATTCCGGATATTGCAAAAACAGCTTCTGAAGCTTATTGATCTTATACAGTGTTCTTCCCCCATCAGCAAATACCCCATTCGGTTTCTTAGTATCGATACTGATCTCAAAAGGAAGCACCCCATTATATTTTTCTTCAAAATATTTAAGATCCAGCAGAATAGGATCCTTCTTAGGAAGATCATCCACCACATAACCCAAAGGCAATATTTTAGTCATCCCAAAAACAGAGATTATCACAACAACAATAACCGTTATATAAATTTTTGGTCTGTGGTGATGAACCCAGTAATCTATTTTTTCAAGAATCTTTTGAATCAGCTTGCTCTGAAGATGTTTTGTATGTTTCAGGGAGGGAGCGGGCAGAAAACTAAATACAATAGGAACAAGCATTAATGACACCGCGTATGTCAACATTACACTGATAGAAGATATCAATCCGAATTCAAAAAGCACCTGGCTGTCGGTTGAACAAAAAACAGCAAAGCCAATAGATGTTGTAATGTTCGCCATAAATAGAGAAATACTGACTTTCTCTATCGATCGCGATAAGGCTTTCATTTTATTCCCATGGATCTTAAATTCCGTGTGGTATTTATTAAGAAGCATAATGCAATTGGGTACCCCAATAACTATAAGCAAAGGAGGAATCAATCCGGTAAGGACTGAAATATGATAACCAAATAAAACAAGTAAACCCACAGACCAGATCACACCTACAAACACTACTGCAAGAGAAAATATAACCGGCAGAAACGAACGGAAGAATAACATCAGAATTATTGCTGTGACAACAAATGCAAGTACCATGAATAACGTCATTTCATTCTGGATCTTCCGTGCTACAGCAGATCTGATATATGGCATTCCTGAAAAACGAACCTTTATTTTGGATGCTGCTTCGAATTTATTTACCTGCGCAGTAATCGAATCCACTATCGCAAGCCTGTTCTTCGTGTTCAACAGTTTATTGTCGAAGGTGATCATCATCAGAGTGGAATTCAGGGTATCATTATAAACGATGCCATTGTAGAAAGGCAAACTGGTGATTACTTTTTTTATACTATCAACCACCGATTGCGACTTCGGTTTTTCAGAAAGTATTTGAATATTCTCAAATTTATTCAGACTGTCATTTTTGACCAGTGTTTGAAGTCTTGCAACAGACACCACTTCTTTAACTCCCCACACATCTTTCAGGGCATTACCCAGATCATACCATTCATTAAATGTTTTTAATTCATAAAGATTGCTGTCGGGAATGCCCAGAACCATAACACTGCCGTCCTGTCCGAAACGTTTCTTAAATTCTTTATATTCAATTGCAGTAGTATCATTATCAGGGAGGAGCTTGGGAGCTTCGTAAGAAATTTCAGCCTTGCTGCCATAATATCCAAGTCCAACGGTGAGTATTCCGAGGACAATAATTATAGCTAATCTGTTACGTAAAATAAATCTTGCAATGGCTGCCCACATAGTCTTCAATTATTATGATGCCCACATAGTCTTCAATTATTATGAGTGAATCCGGTTCACCATCCTACTTCCCGAAATTAAGCATAATAATAATACTGGCAAAACCCGAAAACAGTGAGAAAAAAGGCACTCAAAATGTTACAACCAGAGAGAATTTATAGGTCAGATTTTGCTCCATATTTGTTGAGGAATAGCTTCCGTATCTCATAAAGGCACCTCCGCCCAAACCAAGGTAAGCTATGTTATAATAATTAAAACGAAGTAGATTATTTATCAGTAACCCGCTTTCAAAGTAACCCTTCTCCATAGTATTTAAGTCAATATTCAAATGCTGACGGGGGTTCCTGAGAGTCCCATAACCAATGCTGGTAAAAATTACCGGCTGAGGCCGAAAATTTTTATGTTTAAAAAGCAGAGAACCAAAGTCATGTGAGAAAAATAAATTAATGTATTTATCAGATACAAACTCATAAAGTCCCATTGTCTGAAATGAATTCTCTACATATAAATAACTATCATTATTATTACTTCCATTACCATTAAAAAGGAATGAGTAAGGCACATTCCCGCTCAGATATCCTCCTTCCAGAAGTAGTTTTGTCTTTCCTATGTTTTTAATCAAAAATATTTTTTCAATACCCAGGGAAAACCTGTTGTAATCGTAATTGGCAAAATCTGTTGAACCTTTTATTCCTTTGGTATAGGCAAAATATAAAATCGGATATTTTGTTCCATCAGAGATCATTTGACCAAGTGATTGAATAAGCTTTTCCTTGTAGGCGTACCTTCCTTTTATCCTGATCTCTGCGGATCTGAATCCTATGGAAGTAGCCGTCAGATCATCTTTTTCAGGGAGGAATATATAATCGTATTTAGGAATTCTGAAACTTTCATTGTAGGCAATATTCGAAGTTAAATAATTGAAAGCTCTGAAATTAACGCTTATCTCTTTTTGCTCAATGAAATCCATTCTGAAGGTCATGGTATTTCTGTTGAAATTATACTTAGTGTAGAAATATTGTGTTTTAGCCGGCTCTGAAAGATCATTAGAATATAAAGCTTTTATATAAAAGTCCTTATTTCCTTTGATAGGTTTTACCTTGAGATCAAAGCCATATTTTGTGATCGAATCTTTATAACCGTATGCGATATATCCGCCTACACTAAAATACGGTGATAGCTTGTCATTTGTATGCAAACCTATTCCACCCCTGATGACTTCGTAATCGTTAAATCCTATAATTTTATTAAGGTCAATACTAATAAAAGAAATTGGGATCTGAAGAGTATATAAGGCTTCAAAAATTTTTAATATTCGGTCGAAATTCTGTTTTTTTCCTAAACTATCAATTACAATATACGTTTTCTTTTCTTTCTGATCCAGTGTATCGATACGATTTGCTTTCCAGTATTCATCATCTTTTTGAGTTGCGTCCGGTGCGAGTACAATTGTTTTTTCATCAAATTCTTTTTTTCGCAATGGTACATTTAACCTGACATTCGTGACATAACTTTTTCCTGTAAGTTTCATACCCATATATTTTGATGGATATTTTTTATAGAACAACTCATAATTCAATTGATTGGGAAACCATTGTTTTCCATCAGTTAAAGAGTATTGCTGCTGGATTTTAATATCAATTAATCCTTTGTCGTAAGGAGAAGCAATTACATTTTGTATGGCATATCCATTTGTATTAATGTATAAAACACCTTCAAGTCCTTCAAAGTTTTTTCCTTTTAAAGGCCTGAAAGAAATAATAAATACGGAATCATTATTCTGGTATAAAGTATCTTCAAGATTAAAGAAATATTTAGAAGTGCTTCCTCCTGTAATGGGATTTAAATAATTTTTACCTAATATTTTGAAATGATCATCATAGAAACTGAAGGGCTGAAGATCAGTAGCTGAAGTGGAAAAGGAGGGATCTTTAAAGCCGGAAACCTTGGTTCCTGTTACCGTTTCCTTGAGAAAATCAGGTGACAGGTATTTTCTTTCTGTCACCGATTCCATCATCAGCAGATGTGAGGTCTCGGAAAAAATCCTAAGTCTGGACTTTAATGAATCGACCTGTAAAGAATCGTTTTTGGTATTCAGCTCATCTGTATTATAAACAAGATCCCAATATGTTTTACTGTAAGTATTGCAGGTGTAAGATTGGATCTTATCCGGATTATTATGATCGCGGTTTTTAGTGACCAGCTTTATAATTCTGTGTGCAGGATTTTCTCCCGGCAGTATTTCGACTTCATTGAGATCATAACTCTTCTTCTTTAATCGGATGATTAGTTTTTTCTCATGAGCATCAACAGGATATTCAAGCAATTCATATCCTACATAACTAAAATAAACTTTACTTACAGGAACAGATGATACTATACTGAACTTCCCGTCAATATCAGTTGAAAACCCGGTTGAACTGCCTTCTACTGATATATTTACAAAAGCTAATGGTGTGTCCTTGTCGGAATCAAGAACTTTACCTTCAAGTATATTCTGAGAATAAACCGAAGATGATAAAACATAAAAAATGAAAACAACCTTAATGAATCGCACTGGAATCTTTTTGCGAATGTGCGAAAATTAATGGAAAGAAAAAATCCTTATTAAAAAGGCACAGCCTTTCAGCCATGCCTTTAAAATTAAATCCTTGACGAATTACTTCGGTTAGCCTTTATTTGCGATTATTTTTTTAAGATCGGGCCGCAACCTGCTCTTATAAACAGAAAGGGAATCTTCTTTCTTTCTCCCTCTTCTTAATAACTTCTGCTCTTCGACAGAAAGGGACGATATGTGCACACACTCCGGAGTACAACAACCCTTCATTTCTTCAGCGCATTCTTCACACTGAATGAACAGCAGGTGGCAATCATCATTGGCGCAGTTTACGTGAGTATCACATGGCTTTCCACATTGATGGCATTCTGCAATAATATCATCGGTAATTCTTTCACCCACTCTTTCATCAAATACAAAGTTCTTCCCGATAAATTTAGAAGGAATACCCTCCGCCTTTATCTGCCGCACATAATCTATAATTCCACCATGAAGCTGATTCACATCATTAAAACCATGATGCTTCAGATAGGCGCTTGCTTTTTCACAGCGGACACCTCCGGTGCAGTACATGATGATTTTTTTATCTTTCTTATCCTTTAATTCATCAACAACCATCGGAAGCTCTTCACGGAAAGTATCTGCATCAGGACAGATCGCACCTACAAAACGTCCAACTTCGGTCTCGTAATGATTACGCATATCAACAATGATCGTTTCCGGATCTTCCATCGCTGCATTGAACTCAATTGCGTTCAAATGATTTCCAACGTTAGTTACATCAAAAGCATTATCATCAAGTCCATCGGCAACTATCTTGTTGCGAACTTTCACAGCCAGCTTGTAAAATGATTTTCCATCATCCTCCACCGCTATTTTTAAAGGAACATTTTCGAAACGCTTGTCGGAATTGAGATGTGTTTTGAAATGCTCCCAGTTTTCTTCAGGAACACTCATCTGAGCATTGATTCCTTCATTGGCAACATAGATGCGGCCAAGGACGCCTATGGCGTCCCATTTTTTAAATAAATTATCGCGAAGCTCCGTGGGATTATCAATTATGACATAACGGTAAAACGAAACAGTGATCCTTTTGATGGATTCTTCCTGTATGCGTTTTTTAAGCTCCTTTTTGTTAACTCTGTTATGCAAGAACATAGTGTCAGGGATTTTAAATTCCTGCAAAGATAAGGATTTGTAAGTTCCATTAGGTGAGAAAGGCTGAAAAATCCGCTGATTTTGCCTGCAGAGATATTTTTTTTACCTTGAACTCAATTTTAACAGATCATATACTAATTAGCTACTCCAAAGTGAATTAGTATTCCTCAGAATCTAAACGCAAACGATAATTACTATTGAATTTCCGTAAAGGACTTTTTGATATTAAATATAAATTAAGATATTTAGCTTTTAATATTAAGGTATGCAAACGAGTGAAAAAATATTAGTGATCGGTTCTTCCGGCCAGATCGGAACCGAATTAGTTCAGAATTTAAGAGATATTTATGGGATCGACAGTGTAATAGCTTCTGATGTGAAGGTTACCGAGCAGGCAAAGGAAGGCCCCTTCGAAGTGATTGATGTTATGGATGCACAAGGGCTTCTTACAATAGTAAAACGGCATAAAATAACACAGATCTATCTTTTAGCTGCATTACTTTCTGCAACTGCCGAAAAAATGCCAAAATTTGGATGGGATCTTAATATGCAGGGGCTTTTTAATGTCCTGGACCTTGCGAAAGAAAAAATCATACGTCAGGTTTACTGGCCAAGCTCTATTGCTGTTTTTGGACCAAATACTCCAAAAGTCAATACGCCTCAGTTTACAGTAATGGAACCCAGCACGGTATATGGAATAAGTAAACAGGCTGGAGAGCGCTGGTGCGAATATTATTTTAATAAATATGGTGTGGATGTACGAAGTCTCCGTTATCCGGGATTAATAGGATGGAAATCGGCTCCTGGGGGTGGAACTACTGATTATGCAGTTCACATTTTCCATGAAGCATTAAAATCCGGGAAATATGAGTGTTTTTTATCTGAAAACACCATTCTTCCAATGATGTATATGCCTGATGCAATTAAAGCTACCATCGGGATCATGCAGGCTGAGCCGAAGAAGGTAAAGATCAGATCAAGCTATAATCTTTCAGGATTTAGTTTCTCCCCGAATGATATTGCGGAAGAAATAAAGAAATATATCCCGGAATTTAAGATAAGTTATGCTCCTGATTCTCGCCAACAAATAGCTGATAGTTGGCCTCAAAGCATTGATTCTCAAGAAGCTAAAAAAGACTGGAATTGGCAACCGGAATTCGACCTGAAAGCTATGACTGCAGATATGATCAAAAACTTAAAAAAATAATGCAGGATTTGTAACTTTCAGCATAAACTACCGTAAAAAACCACCAGCGTCTTTTATCGCCCTAATACTAAGATTGGTCTAAAAGATTAAGAATTATAAGGAAAACTGTTATAAATTAGCTAAGATTAATACAAAAATTACCATACTCCAATGAGAAAAGTTGTTTTGATATTGTTGTTTATTACGTGCAAAATTGCTGTAGC
>JAJTCJ010000134.1 GCA_021323165.1 Bacteroidota bacterium | reverse complement strand
TCGTTTGGGAACAATGGCTGCTGTTGACACAAAAGAAACCGTTAAACAACTTTTTTCCGATTACCTTACCACGCACGGACACAGAAAAACTCCGGAGCGGTTTGCTATATTGAATGAGATCTATTCACATGGAGGACATTTTGATATTGAGTCGCTTTACATTCACATGAAAAATAAAAAATACAGGGTAAGCAGAGCTACCTTGTATAATACCATTGAACTTTTATTAAATTCAAACCTGGTAACTAAACATCAGTTTGGAAAAAACCTTGCTCAGTTTGAAAAGTCTTTTGAATATAAACAGCACGATCATTTAATATGTCAGGATTGTGAAAAAGTATTTGAATTCTGTGATCCGAGAATACAGCAGATCCAGAAAATGGCAGGAGATATTCTTGACTTCAACATTTCTCATCATTCTCTAAACCTTTATGGAAAATGCAACAAGCTTGCTGCTAACGGAGTTTGTGAACACAAAAAATTAAAAAAATAAATACACGGAATATGGTCTTCAACTACAAATCAACCACTGAACAGCATATTAAAACATATCATTTAATGGGTGAACTTATAGATCGGAATCAAGCAGTAAGTATGCTTGAAGAGATTGACAAAGCTGTTTCTGAGGGTGACAGCAAAGTTCTCCTTAACCTCCAGGATCTTAAATATATTAACAGCAGCGGATTAAATGTTTTTATAAACATCCTTACAAAGGCCCGTAAAGCCGGTGGTGATGTTGCTATTTGCTGTGTAAACAAAAAGATCAATGAGCTTTTAGTGATCACAAAGCTTAATAGTGTATTCAATGTAAGCGACTCAACAGAAGAAGCAGTTGCTGTATTGAACAAATAATTCAACAAAATAAAAATTCAACAAATCAAAACATTATAATGAAGGTAGATGTATTATTGGGTCTTCAATGGGGAGACGAAGGAAAAGGTAAAATCGTTGATGTATTAACCCCTAAATATGATATTATCGGGCGTTTTCAGGGTGGGCCAAATGCCGGGCATACACTAGAATTCAATGGGATTAAGCATGTTTTAAGAACAATACCTTCCGGGATATTTCATGGAAATTCAATAAACATAATCGGGAACGGTGTTGTTATTGATCCTGTTGTACTGATGGCTGAAATAGAAGCCCTGATCAAAATGGGAGTAGATGTTAAATCAAAACTGTTCTTCGCTCAGAAAGCTCATCTTATTCTTCCTACTCACCGTTTGCTTGATGCTGCTTCTGAAGCATCGAAAGGAAAAGAAAAGATCGGCTCCACCCTTAAAGGTATCGGGCCAACTTATATGGATAAAACAGGACGTAACGGTATCCGCATGGGTGATATCCTTCTTCCTAACTTCAAAGAAAAATACAATGCTCTTGTTGAGAAACACAAACAGATCCTGAGTCATCATAATTTTGAATATAACCTTACCGATATGGAACCTGAATGGTTCAATGCAATTGAAGCTCTGAAAGGTTTTAAACAAATTGAGAGTGAGCATTATATCAATGATGCTCTAAAAAACAACAAGGCAATTCTTGCAGAAGGTGCTCAAGGTTCATTATTGGATATTGATTTCGGTTCTTACCCTTTTGTTACTTCTTCAAATACCATTTGTGCAGGCGCTTGCACCGGTTTAGGCATTGCTCCTAATCGCATTGGAAATGTTTTCGGAATTTTCAAAGCTTATTGCACACGCGTTGGTAGTGGTCCTTTTCCAACTGAATTACATGATGAAACAGGTGACCAGATCCGTAATAACGGACGTGAATTCGGTTCCGTTACAGGCCGCCCGAGAAGAACCGGCTGGCTTGATATTCCTGCTTTAAAATATGCTGTTATGATCAATGGGGTAACAGAATTATTGATGATGAAAGCTGATATCCTCAGCGGTTTCGAAAAAATAAAAGTATGTACTGCTTATAACTACCAGGGAAAGCAGATCGATTATCTTCCTTACGATTATTCTCCTGAATTACTTACACCAGTTTATACTGAATTAAAAGGCTGGAAACAGGATCTTACAGGCTTGAACGATCCTGAACAAATGCCTGAAGCTTTAAATGAATATATCGCATTTATTGAACGTGCCACAGGTGTTCCTATTACTGTTGTTTCTGTAGGTCCAGACCGCATTCAGACACTTATCCGTAAAAAAGAGCTGGTATAAAATTTGAACAGAATATTTACCTGTTTCAAAAAACAGGATAAAATTTCTTAATAGCTTTCGAATGTCAACGCACACAAAATACTTCTATTATATTTTTGTTTTGTTTGTGTGTTCTTTTGTGCTCCCTTGCACTACAGCTGCTCAAACTTCTGTTAATTCCGGGGGTAAAAAGATCGAGATCCTTAATGCCGGTGCTCTTAGATTTGATAACAAGATCGGCAATGGTGCAAAACGATTGATTGGTGATGTGAGATTAAAACACGATGCCGTTCTAATGTTTTGTGACAGCGCTTATCTGTATAATGATAATTCTCTTGACGCCTTCGGACATGTACACATTCAACAGAATGATACCATTCACCTCTATGGTGATCTCCTCAAATACAACGGGAATTCAAAAAAAGCTATCCTGACAAAAAATGTTATTGTAAATAAAACCGATATGCAGCTCACAACTCAGGAGCTTGTTTACGACATCACAACAAGTGTAGGTTCATATGCATCAGGCGCTAAGATTGTGAATAAAGACAATCTTCTTACAAGTGACCAAGGCTATTTTTTCGCCAAATCAAACGATCTTACCTTTAAAAAAAATGTAGTACTTACAAATCCTCAGTTCGTGATCAACTGTGATACCATGCGGTATAACACCACTTCCAAGATCACGTATTTTACAGGACCAACCACTATTAAAAGCAAACAAAACCTTATCTATTGCGAAGATGGATGGTATGATACCAACAAGGATCTTTCGCGCTTCAGCAAAAATTCATATATCCTTACAAGTGCACAGAAGATGTCGGGAGATAGTTTATACTATGATCGTAAACAGGGAATCGGGAAAGCAAAGAAAAATGTACAGATAATTGATACGGCTAAGAAAATTAATATAAGCGGAGATCTTGCTGTTTATTATGAATTCGAAGATCTTTCTGTGATGACAGGAAAAGCACTATTGACACAGGTGTACGAAGATGATACGTTATACGTACATGCTGACACATTAAAGGCCTGGGGTGAAGCTTCCGCAAGAGCAGCAGCATCAGGTGGAAAAATAAAATCCCCTAAGAAGAGAAGAAGTGAAAATATTGAATCGGCTACTAAGGATCCTAATAATCCAAATGACACTACTGAATATGATAATGATCAGCGACTTTTTGCTTATCATAAAGTGAAATTCTTCAAAAAGGATATGCAGGGTAAATGCGATTCACTTATTTATACCACGTATGATTCTATAATGAAATTATTCGGAAAACCCATCCTTTGGTCTGATGTGAATCAGCTAACCTCCGACAGCATAAAAGTAATTACAGGAAGTAAATCAATCAAAACCATTGAACTTTTCGGAACCGGATTTCTTGTTTCTCAGGAAGATAGTCTTCGTTATAACCAGGCACGGGGAAAATACATGAAGGGCTTTTTTAATGAAAATAAATTATATAAGATAAACGTTGAAGGTAACAGCCAAACCATCTTTTTTGTAAAAGAAAAAGAAGAACTTAAAGCCGTAAACCGTGCCGACTGCAGTGACATGAAAATACTATTGAAAGATAATGAGCTGGACAGAATCATCTTTCTTACAAAGCCCGAAGCCTCTCTTTATCCTCTCGACAAAGTTGATGTAAAAGAACTTAAACTAAAAAACTTCAGCTGGCGTATTAAAGAGCGTCCGCTTACTTATAAGGATATTTTCACCTGGTAGTAAAAACTAATCTATATGAAATTTCTATTTCTTTCTTCATTCCTTTTTTTACTTGCCCCATGCAATGAGCCTAAGCAGGTGACGTCAACTCCTACTCCACCGAGCAGACAGGAGAATTTGAAAGCGATGATAATTGGTTATCAAAAAACAGTTTGTTTTGGAACTTGCCCGGCTTTCACTATGACCATAAATGCAGAAACAAATAAGATCTCATATACTGGTGAATCGAATGTAGAAAAGCTCGGAAATTATACAAAGAATATTTCTGATGAAGAACTTTTTACTCTTTCAGAGGCTTTTGATAAAGCCAATTTTTTTGAACTGAAAGATGAGTACAATTCAGAAATGACTGATATTCCTTCCAAATATGTCAGCTATTCCTTTGGAGGAAAATCTAAAAAAATACGCGATCGTTACAACGCCCCTGCAGAATTAAAAGAACTGGAAAGTTTATTGGATAAAATTGCAGACAGTGAAGGTTGGGAAAAAGTGAAAGAGCAGGAATAAATTTAATGCAGATCAAATGTTCTCACAAGATCACGATTAGGTGTAACTGAATGACATGAGATACATGACGCTCCATTGGCTGTAATTGTATAAATTGCCTTCCCGTCTCCTCTGAATTCCGCCCATGCCCAGGATCTCCCGTTTTTATACATTACAGCATATTGAATTTCTCCCGGTGATTGAATTTCCTTGACGATAAGTGAAGAATCCGGAAACACCGCTCCCCCGGCAGGCAGTTCACCCGCACTATTCAAAATCCGCTGAGCCACATTGTTCATCCTTAATTTAAAACTTCCATGCGGACTGTTTCCTGCTCCGGGTAATACTGCTCCGGATTGATAATAGCCAGATCCGGCCGTTTGCAAAACCAAGTCAAAAACTGATCTGTCATTTACCTGGAATGGGACCTGTCCCTTGTCTTTTGTACAGGAAGAAAGGATTATAGTTAATAGTAAGGAGAGAATAAATCCATTTCGCATTATTTCAAAACTCTGTTTTGCCAGCTATTCTTTAGAGGAACCTCCCATTCTTTTTCAAAGGAAGATTTATTAGAAACCATGTTGTTGAACACAATGGTGTTTTCATTTACCTTTTTTTGTTCAGCAAGTTTTTCAAATTCTGAAAGAGAACATGCAAGGATCAGCCCTTCATTTTTATAAGCAACCTGCATACGATCGAAAAAATTCAGATTGAATTTTTGCTCCAGACTTTTTATAAAATGCACCGATTTATCAATGCTGCAGCCACTTGCTAAAGCTTGTTTCTCATCCACACCTATTACAACAAAGCGATTGTACAAAACTTCGAATGACGCTCTTAAAGCAGCCCCGTGAGCATTCCAGTCTGTTAGAAATTTTCCTCCTTCTTCCTGAATTAATTTCACCTCAGCATCTGTCAAAGCTTTGTTACTTTGATAAACCCAAACACGGGCATCGGGAGGCATGTTATGGATTGAATTCATTTTTATTTTTTATTAGCGGGTTGGTCATCCTGAACTTGTTTCAGGATCTGCGGGCAGGCCGGTCAAAATAAGATCCTTCATTTCAGGATTGATTGATCTTATCAAATTTATTTTCCAATCGCGATGCCAACGCTTTAATTGTTTTTCTCGTTTAATTGTTTGCTCGATATCAAATATACGTTCGAAATAAACTAAATAATGGAGTATTTAGAGGTGAAGCTACGACCAATTCCTTCCTTGTGCTGTGCTACTCTCTCTTCAAGGTCACTCGTAACACCAATGTAAAACACATTTCTCTTTACATTGCTCATGATATAGATGTATCCCGTTTTCATTCCTTTCGCGCAGTTCCTGAAACAAGTTCAGGATGACCCAACACACGAATATCCGTACTATAAATCATTAGCCTGCGCGATCAGCTCAGCAACATCCAGAACCTTTACTGTATTTTCTTTATTGAAATGCTTTACTCCATCAGTCATCATGGTCATACAAAAAGGACAACCAACTGCTATCACATCAGGATTTAAAGCGAGAGCTTCTTCTGAACGTTCAACATTCACCTCTTTATTTCCTTTTTCAGCTTCTTTGAACATTTGTGCTCCACCAGCACCGCAGCATAAACCATTCTGACGGCTGCGCTTCATTTCCGCAAGCTCAGCATCCAAATTTATCATTACAGATCGCGGAGCCTCATAAACATCATTTCCTCTTCCCAGATAACACGGATCATGAAAAGTAATCTTCTTCCCTTTGAAATTTCCGCCTTCAATTTTTATACGACCATTATCCAACAATTCCTGCATTAATTGGGTATGATGAATCACCTCATACTTTCCTCCAAGAGAAGGATATTCATTTTTTAATGTATTGAAACAATGTGGACATCCCGTAACTATCTTCTTCACTTCATACCCATTCATTACAGTAATATTGGTCATTGCTTGCATCTGAAACAGGAATTCATTTCCTGCGCGTTTTGCAGGATCACCTGTACAGCTTTCCTCAGTACCCAAAACAGCAAACTTTACATTTGCATGATTTAATATTTTCACAATGGCTTTCGTGATCTTTTTTGCGCGATCATCAAAACTTCCGGCACATCCGGCACATCCAACCCAGAATAATATCTCAGGTGTTTCACCGCTTGCCATATAATCGGCCATTGTTCTTATTTGTAATTCACTCATAATTTTATTTTTTTACTGCGAATAAAAAATATCCTTTGTGATTATTAGTGTCTTCGTGCCTTAGTGGTAATCTTTTACGCCTCGTTTTTCCAGTTCAACCTGTCACTCGGAGAAAACTGCCATGGAGCACCATTATTCTCCATATTGTTGAACATCATGTTTAATTCTGTTGGTGCAGCACTTTGCTCCATTACAAGATATCTTCTCAGATCCATGATGATACTTAAAGGATCAATGTTTACAGGACATTCTTGCACACATGCATTACAGCTTGTACATGCCCAAAGCTCTTCAGGTGTTATGTAATCATGTAAAAGTGATTTACCATCATCCTTTAATTCACCTTTATTCGCATCTATATTTTTACCAACTTCTTCAAGGCGGTCGCGCGTTTTCATCATGATTAAACGCGGTGATAACACTTTCCCTGTTATGTTAGCCGGACAAGCAGAAGTACATCTTCCGCATTCAGTGCATGTGTAAGCGTCCAGTAATTGTTTCCAGTGAAGGTCAGTTACTTCTTTTGCACCGAAGCGCATGGGAATATTGGGATCAGCTGCAGGTGGAGTAAATGAAGGGTCCATCATCGCTTTCACCTCATTTGTTACTGATTCAAGATTTGTAAATTTTCCTTTTTCTTCCAGACTTGCATAATACACGTTTGGAAAAGCCAAAAGAATATGGAAATGCTTTGAATAAGGAAGATAATTCAGGAAACCAAGAACCATACAAATATGTCCCCACCAACCTATCCGTTCAATAATGTGTAAAGAGTGATCAGACATTCCTCCGAACAACATTGGTCCGAGATGACTGCTGATAGTTAAACCAAGAGAGCCGTCACCAAGATCCTGGGCATGTGAAACGCCTCTGGAATATAACACCTCATCAGCTCCGTTCATCATGAAAATAAAACAGATCAAAGTGATCTCGCCTAAAAGGATAAAATTAGCATCGAGCTTAGGCCAGCCATTCAATTCACTTTTAACTAAACGAGGAACTTTTAAAAGATTTCTTCTCGCAAGAAATGCGATAGTACCAATAAATGCAAGAACAGATAAGATCTCAATAAAACTCACCATGAATGTGTAAAATCCTCCTAAAGCAGGACGAAACATTCTGTGATTGTTAAGGCCGCCATCCAGGACTATTTCAATTAATTCTACCTGGGTGATCACGAAAGCGACATAGAGAAACAAATGCAGAATAGCGGGTATTGGCCTGCTGAACATTTTCTTTTGTCCGAAAGCAACAAGAAGCATCATCTTCCAGCGTGCAGCAGGATTATCAGTCCGATCAATATCTTTTCCGAGAAGAATATTTCTCCTGATCTTGCTTACATTGTAAAAGAAAAAGGCGAAACCGCCTCCGAATAATAAAATGAAAATGATAATTGAAACCATATGAAGTAAGTTCTAAAACAATATATACTCTAGTTACTGCTCCGCGCAGATCCTGAAACAAGTTCAGGATGACCTGCCCACAAATCCGAAATCAAATAATTCTTAATCCGAAATTAATCCTTCGGTTTATTGCGGTCTTTCCTGCCAAACACAGAGATATGAACGTAACGTTCAGGATTGATACGAAGATCTTTTAGCAATTTGTCGAGATCCTCTGCAGATTTGTCCAGTTTCCGGTAAAGACTATCATTATTGATAAGCATACCCATTGTACCTTCTCCTTTATCTATTTTTGTTAAGATGGAGGAAGCCTGAGACAATGCAACATCCGCATTATTAATAACAGATGTTATGTTTGATTTTGCCAGCGAATCACTTATGTTAGAAAAATTATTGATGACATTACCAAGCTTATCACTGTTATCCGCTAAGGTTTTAGCAAGTACATTCACTTTTGTAAGGATGCTGGAGATCTTAGCCTTTTCAGTATATACAAGTGTATCAAGTCGGTAAGCGGTGTTTTGAAGTGAAGTAATTGCTAGTTTGATACTCTCAAAGCTTTTAGCGAGATTGGCGCGGGCACTTTCGTTGAATACCTGCTGCACAACCACCATTACAGAATCAATGGATGAAAGAAGATCAGAAGCTTTTTGCTGCAGGGGTGCAACAACTTTATTTACAGAGGACTTTAAATTTTCTTCCTGTGCTGAGGCCAGAGTATCTCCACTTTCAGCGTAAACTGTACCGCTTCCTATTTCAAGTTCAACTGCTTTAGAACCTAATATATTTGAGCTGACCACTTTTGCAATTGAATTATCAGGGATATCGACCTCCTCATTAAGAACAAGCGTAACAATTACATTTTTACTGGTATCTTTTGACAATTCAATGTGCCCGATCATCCCAACGATAAATCCATTGATCATTAAAGGATTTCCCTCAACTAAACCATCAATATTATCATAAACCGCATAAAATTTACGTTGAGTGGAGAAAAAATCTTTCCCTTTTAAAAAGCTGAAGCCATAAAGAAAACATCCTATGGCGATAACAGTAACTAAGCCTACTTTAACCTCTTTTGATAATTTCACAATTGTTTGTTTAGTAACTGAGCAAATTTAATGATTTATTCAATTATTTCAAGGGAATTCTCTTTCCGTTCTGGGTAGCAATAACAAATGCATCTTTAAACCCATTTTTACGCAATTGTGACTGCAATCTTACTGCATCTTCCTGCTTGCTGAATTCACCGGCAGTATATTTATAGATCCCTTTGTCTTCATACTCTCCCGGCTTCTCCACATTCTTAAATTTATCCGAATTCAAGGGGATCTTCTTTTCTGAAGACGCTATCTGGACTTTGTAAATAATAGGAGAAGAAGGAGGGTCAGATACCTTGACTTCAATCTTTGTATCTTTCTCTTTAACAGCTTCCATCTTCTTCTCTTCAGGCTTGGTCTTAGAAGTATCAGGGACTGTTTTTCCTACTGATTTAACTTTTTTGATTTCCGAAATTTCTACTGAGTCTTCCTTGCTAAGCTTATAGGAATCCTGCTTCTCAAATTCATCTTCGTATTTTTTTGCTATTCCTTCAACCTCATCCTTATACTCACGGAATGCACGAAATAAACCTGAAGCAATATAATCCTGTCCTTTTGCTGAACCAAGAAACTGCTCTTCTTCCGGATTTGTTAAAAAACCTATTTCTGTTAATACACTGGGCATGTAAGTCCTCCAGAGAACCCATAGACTTGCGCGTTTCACACCTTTATCAGTACGGCCCGCTTTACCGCGATATTGCTTTTGCACCTTAGAAGCAAAACTCAGACTCTGTTCAAGATAAGTATCTGTAAACATACTCATGATGATGTAGGATTCATCTGAATTAGGATCAAAACCATCGTATTTCTTTACATAATTGTCCTCAAGTAAGATGGCAGAGTTCTCTCTTTTGGCAACATCCAGCTTCCCCTGCTCATTTTTGATCCCCATAACATAGGTTTCCGCTCCATGAGCATCATCGTTACAAATGTCTTTTTTTAGTTTTTTATCGCGGTAACATGCTGAATTACAATGAATACAAATAAAAAGATCCGCCTTTGCCTTGTTGGCGATCTCAGCACGTTCCTGGAGCTCAAGGAATACATCTGTCTTACGTGTATAAACTACACGAACGTCTTTCATGTTATCCTCTATGTATTTCCCAAGCTTGAGAGCCACAGCCAAAGCAACATCCTTTTCTTTGTGTTTAGTACCATGACAACCCGGATCTTTACCTCCATGTCCGGCATCGATAACAACGGTTTTTACAGCAAATACCGGAGTGAGTCTTGGAACGAAAGAAGTCCAAAAAATGGAAGACAAAAGAATGGATGTAAATATGATCAGCTTTTTCACGTTATCTCGTTTATTGGCAAGTCTTCCGGTTTTTTTTTTTAGTTTTGAATCCTGTAACCCGATTGGTATCGGATTTTAAGGAAACTGTGAAACAAACACAAAAATAGGGGTATAAATTGCGTTCAGTTCTGATAAAAACATATTTTATCCTCGTTTGCATGTTAATAACTGCAAGCAGCTCCTTATTCTCACAAAACCCCGACTCCCTTACTAAAACTGTTCCAAAAGCTTTTCTTACCAATAAAGTAGATTATCGTGCAGATGATTCAATGATCACCGATATGACCAATCAGAAAGCTTATTTATATAATAATGCGATTGTGGTTTATGAAGATATGACCTTAAAAGCCGGTTTTATCGAGATCGATTTTAAGAACAATGTTGTTTATGCTTACGGAGTAAAAGACAGCAGCGGCAAGGAAGTACAGCGACCGGATTTTAAAAATAAGGACGGACAATATGTTGCGGGATCGATCGCTTATAATTTCGACACACGGAAAGGTAAGATCAAGAATGTGATCACTCAGCAGGACGAAGGATATATTCACGGTAGTGATATTAAAAAAGATTCTAATGATATTTATTATGTAAAGAATGGAAAGTATACAACCTGTGACCTTGAGCATCCACATTATTACATTGAAGCTAAAAAGATCAAGGTGATCCCTAATGACAAGATCATTACTGGTCCGGCCGTATTAAAAGTTGCCGACATTCCCACTCCACTGGTTCTTCCATTTGGTTTTTTTCCAAACAGAAAAGGAAGAAGATCCGGGATCCTGATGCCTGCCTACGGAGAATCTGCAGCCTGGGGATTCTTTTTAAAAGATGGAGGATTTTATTTCGGAGGAAATGAATATGTTGATCTTGCCCTTACCGGAGACATATATTCTAACGGGAGCTATGGAGGAACAGCAAACACAAACTACAGAAAAAGATACAGATATGACGGAGGCCTGAATGTAAAATATTCAAAGAACCTTACCGGAGATAAAGAGCTTCCAAATACTATTGTGGAAGACAATTTTTTTATTCGCTGGCGTCATGCCCAGGATGCTAAAGCGCATCCAAGCAGCCGCTTTTCTGCGGATGTGAATGCAGGAAGCAGCAGATATAACAAGTTCAATGGAAATGTAACAGGAGATTATCTTCAGAGCAATTTCCTTTCTAATATCTCTTATTCCAAATCTTTTACAGGAACGCCTTTCAACTTTTCTGCGAATGCAAGGCACAACCAGAATACCATTACGAAGAAGATGGACATCACTCTTCCTGAACTGGCCTTAACAATGAACAGGATCTATCCCTTTAAAAACAAAAAGAGAGTTACAAATACCTGGTATGATAAGATCGGAATAAGCGCGACTGCCAATGCCAGAAATGATATCAGCACCTACGATTCATTATTATTCACTAATCAGACACTTGATCAGATGAGGAACGGACTTCGTTTCACTGTACCAATCAGTACTAATTTTAATATTCTTAAGTATCTGACCGTTACTCCATCTATCAACGCTTCAAGTAATATTTATTTTGAAACAATTGATAAACGTTTTGATCCGGAAACA
>JAJTCJ010000133.1 GCA_021323165.1 Bacteroidota bacterium | reverse complement strand
CTCAGCACCTTCAGGAGCAGGAAAAACTACTATTGTGCAGCATCTGCTGAAAGTGTTTCCGGATCTTGAGTTTTCTATTTCAGCTTGCAGCAGGGATATTCGCAGAGGTGAAACATACGGTGTAGATTATTATTTTTTGACAGTTGATGAATTCAAGGAAAAGATAGCTAACAACGAATTCGCAGAATGGGAGGAAGTTTATAAGGATAATTATTACGGCACTCTTAAATCAGAAATTGAACGTATCTGGAGGAATGAAAAGCACATAATTTTTGATATGGATGTTATCGGAGGATTGAATCTTAAGAAACAATTCGGTGAAAAAGCGTTAGCAGTTTTTGTAATGCCTCCAAGCATCGAACATCTTGAAAAAAGATTGAAATCACGTGAAACCGAAACTCCGGAAAGTATTGCCCGCAGAATGGCTAAAGCGGCTCAGGAATTGAAAACTTCTGATCAGTTTGATGTTATCATTCACAACGATAATCTTGAAAAAGCACTGGAAGAAGCGGAGAATGTGGTTGGCGATTTTCTGAAATTGTAGGAATGTCATTCAGACCAAAGCGGATGGCATATTCTTCCTGAACATATTCCGAATTGGAAAGAAAAATTCGGTTACGGAGGCTTTATTCATCTCGATCATCATAAACCATGCTGTGCAAAAATGATCCGTGATGACGGGAAGTTTTTTCGGGAAGTAGAAGATAATTGCTGGAGTGCAGAAAAAAGAATTCATGAATGCGATCACTATCATGTTGATGTTCAGGTTTTGTCTACAGTACCTGTTATGTTTAGTTATTGGGCTAAACCCGAAGATTGTCTTAATCTTTCTATGTTTTTGAATGACCATATTGCAGGAATTGTACAGCGTTATCCAAAACGTTTTGTCGGCCTCGGGACAATTCCCATGCAGTCACCGCAGCTGGCAATTAAAGAACTTGAACGCTGCAAAAAGATAGGTTTAAAAGGAATCCAGATCGGAACAAATATCAATCAGGAAAATCTTAACGAAGAAAAATACTTTGAGATATTCAAAGCTTGTGAAGAATTAGGAATGGCTGTATTTATTCATCCATGGGAAATGATGGGCGAAAAAGAAATGCAGCGTTACTGGCTTCCATGGCTTGTTGGAATGCCCGCTGAAACCACACGGGCAATTTGTTCACTGATTTTTGGGGGTGTGTTTGAAAAGCTTCCTGAACTCCGTGTTGCATTTGCTCATGGCGGTGGATCTTTCCCTTCTACAATAGGCAGAATAGAACACGGTTTTAATTGCCGTCCCGATCTTGTAGCTATTGATAATAATATAAATCCAAGGGAGTACCTTGGAAAATTCTGGATCGATAGCCTTGTTCACGATTCTGTCATGCTTGATTTTGTTGTAGGTATGTTTGGAGCGAATCGAGTAGCTCTGGGAACAGATTATCCTTTTCCATTGGGCGAATTAGAGCCAGGAAAGCTTATCAAAGAAATGCCTTATGAAAGAGATGTGAAAGAATTGTTATTGAATGGCTCTGCTTTGGAATGGCTTAATATCAAAAAGGAGTTTTTTGTATGATTCCGGAGGAAGAAATTGTAGAAAAAATAGAACTGAGTTGTTCGACTATATATAAGCGTAAAGATGGAATTCTGGTATTCAGGCTTTTGCCGGGCAAAACAGTTGTAAGCCTTGATGATGTTAAAAATCAGCTTCAGGCTTTTTTAAAGATTCAGAAGGGTGAACGCTCCCCGCTTATGACAGTTGTTAATCAGCTTCAGAAATTAGATAATGATCAGAAAATGTATATGAATGCACATGTTGCAGAATTTGCAAGTAAATTTTGTATTGTAACCGATAGTGCGATCCCAACATTTATTTATAATATTATTTTTTATCTTTCTCCGCCCCCGGTCCCTTCCAAGATCCTGAAAACGGAAGAAGAAGCAATTGCGTGGCTTAATAAAACTACATAGTGTTTAACATTTAATAATAACTATGAGCCAGGAAGAAGGTTACAGCATTGTTAGGACACTCAGCTCCGGTAAGATCTATAAAAGAACTGATGGTATCCTTGTTTTAAGACAAATGCCTGACAGGGATATTGTAACTGTTGATGAACTTAAAGAACAGTTGGATACATTTATTGAAATACAAAAAGGAGAACACTCTCCATTGCTGGTTGTAGTTGATAAACTTAAGAAACTGGAGAATGATGAAAAAAGATTTTTAATATCAACTATTGAAAAATTTGCCAGTAAAGTCGGAGTAGTTGCAAAAACACCAATACCAGCATTTATATTTAATGTGTTGTTCTATCTTTCAAACTCACCGGTTCCTTGCAAGGTTTTTAATAATGAAGCAGAAGCACTGGCCTGGCTTGGCAAAAAGTAGAGGAATTTAATGCATATGTGCATTGGCGGCTTCAGATGACATAAGCTGGTTAAATTTTTTCTGCTTGATCTGCATAAAACTTTTCTTCTCGATCTTACTTTCAAGCCATGAAATAAGATCAAATAAACTCAGTGCATTTTTTTCAAGCTTATTTCCGGAGATAATAGTTTCAATGTTTTCTTTCAGATCAATAAATGCCTGTCGGATCTCAGGCGACTTGCGGGTCATATTCTTGGTTCTTTTTAAGAATACAATGATCTGCTTTTCAAATTCGTAAAGATGATTTCTTTTCAGTAATAGGTTGTAGGTAGATTTTGATCTGTAATCAAGAAACTCGGTATTCTCAAGTTCAAAATGACTGATAAGACTTAATATGTGTGCAAAACAATACATATCACTTCTGATATCGAAGTCGTTATTATTTAGAAGAATATTCAGGTGATGATTAGCCATTTTATAATCTTCAAGCCCAATATAAATATAAGCGAATGCATAATGCTGAAGCAACTTTTCCTTCATAAGGCTTTTAGTTACCGGCAGTTGTTTATACATTAATTCAAGTCTTTCTGCGATCTCAAGCGCTTCTTTGAACTGACCTGTAGGGATGTAAACAAACAATTTTAAATTCTCAGCCAACACTTCAAAATAACGGTTAAGCTGACCATATTTTCCAACAAATGCATCCATCTTTTTTATAGTATCAAAAAGAGGTTTATAACGCATAAGTGAAAGTTCATTAACAGCCTTGTTTCTCAACATTCCAAGATATATGGAAGGTTTAAGCTCGATCATATGCGGATGCGTTTCCATAAGAAGCACGTTGTGCTCCATTAATTCATTGGCTTTCTTTTGCTCATTACTCATGAATAAAAAGTTAGCCTGCATCAGGTTGCGATAAAACTTAGCATTGAAAGTGGAGAGAAGGCTTTTATCATTATTATCAGCCTGTTCAGAGATTAACTGGAAAGCTACAACATCCTCATCGTTACGGGGTAAGCCCATGTATAATCCTTTTGCACGAAGCTTTTGATAAAGATGCTTATAGCCAATGATCGTTTTTTTCTTTTCAATGGATTCATTCAGCTCTCCAAAATATTTATTCACCAGCTCGAGATAATTTTTGGAATTTGCTTCTTCAACAATAAATATGATTTCCCAGTCAATGATTTCTTCCATGAATTCATAAAGCTCATATTGCTGTGCAGTTGCTTTTGCTTTGACCAGCATTTTTTTTGCAACCGCAGGAAGATTCTTGTTATGAAGGATCTCGATCTGATTAAGAGTGCTTCTTAATTCTGATTTTGTATTTGAATGATAAGATTCAAGACATTTTAAAATGAATCGAAACAGGTAGTTCTTAGCAACAGAAAAATTATTTAATATAGGGTCATCAGTGAATTTTTTAATGATTTCCTTTTCATTATATACTTTTTGTTTTTCTATAGCATCAAAAATTTTAATGTATTTATTCTGATCTCCTATAACATGCACGGCAGAGTGCTTTTTTATATAGCCTTTCTCGCTTGAGGTAAGTGATTTTATAAGAGTGTGCAGATCTTTCGATGTCATTTTTGTGTCGATAAAAGCAAAGCAAATATAGACCAGTCAGTAGAATAACCTAAATTTAAGAGTGATTAAAAATAATAATTGTTATTAATACCTAGATTAAAAAGCAGCTAAAAGTATAAGTGGTTCTAATGGCGAATAAGCGGATGTAAAAAGCTTGAATTTTCGAAAAAATTCGAAGGAAAAAACCGTCCGAAAACTAACTTTCAGTTTGTGAGATCACATTAATTTGTCCAGGAGTTTTCTCCAAAGTCTTTATGAATAGCGCTTTTCATTTTACTTCGAATCAGCATATCGTTCTTAATGATTTGTCTATAAATCATCTTTATGCTAAAAAGCTTGTTGTTGTGAAGGAGTAGCACAACAGTGTTTCATGTTTAGTTTTATCCCAAATCCCGAAGTTGTGACAAGCTCTTCGGGATTTATTTTTTATCCCTAAAAAACCGGATTCGGTCTAATTAACCCGCATTTAAGAAATAAATTGATTAAATTTGTGTTAATACTAATCACCCCCAAAACTCCTTTTTGAAAATATGAGCGATGCAATTAAACATGAGTGCGGAATAGCAGTAGTGCGCTTGCTGAAGCCATTGGATTATTATATCCAGAAGTATGGAACTCCATTGTACGGAATCAATAAAATGTATCTTTTGATGGAGAAGCAGCACAACAGAGGACAGGATGGGGCCGGTATTGCAAATATTAAATTTGATGTGGCTCCGGGTACAAGATATATCAGCCGTAACCGGGCACTCGGCAGTGGCGCAATCAAAGAAATATTCGGAAAGATCAACGGAAAATTTGAAGATCTCTATAAAAAAAATCCTGACAAACTGAAAGATGCAGTTTGGTTAAAAAAGAACATGGCCTATACTGGTGAATTGTTCTTGGGCCATCTCAGATATGCTACATATGGTGGTAATTCTGTTGAAAATTGTCATCCGTTTCTACGTCAGAATAATTGGATGAGCAGAAATCTTGTTGTTGCAGGAAACTTTAATCTTACCAATGTTGATGAGCTGTTTCAGCAATTAGTAGATCTTGGGCAGCATCCGAAAGAACAAGCGGACACAGTTACAGTAATGGAAAAGATTGGTCATTTCCTTGATGAGGAAAATGAGCGTCTGTTTTCTAAATTTAAAAAAGAAGGTCATGATAATGCCGAGATCTCTGCATTGATCGCAGAACATCTGGATGTGCAAAGGATATTGAAAGACGCAAGTAAAAAGTGGGATGGAGGATATGCAATGGCTGGACTATTTGGCCATGGTGATGCATTTGTGCTGAGAGATCCGAATGGTATTCGTCCTGTATTTTATTATAGTGATGATGAGGTTGTTGTTGTTACTTCTGAGAGACCGGTAATTCAAACTGCTTTCAATGTACCTATCGATAGTGTTAAAGAGCTTACTCCAGGGAAAGCATTGATCATAAAAAAGAATGGAACTTTTGGGGAATATGCTATAAACAAACAGCTTGAGAAAACTTCATGTTCATTTGAAAGGATCTATTTTTCAAGGGGCAGCGATGCGGATATTTACCGCGAGCGTCAGAAGCTTGGAAGTCAGTTATGTCCTGCTGTTTTGAAGTCTGTGGATTATGATCTTGAGAATACAGTATTTTCATACATTCCTAATACAGCGGAGGTCGCCTTCGGTGGTTTTATAGAAGGCCTGCATCATTACAACAATACCGTTAAACGTCATAAGATCCTGCAAATGGGATCGAATGTAAGGGAACCGGAATTGAGTCAGATCTTGTCTGTGCATCCCCGCATCGAAAAGATAGCTATTAAGGATGCAAAGCTGAGAACTTTTATTACCAAGGATTCCCAGCGTGATGATATGGTTGCTCACGTGTATGACACAACTTACGGGTGCGTGCGTGAGGGCTCTGATAACCTTGTAGTACTTGATGATTCTATTGTAAGAGGAACTACATTAAAACAAAGTATATTAAGAATATTGGATCGTTTAGGTCCTAAAAAAATAGTTATAGTGTCCTCTGCACCTCAGATCCGTTATCCGGATTGTTATGGTATCGACATGGCGAAACTGGGTGATTTTATTGCATTTCAGGCTGCAATATCTTTATTGAAAGATAATTTTAAAGATAATTTGCTGGATGAATTGTATGAAAAAGCAAAGGCACAGGAAGAACTTCCAAAAGAACAGATCACAAATGTTGTGAAGGAGATCTACGATCTTTTTAGTGCTGAGGAGATCTCAGAAAAGATCGCGGAGTTACTACGCCCTGAAGGCATCAATGCTGAAGTGGAGATCATTTATCAGTCAATTGAAGGCTTGCACAACGCTATACCGAATAATAAAGGCGATTGGTATTTTACCGGAAACTATCCAACTCCGGGCGGGAATAAAGTTGTCAATAAATCCTTCATCAATTTTATGGAAGGTAAAAATGTCCGTGCTTATTAATTAAAGAAGTTTCGGGATAAAATTATTCTCTTCCCATCCGTAGGATTGAATTTTCGTAGTTTCATTGTTCTATTTATTGATCATAATCCTAAGTATTTTAGTAAGATTTCTTTTACCAATGAGTTTTTGGGGTATAAATTCCCCGTTTGTCGTTTTAATTTGAAAATATATCGTTTTTAATAAAGAATGTTTTGGCTTATCATTCTCAATCCGTTATTTTTACAATCCACATTTTACACAAACACAATAATCCAAATTGATGAAGAAAAACTACAAACTAAGATCTCGCATTGCTTTGATCGCTGCGGTCTTTACAATGGCATTCAATGCCAGCGCACAAACGACATTGATCAATCCTGCAACAGACGGAGGATTTGAAAATGGTAGCACGTTTAGTGCAAACGGTTGGAGTAGCTCAAATTCTGCAAATAATCCCTGGGTTATTGGTACAGCTGTATCCAGCGGAGCAATAACAGGTAATAGCGCCTACATATCAAATGATGCTGGTGTTACAAATGCATACACCCCAGCCAATAATTCTACAAATTATTTTTGGAGAGATATAACTGTTCCTGCCGGAGAAGCCAAAATTATTCTAACATTCAATTGGAGAAGTGAAGGGGAGGCCAGCTGGGATAATATGCAAGTTTTCACTGCCCCAACAACTATTACTCCTGTTGGTGTAGCCACTCATCCCGGTTCCGGAACTACGAATGTGCCAGCCGGAATAGCTGGTGCTACCAATATTGGTTTCTATCAAATGGGTGGTGCCGCTACTGTTAACTCAGCGAGCATTCAGCTTTCTCCATCTTTAGCGGGAACTACTTTCAGATTGATATTTTCATGGAAGAATGAAACAGGCGGAGCTCAACCTCCGGCATCGATAGATAATATATCATTAACTTCTAGTTTGCCGGGCAACTTTATTTCAATCACCACCGGTAACTGGTCTGCACCTGCAACATGGCAGGCTAATGCAGTACCTACTTCAGCTGACAATGTTATTATATCTTCAGGTGATATCGTTACTCTCGATCTCGCAGGTCAGGCCGCATATAATGCTACGGTAAACGGAACTCTTAACTTTGGAACAGTTCCAACAGTATTTACTGTAAATCAAAATTTAATAGTAAATACCGGTGGAACATTGAACGCGTTTAATGGTACTACTGGAAAAAATTTGACTGTGACAGGGAATATTACTAATGATGGAACGATAGATCTTTCAAAAGGTACTTCCACTACAACTTCGGTTTTAACTTTAAATGGAAGCGCTGTTCAAACCGTAAGCGGGACTGGTACATTTACTACAAACGTTATCAGAAATCTTACTTTTAATAATAGTTCAAATGCAATACCTAATATCAATTGGTTGTTTAATAATATTAGTATTGCTGCAAATCTTACATTCACAAGTGGTAAAGTAAACCTTTCTACGAATAAAATCACATTAGGAACAGGCACAACTTCTGGAACAGGAGCCAATTCAGTTGGTGCCCTTACTGCACCTGTCGGACAAGGGTTTATGCCGGGCGGAACTTTCTCTCGTTGGTACACAACCGCGTCTACAGGGACTTCTATAACAGCCGGGACTGATCCAACAAATGCAACAAGCCGTTATCCGTTTTTAAATTCAGCTGCTCAGAACAGAGCGATGTATATTACAAGGGCTGCTTCCGGTACTGCAGGTGGACAGCTTTCTGTTAAATATAACGATGGAACTGGTATGTCACCAGTTTCTTTTATGGATGGAACATATAATATTGATAAGATCTATAATGGTAATTGGGTTGTTTCTACTGAAGGTACTGGTATAACATCTGCAAGTTATGGAGCCTACCTAATCGGTCAGGCTGCGTATACTGCCGCAAACGGCAACTCAAGAATTGTTTCTAATACAGCCGCGATTTCCGGAACAAACCAACTAGGAACTACAACACCTGCCGGTTATAGAACAGGTATTTCTTTAGCAGACCTTACAAATCCTTCAGGGTTGTATTTGGGAATTAGTAATGCAGATCTTTTATTTCCTTGTGCAGGAACTCCTACCGCAGGAACTGTTTCAGGGACGGCAACAGTTTGTGCGGGTGCTCCCTTCACACTTAGCTTAACAGGAGCATCTTCTGGCGAAACGGGATTGACCTATCAATGGCAATCTTCTGCAGATGGCATGACATATAGTAACATTGCTGGAGCTACGACCACATCTTACACGGCACCTCTTATAATTGCCCCAACTTATTATCAGGTTGTGGTTACTTGTACAAACAGCTCTTCCAGTGCAACAACTCCGTCTTTTCTGGTAGGATTTACTCATAGTGTTACCTCTATATCACCCGCCTCACGCTGTGGTACGGGGGCTGTAACGTTAGGCGCTACCGGATCTGCTGGTACTAATCTTGTTTGGTATAGTGCTTCAGCGGGAGGATCTTATCTTGGAACTGGAAGCACTTTTACAACTCCTGTTATTAATGCAACAACAAGCTATTATGTTGGTGCAGGAACAGTAAGTACAGGAACAGCTTCCTTAGGAAATGGTGGAACAACAGGAACATCCGCTGCATACAATTTTACCAACGGTACTTATGGTGGAATGAAAACGCAGCTGCTTTATACCGCAGCGGAGTTAACGTTAGCGGGGATTGCTCCTGGAAACATAACAACCATTGCATTTGATTTCACATCTGTTGGTTCTACACTTAATGGGTTTAACATTCAAATGGGATCTTCTTCTCTGACTACATTTGGAACACCTGTAAATATTGTAGGTGGACTAAGCACGGTCTATACTGCAGCTACTATGACGCCCGTTATCGGAACAAATTCTTTTACACTTTCAACACCTTTTAACTGGGATGGAAGTTCAAATATATTGGTATCAATAAGCTGGAGTAATAATAACGCTTCTAATACTTCATCAACTATTAAGTATGATGCAACTACTAACTATAGCAGCCAATCATACCGTAAGGATAACGAAACTGCAGTAAATATGTTAGGGTTTACCGGTTCAACTGGTGCAGGGACTTCAACTTTTGACAGAAGTACCAACAGACCAAGAATTACTTTCGGGGCTCAGATTCAGTGTACAAGCCCTCTTTCTGAAGTTGTTGCGACAGTGAATACTCCTCCTTCTTTAACAATGTCCGCTACTCCTTCAACTATTTGTGCAGGAGAAAGTTCCTCACTTAATGTAAGCAGTTCTAATGGAGGGTATGCCTATACCTGGACACCAGGAGGCTTAAGTGGAGCTACGCATTCTGTCACTCCTGCCAGTACTACAACTTATACTGTAACTGCTATGGATAATTCGGGCGGAGCAAATGATGGTTGCGCAACAACAGCAACTGTTACCGTTAATGTTAATCCCTTACCTACCCCCCCTGTAACAGCAACACCTTCTGTTATTTGCAGTGGAGGCTCAAGTCAATTACTTGCAGGTTCTGTACCTTCAGCATATTGCACACCTGCAATGGCAACAGTAGAGGCCGGTGGTGATTTTCTTAATAATTTCACTTTTGCTAATATTACAAACCTGAATTCCGGTGATGCAGCAACAGATTATACTTACTATAATTCATTAACCGCAAATGTTTTGGGAGGAAGTACCTACAGCTTGTCATTAGAAGCCGGAGGAACAGCATCTCTTTATGCTCAGCAATTCCGTATCTGGATCGATTATAATCAAAACGGAGTTTTCGAAGCATCTGAAAGTGTATTTAATACTTCAACTTCATCATTCAGCCCTACCGTAGTTTCAGGTTCTGTGGTAATTCCTATGAGCGCATATAACGGGATTACGCGAATGAGAGTCGCCAGTCGTTACAGTACAACTCCACTTGTTTCTGAATCTTGTTTAGGGGCCGGTACTTATGGAGAGTTTGAAGACTATAATGTAAATATTTCCGGAGGAAGAGATCTTCCAACCTATTCATGGTCACCAGGCACATTTCTTAGCAGCACAACTATTCAAAACCCTCTTGCATCGGCAATGACTGCTACAACAACATATACTGTTAATGTTACTGAAGGAGTATGTTCAGCCTCTCAAACCGTAACGGTAACTGTAAATCCATTGCCTACTGTAACTGCTGCCTCTAATGATACAGACAATACTGTATGTGCCGGAACAAGCCTAACTCTTAATGGCGGAGGCGCTTCTACGTATACCTGGACAGGCTCAGTGGTAAATAACACAGCATTTAATCCTGTTTCATCTAATACATATACTGTTACAGGAACAGATGTGAATAATTGCTCTTCAACAGCTTCAATAACTGTGTCGGTAAATTCTTTACCTTCAGTAATGGCGATGTCAACAGCAAGTACAGTGTGTGCAGGAACATCTGTAACATTATCAGGTATGGGTTCAGCAACTTCGTATACATGG
>JAJTCJ010000028.1 GCA_021323165.1 Bacteroidota bacterium | reverse complement strand
GGCCCTGATAATTATTATCAGCTAATGACAGACAATGAACTGACTCGTTCTCTAAAGAAAAAACTTTCAGAATACAACGAGAAAATTCCCGAAGACCGGATATATCTTCAATTCGACAAACCAATGTATGAGCCCGGAGATAATATCTGGTTTTCTGCTTTTATAAGAGATGCAGCTACAATGAAAGCATCATCAAAAAGCGATATTCTCCATATTGAATTTTTAAACCCAAAGGGCACTATTGAAAAGAGTATTAATATCATAGCTAAAAATGGAATTGCAAAAGGTGACTTTTCTCTTGATCAGGAAGCACTTGGTGGAATTTATAAAATTAGGGCTTACACTAATTGGATGAAGAATGAGGGGGAATCGAATAAGTTTGAAAAAGAAATACAGGTTCAGGATGTTGTGCTCCCAAATTTAAAAATGAAACTTGACTTTGAAAGAAAAGCTTTTGGTCCGGGTGACGAAGTAATAGCCAAGCTTGAGTTAAATACAAATGAAAACAAACCGTTGTCTGATCATAAGATTCGTTTCGTTGCTAATCTCAACGGTCAGCAGATATTAGCGAAGGCTGATATAACAGATGAAAATGGCTTGCAGTATATAAAATTCACTCTTCCTAAGGATCTTAAAACCAATGACGGTTTATTAAACGTTATGATTGATTATAACGGCAGCACGGAAAGTATTTCCAGATCCATTCCTATCGTGTTAAACAATATTAAGCTTCAGCTTTTCCCTGAAGGAGGTGATCTCGTTGAAAATCTGGAAAGTCAGGTTGCTTTTCGTGCCTTAAATGAATTCGGAAAGCCTGCAGATGTTGAAGGTGAAGTTCTGAACAAACAAGGTGCAGTAGTTGCTTCATTCAGTAGTTTTCACCAGGGAATGGGCTCTTTTAAATTTACCCCTAAAGCAGGTGATGAATACTTTGTTAAGATTATTAAACCTGAAAATATAAAAGAACATTTCTCTCTTCCCCAAGCACTTGAACGTGGTTACGTTATGAAAGTGAATCCTTCTAAGGCTGAGATTTCAGTTGATATAAATAGCACTGAAACTGAAGAGTTATCATTGATCGCGCAGGTAAGAAACAAAGTATATTATTCCACTGTGATCGATGCAAAAAAAGGTAGCAATAAGATTATTTTTCCAACTTCTAATTTTCCTATCGGTGTAACACAAATAACATTATTTGACAGCAAGGGAGTTGAACGCGCTGAACGACTTGCTTTTGTTAATAAGGGTAAACAGTTGAATATATCTGTTGCAACTGAAAAAGAAAAATACCTGCCGCGTGAAAAAGTCAAAATGGTTGTAACCGTAAAAGATGAAAGAGGTATGCCAATGCCGGCTAACCTTTCAATGGCTGTTGTTAATGATCAGTTTCTTTCATTTGCGGATGACAAATCAGGAAACATTCTTTCTCAATTATTATTACAACAAGATATAAAGGATAAAGTTGAAGAGCCTGCCTTTTATTTTAATGATAAGGAACCGAAAGCGGATGCAGCCCTTGATTACTTATTATTAACTGCCGGTTGGAGGCATTTCACCTGGGAAAAGCTTATTCAAAATGAATTGCCCCAAATTGTATATCGTGGTGAAAAAGCGATTGTTGCAGGAACAGTCTTGGATGCAAGAACGGGAAAAGTGATCAGTAATTCAACAATTAAAATAAACAATGGAGCAGAATATCAGACTGATGAAAATGGAAAATTTATTTTCAACAAACTGGATCTGATTTCTCCTGTAACATTGGTTTATTCAGCTCAGGGATATACTCAGCAATCATATTATGTGCAGGATTATAATCAGAATCTGACAATGTATTTATATGATAATAAGTATTATCAAACGTATTATGATAATGTTCCGAGTTCTGCCAGCAGAGCTTTGGAAGAAGACTTTATGCCGGTAATGGAAAAAGATGGTGCAGGTATACGGAATGAAGTTGCTGTTAAAGCATCCAGGAAAAATGATGAAGGTGGAAAAGGAGAAGCAATGAAATTTGCTCAGCAAAAAAATAAAAAGGCTCCATTAGATAAAATTAAAATGGAAGAAAAGGTCATTGACGCGAAAGCTCCGGCTCAAGGCGCACTTTTGAAACAAGCTGATATAAGATCAGGTTTTTTTAGAGTTGATGATATGGAGTTGGAAGCTAATAATATTTCTTCCGTAGTTCAAACACAAGTTTACTATCGCGCTAAAGAGTTTGCGGCTCCTATTTACGATAAACAGGAAAACGTAGAGGTAAGAAATGATTTTAGGAACACTATATATTGGAATCCTGATATCGAAATAGATCGCAGCGGAAAAAAAACGGTGGAATTTTATACATCGGATGATATAACATCATTTAAAACAACCATTGAAGGAGTCGCTTCAGATGGTTCAATCGGCCGGATAGAGAAAAATATTTATACGCAGCTGCCTTTTGCAATGAGTACAAAAATTCCTGTAGAAGTTGCAACAGAAGATGTTGTATCAATTCCTCTGACATTAAAGAATAATAGTGATAAACCTTTGGGCGGATCCCTTACTGTAATGGCACCGGATGGATTAAAAGCCATTACAGCAATACCTACAGTTCAGACTATCATGCCCGGGGCTTCAAAAACCATTTACCTGGATTATAAAGTTCTTGATAAGATCGGTTATGGTGATTTTACTCTTTCCTTTAAATCATGCGGGTTGGGTGATGCATTTACTCAAAAAATAAAAATTGCTTCTAAAGGCTTTCCTGTTGAAGCTTCATTTTCAGGTCAGGATGTTGAGAAGGCTTACACTTTTGAAATGAATGATCTGGTTAACGGATCCGTTAAAGCTTCTTTCACTGCGTTTCCTAATGTTGTAAGCGATCTGATGAAAGGCGTTGAAGGAATATTACAGGAACCTTACGGTTGTTTTGAGCAAACATCATGTACTGCTTATCCTAATGCAATGGTGCTAGACTATTTGAAATCTACAGATAGTAAGGATAATAAGACACTAGCGCGTGCTTCTGATCTTTTGAGCCGCGGTTATAAACGTTTAACAACATTTGAATCCAGTGAGAAAGGTTATGAATGGTTCGGAGCAAATCCGGGTCACGAAGGTTTGACAGCCTATGGAATTATGGAATTTGTTGACATGAAAAAAGCGGGTGCAGATATCGATATGAAGATGCTTGATAGAACCGCAGGTTGGTTGATGAAACATAAAGATGGTAAAGGTGGTTTTAGTCGTGAAAAGCATGCTTATCATGATTTCGGAAGGATCAGTGATGATATCCTTAATGCTTATATTGTTTACGCTCTTGCTGAAGCCGGTTATACGGATATTAAAAATGAGTTTGAAGCTTCATATAAAAAAGCGATCGATTCGAAAGATCCATATATGCTGGCAATGATGTCTAATGCTGCCTATAGTCTGAAAGAAAATAGTAAGGCAGATGCAGCTCTTGCATCGTTGGCTGATAAGCAAGGTAAAGATGGCGGGTTTACCGGAATCATTCACTCCATTACTTATTCACAGGGTAATTCTTTAAAAATTGAAACAACTTCTCTTGCGATTATGGCCATACTTAAATCTCATGGAAAATATTCCGGGACTTTAACAAATGCAGTTCAGTTTTTAGTCGGCACACGCAGCGGTTCAGGAGTATTCAGTTCAACACAAGGAACTATACTTGCTTTAAAAGCTCTTACTGAGTACGCTAAGTTCAGTAAGAAAACTTCGGAAGATGGAACAATTGAGATTTATGTTGATGGTAAAAAAAGAGCTGAGAGATCTTACAAAGCCGGAGATAAAGGCGGTATTGAAATATCAGGACTTGAGCAGTATCTTTCTAACAGCGGAAAGCACGACATTAAAGTAAAATTCCTCGGTGTTAAGACTCCTTTGCCATATTCGGTTGCGGTTAACTGGAACACTTCCTTACCAAACAGTAATAAAGAATGTGACATTGATCTTAAAACCAATCTTTCAGCTACAACAGCAAATGTTGGTCAGACAGTGAGGCTTTCAACAATTATCACCAATAAAAAGAATACAGAGGTTCCGAGCACTATGGCAATCATTGGAATTCCGGCAGGATTCACGGTTCAGCCATGGCAGTTGAAAGAGCTTCAGGATAAAAAAGTATTTGACTATTACGAAATGAAAGGTAATAATATCGCGATCTATTATCGCGGAATGGGGCCTTCGGCAGTTAAAGAGATCAACCTGGATCTAAAAGCGGAAATGCCTGGAATTTATGATGCACCTGCGTCTTCTGCCTACTTATATTATATGAATGAATTTAAGACCTGGAGTGCGGTGGAAAAAGTAACAATAAAGAAAAATAGTTAATTAATTAATCGGGAAAATTCTGAAAAGAATTTTCCCGATTTAATAAATGATAAAATGGAAACACTAAAGTATATATTGTTTTTTTTAAGCTTTCTTTGGACTTCTTCAATTATTGCTCAGAATAATATTAAGTATAGCTTAAATGATCCACGTAATCCTTTATGTCCTTGCCACAAATTGCAGAAGCTGGCAGAGGATCAGTATTCAAGAGGAATTAAAATCTCAAGAACAACTGAAAGAAATAAGGATGAAAGAGTTAAAAGAATATTTAAGGGAAAACGTAAGTCGTTATACAAAAAAAGTAAAAAGATCATGAATGTAAAATTCGGTCATAAGAGGAGAAAATTACCTAAAAAGAATGTTCGTACAGATTATTCTGTTTGTTATAAATGGTGATCAGGCATGAGCTGAACTTTATATTTTTCTGCCATTTTTCTCAGCTGATGGTTTGGGATCTCATGAACATTCCCATTGCCATGTCTATTCTCAACTGTAAGAACAAAAAGCAGGTAATTCATTTCTGCAGCAAGCTTAAAATAAGGTTCCATTTCCCATTCAAGTGTAAAGGTATTATCAACAAAAATCTTTGAATGTCCATTTGTCATTTTGCTCTTTGTTTGATCCTCACATTGTTTGTAAGCAATGTGATTTGAATAAGGATCAAACTTATATATCCCGGTTACAGGGTCGGTAAAATAACTGTCAATTGACAAAACAGGGTATTTACCATCTTCACTCAAGAATTTTGCAAGTGTCGATTTTCCGCTTCCCGGAAGGCCTCTGAGAAGGATAAGTGCATTCTTATTCATTTAATGTATAAGAATTTGGGTCAGTCACAATTTCTGCATTTCTTTCTGAGGGGATATAGACGTTAAATTCAGCTCCATTATTTGATTCTGCAGTTGCGTTTATAAATCCATGATGATTGTCAACAATTTTTTTACAGATAGCCAGTCCTATCCCTGTTCCTTCGTATTCAGATTTTCCATGAAGGCGCTGGAATAATTCAAATATTTTTTCGGAGTACTGAGGGTCAAATCCGATTCCGTTATCAGAAAAAGTAAGATGATGATATTTGTTTTTATCATGAATCGAATTACCCGGGATTAGTTTCCCTTCTTTCATTCCGTATGTTATCTTTATAGCAGGTGGTACATCTGGTTTGCTATACTTCAGTGCATTTGAAATAAGGTTTGTTAGCAGCTGTTGAAATTGTATAGGGATAACCTGAATAACAGGAAGCGGCTCTGATTCTATAATCGCTTTTTTCGCAATTATAATTTCATGAAGATTTACTTTTACTTCTTCAAGCAGGTGATTTATATCAACAGGTTCGTAAGCATCCTGAGCTTTGTCAAGCCGGGAGAAGCTTAGGAGAGCTTCAATCAATTTCTGCATTCTGTTGGCAGATGTCTGTACTTTTGAAAAGACATCCTTACCCCATTCAGAAAGATTATCATTCTCTTTTTGAAGTAATCTGCTGGTGAATGCCTGGATCTTTCTTAAAGGTTCCTGGAGATCGTGACTCGCAATATAACTGAAGGATTCAAGCTCTTTATTGGCCTGCTCCAATTTTTTATTCTTCATTTCTATTTTTTCAGAATACATCATTAACTGATCTTCCGCTAATTTACGTTCTGTTAGTTCCCTCGTAATTTTAGAAAAACCTATCACATTTCCTTCTTTATCATGAAGAGCTGTTATTACAATGCTGCCCCAGAATATACTTCCATTTTTACGTTTCCGCCACCCTTCATGCGTGGCTCTTCCTTCTTGTATTGTTTTATTTAATAGCTTTTCAGGCAGCCCTTCTTCCAGATCTTTTTCAGTGTAGAATATTCTGAAATTTTTACCTACTATTTCCTGTGAGCTGTATCCCTTGATTTTTTCAGCACCTTTATTCCAGTTAAGTATAGTTCCTTTCGTATCCAATAAAATGATTGCATAGTCCTGAATTTCATTGACCATGCCATGAACCAATTCTTCGTTTCGTTTCAGCTCATCCTGAATGCGCTTTTGTTCAGTGATGTCCTGTAAAGTGCCGAATACTTTTATTACTTTATTTACTGCATCTACTTCCGGCTGTCCTTTTGCCAAAAGATGTTTTACCCCACTCTTAAGAACAAGCCTGTAAGTAAAACTGTATGGAATATTTGATTTAATTGATTTCTCCAACTCACGTTCACTTTTTTCCAGATCTTCCGGATGTATTAATTTTCTTCTATCGTAGATGTTTGCATTTTCAACAGGTTCAAGTTCATAGATCCTGAACATTTCCCTCGACCAGATCATGTGATTGTTCCGCAGATCCCACGACCAGCTTCCGATATGCGCAATTACTTCAACCTGCTCGTATAACCTATGCTGCATATCAAACATGTGATTGAAACTTCTCGTATCAATTTCCACAGTAAATGCATCAAATTCTTCCATGATCTTTAAAGACAGGGAACTGTCCTGAGTATAATCAGAAAGAAAGTGACGGAATAGTTTTCTGCGCGTGAAACTTAAAAGTGTGATGTCCTCAACACTTATATTCTCGCGGGTGAAAAATGCATATTGATTAGAGATCCAATTATTAATTGAAATTTGAATGTAATCAGAAACCGAATTCGTTTTAAAGGCTTCGAGAAAGATCTGGGTGTTCTTTTGTCCTTCTTCAAGCAGTTGTTCTTCATTTAAATGCGAAAAGTATTTTAAGACAGGAACATGCAGTTCTTTCATTATCTTAATTTGTTCAAGTGTAAAGTCCTTGAGCTTATTCTTCAATAAAAAGTCAGCGTATTCTGGAAAATATTTAAAATGAAGAAGATTCTCTTTCATGGTTAAACTGGATTCTGCCGTCAAAAATAGCACTAATTTACTCAGGTGAGTTTTAATTACATAATTTGAAATGTTGGGGAATTTGATACTCAATTTGGGGTTGATAAATTAATTTCAAACGTAGAGGTTTGAAAAATTTATCTTATTACTAGTTGATTTTCAATTGATTTCGATTATTTTGCACCTTATTTTTTTCAATTTTCAATTTTTATAGATTTAAATAGTTGGTTTTTGAAATTGTTTTTCAAATTCCCACTTGAATAAAAAATTACGTATATTTAATTATAAATGGGCTTTTAGGGCATTTGGGATATGCTGTTCTGATAGATAAATTAATATAAAAATTTTTATTCCTGCTTCTTTTTGGGGATTTTTTTACTCAAAAAACGATTGGTTGTAAATTTGCCATAGGCAAGGCAGACAAACAAAACGCATATGAAAAAATTACTTATCATCGAAGACGATATGGACATGAGCCAGTTGCTCAAACGTTTCCTGACCAAAAATGGCTATGAAGTTGACCTGGCAATAAACGGGGCAAAAGGAATAGCTGCATTCACAGCTAATCCTGCAGATCTTGTTCTCTGCGATTATCGTTTAGGCGATATGGATGGAGTTGAAGTATTAAAAAAGGTTAAGGATGTTGAGCCCGGAGTTCCATTTATTATTATGACAGGATATTCTGATATCCGTACGGCAGTAAATGTTATGAAGATGGGTGCATTCGACTATCTTGCAAAACCACTTCTTCCGGACGAAACATTACAGCTTATCAAGAGAGCGCTTAATTCTCAACAACCGCTTGCTAATATTGTTGATGATAAGTCTCCTTCTGTTGTTTCGGAGTCTTCTCCTGAATACAGTCAGGCTGCTGCAGCTTCACGCAACTACGCAGGGAAAAACAATTACGTTTTTGGTAAGAGTCACCAATCTAAAGAATTGATCAGACAGATCGAGTTAGTTGCACCAACTAATTACAGTGTTATCATTTATGGAGAGAGCGGAGCCGGTAAAGAAGTTATCGCACAAACTATTCATAAGAAAAGTAAACGTGCAAAACAGCCTTTCATTGCAATGGATTGTGGTGCAATGTCAAAAGAGCTTGCGGGAAGTGAATTATTTGGTCATGAAAAAGGATCTTTTACAGGGGCACTTGGAACGAAGATAGGTCATTTCGAACTTGCTAACGGAGGTACTATATTCCTTGATGAGATCGCGAACTTACCTTATGATGTTCAATCATCCTTATTACGTGTTGTTCAGGAAAGAAAAGTGAAACGTATCGGTGGAACCAAAGAGATTCCTATCGATGTGCGTATCATTGTTGCAAGTAATGAGAATTTGAGTGATGCTTATAAAAAAGGAAGATTCAGAGAAGATCTTTACCACAGATTTAATGAATTCCATTTGACTGTTGCTCCATTACGTGAGCGTAAGGACGATATTTTAATGTATGCGAATTTCTTTCTTAACATCGCAAACCAGGAATTGGAGAAAAATGTTGAAAGCTATTCACCGGAAGTTGAAGAGTTATTCGTAAAATATCCTTGGTACGGTAATCTCCGTGAAATGAAAAATGTCATCAGAAGAGCTGTTCTTCTTACTGAAGGTCCGGTTGTGGAAGCAAAATCGCTTCCGTTTGAGATCTCTAATTTCACCAGGACCACGATGGGAATACTTGATGACAGAGCAGATTCAGGAGGAAGTCAGCAATCTTCAGACGAAATTAAGGATGAAAAGCCAGATCTTAAATCTGCGGCACTTGGAGCAGAATATGATCTGATCATAAAAGTTCTGAAAGATGTAAATTTCAATAAAAGCAAGGCTGCACAAATACTAAACATTGACAGAAAGACACTCTATAATAAGATGAAAGCTTATAATATGGAGGAGAAATTCAGCGAATGAGATCATCCGAAGTCATAAAAATATTATTAGTTGAAGATGATGCAGGAGATCATTTTCTATTCAAAGAGTATCTGAGTGATATTAAGAATTATTCTTACTCTTTAACATGGGCCAATTCTTATGAACAAGGCGTAGAGCTGGTTCAGCAGAGAGGTCATGATATCTATTTTTTTGATTATCTGCTTGGGGCAAAAACAGGTCTTGATCTTGTTCAGGAATGTTTTTCAGATATCATTGATGTTCCTATCATAATTCTTACAGGGCTTGGAAATCAGGAAGCCGATCTGAAGGCAATGGAACTTGGTGTTTCGGATTATCTTGTTAAAGATGAGATTGATCCCGAAAAACTGGAAAGGACCATACGTTACTCAATCGGTCAGAGCCAGATGCTGAAAAAGCTGAAGGCAAGTGAAACAAAGTTCAGAAGTATATTTGAAAATTCTCATGATATAATTTATGTTTCGGACAGTGAAGGTAATCTGCTCGACATAAATAAATCTGCAGAAAATCTATTCGGATATACGCACGATGAATTATTGAAAATGAATACTGCTGATCTTTATGAAAATAAAGAAGAACGCTTAAAATTCGTTGAAACCATCAATGAAACAGGTATTTGTTCCAATTTTGAGGTTACTTTAAAAGACAAAGACGGGAATAAAAAATTCTGTACCATTACGGCAAGCACGCAGCGAAGAGATGATGATGATAATATTTATTATCAGGGGATCATTCATGATATGACTCAAAGGAAAAAAGCGGAGAATGATCTGATGATCGCTGAGAAACTTGCTATTACAGGAAAAATAGCCCGTATCCTTGCTCATGAGGTTCGCAATCCTCTTACAAATATTAATTTATCTGTAGAACAACTTGAAGAGGATCTTAAGTCAGAAGAAGAATATCAGCCTTATTTCAACATCATAAAACGTAATAGTAAACGAATCAATGATCTTGTAACGGAGCTGATAGAAAATTCAAAACCTACTGAACTTAAAGCAAGTAAGCTAACTCTTCAGTCAATTCTTCAGAGTACAATTGAACTTGCAAGAGATAGGGCCGAGCTTAAAAACATTAAGATCATCACTGAATTTGAAAATCAGGAAATTGAAATTGATGCTGACGAATCTAAACTCAAAATCGCGTTGTTGAATATTATCATGAATGCAATTGAAGCCGTTGAGGCAAATGCTGGTGAAATTCGCATTGCATATAAATGCGCTGATAAAAAGTGTTTGATCTCTATTGGAGATAACGGCTGTGGAATTCAGGAAGAGTATCTTACGAAAATTTTCGATCCGTATTTTACAGGCAAGTCAACTGGCGTTGGTCTTGGCTTAGCCACCACAAGAAGTATTATCAATATGCACAATGGTAAGATAGATGTACAGACCCAGGTTGGTAAAGGCACTGTTTTTCATATCGAGCTGAACCAGCTTTTGGCAAATTGATATAATATTCCCCATTATTTTACAGGCATGCAATTTTAATGTTTTCAATAACATTAAGATTGCTATGCAAAAATCAAATCCCAAAAAGAATATATTTCCACCCCAGCCTCAAAACAGGCCGGGCTTGGAATACAAAATGGCTCCAGAGCCTGAGTATGATTCCTTAAAACCCGGAAGCAATAAACTTCTGAATAAAAAGTGTGTTATAACCGGTGGTGACAGTGGTATCGGACGTGCAGTGGCAATTGCATTCGCTAAAGAAGGAGCGGATGTAGCGATCGTTTATCTAAAGGAAGATCAGGATGCTGAAGATACCGCTGAAATAATCATGAAAAAATATAATCGTCAGTGTTTGTTGATCCCTGCTGACCTTTCGAAAGAAGCTCAATGTAAAAATGCAGCTAAAAAAATAATTAATAAATTTAAAAACATTGATGTTCTTGTAAACAATGCAGGTGTTCATTATCCGGTAGAAAGTATAAATGAGGTCACAACGGAAAACCTGCTAAAAACATTTTCAGTAAATGTTTTCGCGATCTTCTGGCTTACCAAAGCTCTTATAACGCATTTCAAAAAAGGCGGAAGTATTATTAATACAGCTTCAGTTACTGCATACCGCGGAAGTGGCGGTTTGTTGGATTACAGTGCAACGAAAGGTGCGATCGTATCTCTCACCAGAAGCTTGTCTGCTAATCTTGCCGATAAAGGCATTCGCGTAAATGGTGTTGCTCCGGGTCCGATCTGGACTCCATTAATTACTTCAAGCTTTGAAGATAAAAAAGTAAAATCTTTTGGAACAGAAACTCCGATGAAGCGTCCCGGGCAACCGGTGGAAGTAGCACCATCGTATGTTTTTCTCGCTTCCGAAGATTCATCATATATAACAGGTCAATTTTTACATCCAAACGGAGGGGAAATAGTAAATGGTTAACATTAGAAAATTATATGGCATGGAGACTAGTTCAAGTGCCCAGGTTCAGAATGAATTAAGCGGAAAACTTACACTAACGCTAAGTCCGGGTAAGACCCTGGATGAATTTTGCGAACGTCATTTCGATAATTACAACAGCGATCAATTTGAAGCAGTTGCAATAAGAGTTTTTTACGGAAAAGAAATTGTTGTAACTCTTTATGCTTTGGATAAAGTTCGCCAGGAAGGAAGTAATTATAATATCAATAAAATTCCGGTTAAAAAATTCAAGTCTACTACATTCGGAATGTCTGAGCTTCTTTCATTTATTTCCGAATTTAATTTTACCCTCAGCACCGGTAATTTTCCGTTAGAGGACATGGAAGTAATAAATAAATAAATAAATAAATAAATAAACCTGCGGATATGAGAGCAATGTGGACAGGAGCTATCAGTTTCGGACTGATCAATATTCCGGTGAGATTATTCTCTGCTGTGGAAAGCAGTTCTCTGGATCTTGATATGCTTGATAGCCGCGATCATTCTAATATCCGCTTTAAGCGTGTGAATGAAAAGACGGGTAAGGAAGTCCCTTACGAGAATATAGTTAAAGGATATCTCATCGAAGATCAATATGTAGTTCTCGAAAAAGAAGACTTTGAAGCTGCTGATGCAGTTAAAACGAAAACTATCGAGATTATGAATTTTGTGAAAGAAACAGAGATCGATAGTATATATTATGAGCAGCCTTATTATCTCGAACCTCAGAAAAGCGGTCAAAAGGCTTATTCACTCTTAAGAGATGCTTTGGAGGCTTCCGGTAAAGTAGGAGTAACAACATTTGTTCTTAGAAACAAAGAGGCTCTTGCGATCTTAAAACCATATAAGAATGTGATAATGCTTAACAGGCTTCGATTTGAAGAAGAGATCAGGAGTACGAAGGATCTTGATATTCCGTCCTCTGCAAAAATTAATCCGAAAGAAAAAGCTATGGCTACAAAGCTAATAGATCAACTTACAGAAAAGTTCAATATTGAGATGTATAAGAATACCTATACTGAAAAGTTGCTTAAAACAATAAAGGATAAAGCTAAAGGTAAGAACACAAAAAAAGTGCATCGTATGAAAGTTGTACATACAAAGTCTGATGATCTTATGGACATGCTAAAGGCTAGTCTTCATGGTAAAAAGAAAGCATCCTGATTTGTAAGTATTAAAAATTAACCTGATAAATGTATATTAATTTAAATAGATGATTATGAAAATATATAGCAAAGAGGTGGAAGATACAGCGTATCCTAAGCCGAACCCATCGAATCCAGGTCGTCAGACTAAAACAAAAGAAAGGGAAGAACCCGATGAAGATGATGATCCATTGTTTAGCGAAGAAGAAGAAGATTTTGAGAACTTTGAATCAGATGATGAAGATGAGTTTGAACTGAATGATAAAACATCAAAACCTGCGATTGCGGAGTTTTATGATTATATGAGTACATCTTTATAAAGTAAATGTTATCGTTTAAAAACAGGAGTTTAAGACTCCTGTTTTTTTTATGCTTTAAACTGATGTTGAAGAAGATTATCGGGTACATTTTTTTAACATAAATAGTAAGATCAATAACTATTAGTATGAAAAAAGCAGCGATTAGTATCAGTTTTATTTTCTTGGGTTTATCAATGGGGGCGCAAGAGAAGATCAACAGAAAGGATACAGTGCAAGTGGACAGCACGCATCTTGAAAAGATCAAAAAGATGCCAATGGATTCTATTCATCATAAGACACCGATCAAGCCGGTTCTACCTGAAGAGCAGCGTGATGATAAGGAAAGGAAAGATCTCGAACCAATAATATCTCCTTCAGGAAAGAAGGAATAAAAAAGGCCCCGTTTGGGGCCTTTTTTATTTAGTTGAATCTCTTAATAATTTTATTTTATCATGAGATTTTTGTAAACTGCTCTTCTGACGAGTGATCATATTTCTGCATTCAGTTACAAGGCTGTCAGACTTTAAGACATCCTCATAGGTTTCTAGTGCAGCATCTTCACCAAATTCACATGATGCGATAATTGCATGACGATCTTTGCCTGTTAGTGCCGCTTTGATATCCATCCAGGCACGGTATACTTTTCCGGAAGTGGTAGTTCCTTCAGCAGGACTTCCGCCTTGATTAACTACTTCGCGAACAAGTTCGTTTTTGAATTGTCGGCTTTCATCTGCCATGCTTGTGAATAATGATTTTAGCTGAGGATCTTCAGTTTCCTTTGCAGCTCTTTCATAACCTTCGATGCGGTCATGGTTGATTACGATAAGTTCATTTATCAATGCTACTGTTTCTTTGCTTGTTGCTTCCATTTTTTATGTTTTAAGGGTATATATAATTGTTGATTAAAATGTTTATGCCATTCGAACTAAAGTACTAGTGTTTAATTTTACTTAGAGGAGTTTTGTCTTTCTTATCCTCTTTATATTTATCCCTGCAGGTCATCGATCTGTCAAGGTGCGTTCTTAGTTCCTTTAATTTTGTTTCTGTCCATTTTCTTAGTTCGTAATCTTCAGCATCAGTTGCCATTTTTTCGAATTTGCTGATCTGAAGTGTATGCAGATCGACCATTTCATCAGCATAAGCATGATCGAATTCCTGGCCTTGTTTTTTGGAAATGTCTTCATAATTATCCTTTCCATCTTTGCTAATATCAACCGGAAGTGTGATCATCTTTTTTCTTGCCATTTCTTCAATTTCTTTTAATGACTTTGAATGATCTTCTCTTAATATTTTACCTAATTCTTTAATATCGTCAGCTTGTGCTTGTTTTTCGGCTAATTCGGATAGTTTAATTTCCTGAATTGTCATGTCTGTAATTTCAACAAAGAAGTCTGCTTCCTTTTCTTTGTCCTTATTGAATTTTGCATCATTGTGCTCTTCAGCTACATCTTTCGAATCATTACTGTTCCTGTTTTTAGTATTATCACAAGCAACTATCGATAATAATGAAAGTGCCAAACCGGTAATTTTGATAGTAGTTTTGGTAAAGGTTGTTTTCATGATATTCAGATATTTTTATTGCCTTAAATATTATAAATTTATGCCAGTTAAAAAGGGTAACCAATTGCCACATTTAGTATTAAGTTCTCACTTCTCCATCCGGAATTTCCGAAACTTATTTTATCAATTACCCATCGGTCTCCTTCCGGAAGCCATGGTTTTCTGAGTGGTGCTGCGAGATCAAATCGAAGAACAAAGAAAGATAAGTCTGCTCTCAAACCCACACCAGCTCCTACAGCGATCTCTTTATGGAATTCTGAAAATGAAAATGCCGGTACTGTATTAGCTGGATTTGCCTTTGTTAGCCATATGTTCCCGGCATCTACAAATATTGCTGCTTTTAAAAAACGTATTATGTCAATCCTGAATTCAGCATTGGATTCAAGTTTAATATCTCCTCCCATTTGAAGAAATGCATTTTTTTTATCGGAGCTTTGCTGATAAGAGCCAGGTCCTAAAGAATTAATCTTAAATGCCCGAATACTGTTTGGGCCACCGCTGAAGAACTGTTTCACGTATGGTAATGTGGAAGAATTACCATATGGCTTCCCCATTCCGGCAAATAATCTGAGCACCAGTTTATTTCTTTTTCCGGTATTAATATAGCTTCTGCCATCAAGACTGATTCTTCCAAATTGGGAATAAACTGAACCAGCGATCTTTCCTGGATTTTCTGCAGAAACAGGCTGGCCTGCAATGGCTTTTGCTAAAGTAAATGTATTCCCCGCGATTTCGGCTATTCCATGAAAAAAGTATTGGACTTTTTTAGCTGTGAGCATCTGTTCATTATAACTAAAAGTATAACTTCCTCCTGCTATGAATTGTTCTTCATAACTCTTTTTCAAAAATGGATTTTGCTCAAGCAAGGCGATAAATTCCTGTGATTTGTTTTTTACGGAAGTGTAATTGATTGTGAATGGATTTAATTCATGCTCTTTTCGTATGTCTTCTTTCCATTTATAACCGAAAATAAATTGAAGTGTACGCATATCGAAGTATGTCATTCTTTTCAGATAGTTATATCCTAAGGAAATTTTTGTTTTCGGAATATACATTCCATTAGTTTTTCTGATCTTAAATGGTACTAAAAAGTTAGGAAAGTACACTTCCACTCTTGGATTAATAGAATATGAATAGATGTGTTCTTTCGAATTGATTTGTGTTTCAAATGAGCCGGCTATATTTACGTTTAATAATTCAGCTCCGTTGAATGTATTTCTGTTAAGATAAGTTAGATTCTGTCGCGGACCGCTGAAGTCATTTGACTTTGTAACAAGATCTAATTCACTGCGGAATGTTCTCTTGGGCATTGGTGTAAGCATAATTCTTACATCAAGGAAATCAGGAGCAATAGTATCACTTTCTACAAGATTGATCCTGACAAATTTGAAATTCCCCATCGACATTAATCGGTTCAGGCTTATATTATGATTCTTCCTGGAGTAAACTTCGAATCTTTTCAAATAGATTGAGCGAAGAAGTACTCTCGGCCTGATCTTCATGTCATCAGCCTTTCCTATGAATATATTGTTCTCAAAGTGCATCGTGTCTTTAAGGGTGTTTTCCGCATCTTCATCCAAAGAATATTGAGGATCGATATAAACATTGTTGATACGATATGTATGTCTTGCTTTTTCAGGAATATCTTTTTTTACTGTAAGCTTCAGACTGACATTTTTTTCTGTTTCAGATGTATCTGCATTGAATAAAAGGTAATCCGGGTTAAAATAAAAATAGCCGTTGTCTTTAAGAATACCATCAATCCTTATTCTTTCATTCTTTAAAAGATCAAGGTTATAATCACTCCCAGGTTTTATCAAAGTCTTTTCTGCAGATAGAAAAATTAATCTGTTAATGTCATTATCCGCTTCAGGAAATTGAATTCCCTTAATTGTGTATGGTTTGTGAATAACCGAGGTGTATATAACTTTAGCAGTCTTTCGTTTTTCTTTTATTTTGTAGAGAGTAAAACTTTTGAAAACACCATTGTTAAATAGTTTGGCATCGATAAACTGGCTTGTGGTTGCAGGTTTAACATCACTTATAAGAACAGGTGCTTCTCCGTGTTTTTTAAGCCATTTTTTGAATTTACTTTTAGGATCACTACCGGCTTTCATATACATCCAGAGTTTTGGTCTTATTCCAAGAAAGCCTTTGTTCGGACGCGGTCGAATTGCACTTTCGGCTGCTGCTTTTAAAGCACGTTTATTTTTTATTTTTCCTTTGTGCTCAAACTTAATATCAGAACCAACATATAATTTTTCACCTTCAGGAAGATTTTTAGTCCCGCTGCAGGATGCCAGATAAAAAATGATAATTAGGCAAATACTATTTATTACTAATCGTTTCATTCTTATTTTTTTTTGTGCCTTCTTTCTTTTTCCGGTTAGGACGGAAGAATTCTTTCCACTTATCGAAATCCTTGATATATAATATTCCCGCACCTGTTTCCACCAATTGGCCTTCTATCGCACCTTCGTATTGGTTATGTCTGAATCCTTTCAAGCGATATCGACCGTCTTTCGACAATTTGTATTCCAATGAAACATCACTTGTTATATCACTTGCTGAATTTTGTTTGGCTCTTTCCCCTTCAACATCTACGCTTCCGCCCACCTGAACGGTTAAGCGTTCATTAAAAAGCTGTTTTTTTACACCAATTTCAACTTCAGTTCTGCCTTCTGCCTGTCCGCTGCCATTCCCATAATCATCGTAAGATTGAACATCAAAATTGAGTTCAACTCCCGGTACAACCTTCGAGCTTAACTGATTTAACTGGGCAGAAAGAAACTTGCTGACCGTTGTTCTTGCAACAGTAGAGACAGCATTCGTTTCAGTCTGTAAAGGATCTTCCTGGACAAATCTTCCAAGTACCAGCAATGCAAATACTTGTTTATTCAGAGCAGAGGGATCTTCATTTAACATGTTTAGTTTTGCATTAACAGCTCCACCCAGAATTCCTTTTTCTTCAGGTGGTAACTGGATCTCGAAACTTATCTCGGGATGAAGGATGTCGCCTCTGAGTTTTAAATAAATAAGAAACGGATATCTTTGTTTAAATCCGCTTTGTTCCGTTTCGCTTAAACCTGCCAGCTGATCAGCAACAAGATCTATAGGTGAAGCGCGAACAGAATATATTGCATTTATATTTACTGTTGCGTCAAGCGGATCACCATTCCAGATAATTGTGCTTCCCGCAGCAATATCGAATTTCCTTTTTAATACCGATTCAAGCGATACCAGATAGCTTCCGTCATTTAGATCATACGCACCTGTTAAGCTCATTTTTCCGCTCGGGTCTAATGCAAAGCTTAATGCAGCGTCTCCTCTAACAACTAGTGAGTCACCTGAATATGGGTCGATCAGGAGTTTTAGAGTTGCTTCTTTATCTACTTCGATTATTGATGAAATATCTAAACCTGTTAGTTCTGTTTTTTCTTCTTTCTTGTCATCATTTCTGGTTATTATGGGATGAAATGTTGTAGAGTCTGTGAAGTCAACAATCCCTTCACCTTTATCAGTAGTTAATTTTTTTTCAGGAACAGCAAAGGTGAAGTTGGAACCTTTTCTGAGTTTGACTTTTGAATTCACTACAGGAAGATTCATATCTCCAGTTACTTTGATCCTGCTGTCTATTATCATCTTGCCATAGTAAACAGGGTGATTTTTTGAAGTTGTGTTGAATAAGAGGAATTCATCGGTTGTAACATTCAACGCAAATTGAAAACTTTTAAAATGATCCATTTTAATATTGCCGTTAATAACTGCCGGATGATTTAAAGAATCTAACATCGTAAAGGAGTTGAAGTAAATGCCGTCTTTCTTCAGTTCAATTGTTTCCTGCTTTAAGAATAGGTTTGAATTTAATGCGGCAGGTTTTATTATTGCATTATTAAAAGTTAATGAACCTATTATATCAGGAGCAGAAGCTTGTCCGGTAATAGTAAAGTTTCCATTGGCCGTGCCGGACGCAGAGGTTATTTTCCCCATTGAAAGAGCTTTTGCCGTCTGTAATGACAATTTATTAATATCAACCTTAAGATCGAGAGCGTTTTCTTTGCTCTTTGGGAGGTAATATCCCTGAACGCTTATATCATTTTCCGGTCCTGTTAATTTGGCCTTCAGGCTGAATTTTTCGGTTGTGGGATTGTCTGCCGTTACGACCAAGTTTCCAACAGGAATTTCAGTTATCTTCAGATCTGTTATTGAAGCATCAGCAATTAATCCATAGGATCTATCAACTTTTTTAAGAAGGATATTTCCTGAAACGAGCCCCTCAGCAAAACTTGTATCCTTTTCTATGATCTGGGAAAGGTCTTCTAATTGAAAATTTTTGATCTTTATTTCAATATCGTCAGCGAATTTATTGTGAACAGAGTTAACTGTGATACTACTTCCTTTTTTTTCAAATGACATATTATGTATTAATACTCCTGACTTATTGAATGAAATAAAATTGTCAGGACTTATATTCCATTTCTGATCCATTATAAATAGATTCTCCGGGACGACCTTAATTGTAAAAGTTTCCCTTTCGTTTGTTAATGATGAAGAAATAAGAAGCTTCTTAGCTTTTAAAGAGTCTACTGATGATAAAGTACTATTGATAGTATTGTTGGCTACAGAACCTGCCAGCTCCAGATTGTCTATCTTAAATTGTGAATTTGAGAGCCGATCAAATGTTAGATCATAATTAATTGACTTTTGGTCTGAGTTTATTTTCAGATCAAAGTTTTTAACCTGGATTCCACCATAATTAATTTTTTTTAAAGAAGCATTTATCTCAAGACTTGACTTCTCACTGTCAAAGCTGCCTTTTATTTCTCCCGGCTCAAATTCTTTTAATTCAGGAAAGAATACCTCTGAGAGAACCGGGTGATTTTTTAGCTGAACTTCAAAATTGAAGTTTTGTGGTTCTGTTCCTGAAGTGTCTTTAATGTTTGGAATAGCAAAATATCGATTGACGAATTTTTGAAGTTCTTTATTTAGATCTGCGGGTGAGAATGTCCCGTTATATTTTATTCCTACAACAGCGCTGCTTATATTTAATTCACTTTTGCCTTTTTCATTGATAGAAGCAAATAGGAGGGAGTCGAGCAGATATTTTTTTTCGTTATGGGCTATTACGATTCTTGTTATTCCGGCTTTGCCATTTATAGTTGAAGCTGAGTTGCCTTTCAGGTCCGATACAGCAAGTAAACCTATTCGTATATCTTTTTCTGAAAAGTGGAGTTTTTGGAGATCAGCTCCTTTAAGGTCGAAATTGAATTTATATTCCTCTTGATCTTTGTTAAGATTTACAAAGCCGTTAAAGTCAAAGGCCGCATTTGGATCATTAAGTGTTATTTGCCCTTCGAATTTCTGACCTGTAATGTTTCCATCAATCAGCAAATTAGTATATGTGTACTTGTTTAGATACAGTTCCGAAGCTGCTGCATTTATTTTAGCTGTTATTTTATTTTTATCAAATCCATGGCCTTTAGTTTTCAAGGTAAGGCTGATCGGCCCAAAGGTTTCCTTATTTTTTAAGAGCAGACCCAGGTCAAATTTGTTTATTTCTGCATTAGCAGTAAAATTTTCATTTTTATCTAGGATGGCAAATATATTAGCTGAGCCATAATCACTGCTTAAGCCAATAGTAGAAGTAAATGATTTTATTTTTCCTTTAAAGTTCATCTTCATGCTAATGATATTAGGAAGGCTGATATCAGAAGGGATATTTTCTTTGCCTGCGATCATTATAATATCATTTCTTCCTGTTGTAGCTTTCAGATCTGGAAAATTAAAATATGCAACATCGGGAAATGGAAGGCCAGCAATTATAAAGTCGGTTTTAATCGAAGTCTGTTTTCCGGTTGTTATTGAAAAATTTTCTCCTTTCAGATTATTTATCGTTCCTGTTAATTTTCCGGATACAATCGTGATATTTTCTTTATTCTGAAAAAAGGATTGTTTTGTTAGTCCTGAATTAAAATATGAGATCTCAGATGTTTTAACTTTCATTTTTATAAATTCTGCGTTGACTCCCATAAATTGAAGTGAATCTTTAAGGGAACTTAATGAAGAGTATGTAAGAAGAAGATTTGCATCAATGTCAGAATAGGATGTTTTTAACTTTAGGTCTTCGGCATTTATAGAATGCGGTGTCATTAGGAATTTTGTTTCCAAACTTTTAACGGCAAAATTGTTTTTATCGATTGCAGCAAAGTCTTTTAGCGTTAATGCTGTTTTCTCGTTTGAATAGTACAAATTTTTAGCTACCAATTTTATATTCTCATAATTCATGTGTTGCGGATCGAAATAATCCAATTTTTCTTTTTTAAATAACACTGTATAAGAGAAAGCATTCTGGGCAAGAGAAATGTCATCTGCTTTCACAGTCCAGTTAGCTTTTTTCTCTGTGACCGGAACTGAAGAAGAAATCACACTGTCTGTCTGAATGTAAGTGAAACTACTTTTTTGGAGATCAAAAGAGCCAATAGCAATGTTTTGGGATTCCAGATCTGCGTTTATTTTTTTTGTAATAAAATCACTAATCACTGCATTTAAGGAGAATTTATTAATAGAATCCGACATGTTTAGTCTCGAATTATTTATTGTGATCTTTTTTGCTGTAATAAGCGGTAATGGTTGCGTGTTTTTCTTAGACTGCGAAGGGGTGCCTTTCTTGATTAGGATGGTGCCGATAAGATCTTGTATCATCAAAGTGTTGATAGCAAATTTTTGTTTATCAAGATCAAGATCGTTTATAGTTAGTTTTAATTCTCCAAGATAAGTCTGAACACTAGAACCTCCATATTCGTCATTGTATTTGAAGGAGATTTTTTTAAGATCAATTTTATCAATGCCAATTGCCCATTTGGATTTGGAGGTGTCTTTAGATGTAGTTTTAGAGGGATCACTGAATGCAGTGATAAGGAAGTTATAATTAAACAACGAATCTCCCTGCTTACGTCCAAGATTGATCGTAACATTTTCTATGTTTATTTTTTTAAGATGAATTTTGTTTTGCAGTAGTTCGGGAAATGAAATGTTTACACTCAGTTTTTCTGCATAAAGCAAAGTGTCTTTTTGGAGATCGTCTAAGAATAAACCCTGTAGCTCTAAAGATTTTGGAAATAGGAGGTTGATCTTTCTTATCTGGACATTTGTCTGTGTTTTTTTACTTATGTATGAAGTCACATAAGAAACAAGTTTAGTCTGAACAGCTGGTACCTGAATTAATAATGCCAGTGTAATAAGCAGCAGAATCAGACTAAGAAGAGTCCAGCCAAGAATTTTAAAAGATTTTCTTAAAACTGTTTTTGTAGTCATATTAAAAAAGAATGTCCCGATCAATACCAGGACATTCACTTGTTATTTTTGTAATTTGGTTATACTCTGTCTCCGCGAATTAAGCGAAGTAATACTGCAACTACAGCGATCACAAGTAGGATGTGAATGAGTCCTGTTGCCTGATAACCTACGAATCCGATTAGCCATGCTATTACAAGGATGACTGCGATAATGTAAAGTAAATTTCCCATAATAATTTTTTTAGTTGTTTACTTTGTATTTAAATTATCCTGCCACTATTTTCGTTTGTTTGTAAGGTTTTATTGTGTATTCACTTCCCCAAAAAGGTTGTTATTCTCCTTTGTAAACCACTTTCGGTTCTATTTCGGGTATTACTTTATCGATCATTACTGCATAATCATTAGCAATTATCTTGGTTCCATGTGATCGAGCATATACTTTTGTAAACTCAGCACCCAGATAAAGTATGATCGCTGAATAATAAACCCACAATAGAATAATTATAACAGAACCTGCAGCGCCATAAGTTGATGAAATGGAGGAATTGCTTAAATACAAACCGATTCCAAATTTTCCAAGTAAAAAAAGAACTGCTGTTGTGGATGATCCCACTAAAGCATCTTTAAACATTACTTTTCCATCAGGTAGTGTCTTAAAAATGATAATGAACAGGAAGGTGGTTATAATGAAAACGAGGAGTAAATTCAAAATGTAGAAGACATATACCGCAATGTAAGGGAAATAGTTCATTATGCGTTGATTTAATACATCCATAAGTGAATTTATAATAAGTCCAACTAATAGGAGAAAGCCCAGAACTCCTATCATTGAAAATGAGGTAAAACGGTTTTTTATGAATTTAAAGAAGCCTCTTTTGGGTTTTGGTTTAAGCCCCCAGATATAATTTATAGAACTTTGTATCTCACCGAATACTCCGGAAGCTCCTATTAATAATGTCATTGTACCGATTGTTGCAGCGAATACATTATCGTTCTTTAACTTCACATTTTTAATGATCGTCTGAATCTCTAGAGCCGCGTCATTTCCAACAAAATCGTTTATTTGTCCAAAAATTTCCCCCCGTATCGCCTCTTTACCGAAAAATACTCCACATAAAGCAATAATTACAATAATAAGAGGAGGAAGAGCGAATATGGTGTAATATGATAAAGACGCACTTAACTTGATAGCATTATCATCAATAAACTCACTAAAAGTTTCTTTAATTGTGTTCCAGAGTTTTTTTAAGTCCATTATTCTAAATCATTAGTGTACATTGGCATCCTTTTAGGTTTAGTCAGTTTCATGCCAAAAACACGTAAGCTTCGGCTCTTTGGACTCATTGTAGTTGTTATGCTTTCAGTTCTACTGCTGTCAGCGGGTTTCCTTAATTCATATCTTAGCCAGCGGGTTCTTTCTTCCTTAAAGGAAAGGGTTGAAGAGGGCAGTCATGGAGAATATACAATTGCTGTGGATGATCTTTCTGTACGTGTCCTTGCCCGTTCAGTTACTATAGAGAACTTAATTGTGGCTCCAAGTGAAAAAAATATTACAGCAAAAAAGGTTGGTTATGTTATAAAAGCATCTTCGCTAAAGGTAGTCGGATTTTCATTACTATCATACTTTAAAAATAAAGATCTCAAGATAAGCAGCATCCTGTTCACTAAACCGGAGATCTCAATCTATCAAAAGCAGGGAAAGGCAATAGAAGAAGCAGTGGATACGGTTATTCCACCTTTTTCTTTTTTTGAGATGATCTCAGCTAAGTTAAATTCATTATCAATTGATAAAATAGATATTGATGACGCAAAGATCAATATTTACAGGAGTTCTGTTGATACAGTGGCATTATTGTCAGCTAAGGAGAATAGTATATCCGTCCGGAAGTTTACAGTTGACTCAACCAACAACAATTCTGATCATTTGTTTTCTGCTGAGAAATTTGAGATCATAATGAACAGGTTTTCTTATCATTTACCTGATGGGATGTATACTGTGTTTGGTAAACGGTTATATACTTCTTATGTTGATTCTGTGATATCAATCGATTCTTTCCAGCTTGTTCCTAATTATCCTAAGAAGGAGTTTGGAAAGAAACTGGGAAGACAAACAAGTCGTGTTTCCATAGTGTCATCAACAGTAAATTTTACAGATATCGATGTGAAAAGATTCCTGGAACAAAATTCTTTTGTAGCCGGAAAGCTTACTCTTAAAGGATTTCTTATTGACGTTTACCGCGATAATAATATACCTCTGGCTAAAGTGGTTCGGCCTTCGTTGCAAAGTATGATCAGGGATATTCCGATATTCCTTTCAATTGATACAATTGAAATGGTTAATGCGTCCGCAAAGTATGAGGATCTGGCAGAAGGTGCAAATGCTTCTGGTATTATGAAATTTGATAAGATCAATGGAGTTATTACCGGAATCATAAGTGATAGTTCGCTATATAATGATAAAAGCGAGATCAGGCTCGTTATGAATTCTATTTTTATGAATAAGGGAAGATTTGACGCGTCTTTTCATTTTCCGTTAAACACCAGAGATGAAATTAGCTTTAGCAGCGGAATAATGAGTTCAATGCCGATCATGGCTTTAAGTCCCTTACTGGAATCAACTAAAGGTATCTCCATTAAAAGTGGAAATATTGATTCAATGAAATTTGTTTTGAATACAAACGGAACATACTCTGATGGAACTATGACTATGGCTTATCATAATCTAAGTGTAAATCTTTTAGGGGGAAAGGAAGGAATGAATCTAAAAACAAAACTTAAGAATTTTGTAGCGAATGAATTGATAATTAAAGAGAATAATCCCGGTAAAGATGGAAAATTAAGAACAGTTAGCATTGGTGTACAAAAGAACCAATACCGTTATTTTCCATATTTTTTCATGGAAAAAAAATAGTTTAAAATGACAAAGAATGATTCGCGTTGTACTCATATGTCTTGCGATTTTTATGTTCCGGAGTGTTGCTTATGGGCAGCGCGAAAGGAAAGAATTTCTGGACTCTATCTACATCTATAAAAGGATAGAGGATTTTTCCAATAAACGGAAATTCACACAGCTTCTTTATAGTCTTGTCTTCAGGCCCATCACACCAACTCCGCAGGTTCGCTCAAATAAACAACCAATCCTTAAGGAAAAACCTGTTAAACTTTCTGATTTCGAGGGGAAGGTTATCAGAGACATTAAGATAATTACGTATGATCCCTTTGGATACAGTACAAAGGATACAAGTCAGCATCCAAGAGGATTTGTCCCTAAGGCAGGAAATGCCGTTCATATCAAGACCTGGCCGGTTAAAATCAAAAATATTCTTATTGTTAAAAAGTATGATACGTTCGATTCCCTGCGTGTTAAAGAATCAGCGCGTTTAATACGCAGTCAGAATTATGTCAGAGAAGTATTCATAACACCAATTGAAGTTAAAGGAGATTCAGTTGATCTGTTTATAAGAGTTTATGATGTATGGAGTATTATTGTCACAGGTGTAGCAACCACGACAACTTCTTCTATTAATGGAAAGGATAAAAATTTTTTGGGGACGGGTCATCAGTTTGAGGGAAATTATTTTCAGAATTATGTGACAGGAAATAACAGTTACATGGCTAACTATATTATTCCCAATATTCATAACACTTATATCAGTTCTTCACTAAGATATTATGCTGACGAGAACAGAAATTATTATCATGGAATTTCTCTTAACAGGTCTTTTTATTCAATATTTACGGCATGGGCAGGTGGAATATCGCTGCAAAGAAGTTTAACAAGGGAAGTTTTATTAGGATTTGATTCAACAGCATTTGAACAACGTTACAGATCTACCAGCCAGGATTATTGGATTGGACGCTCATGGCAGCTAGTGAGAGGGAAAACAGAAGACAGGCGCTCTACCAGTTTTATATCTTCTGCAAGGTATATGAGAATGCGTTATCAGGAACGTGCTTCCGAATCATTTGATTCATTGGGAGTTCATTCAGATGAAGATCTGTATCTAGTGGGTGTTGGTTTATCCAGACGACAATATAAACAGGATAACTACATTTTCAGATACGGTTTCACTGAAGATGTTCCGACAGGAAGAGCATATTCCCTTATAGCAGGTTATCAATTGAGAGATAGTGTTCCGAGGTGGTATGCGGGTGGACGGATCTATATGGCAAATTATCATAACTGGGGATACTTTAACCTTTATATGGAATATGGAACATTTTTTCGGAAGAAACAAAAGGAGCAGGGTTGTTATGTAGTAGGAATAAATTATTTCAGTAATATCATCAGACTTGGCAGATGGAAGCTGCGTCAATTTATTAAACAGCAGTATACTGTCGGTTTCGATAGAAGAGCTCATGAAAAATTGAGTTTAAATAATGAAGGAGGAATACGAGGATTTAACAGTACCGGTTTAGCGGGTACACAACGCTTCACTCTTACTTTTCAGCTGCAGTCTTACGCGCCCTGGAACATACTGGGTTTTAGGTTTGGCCCTTATTTAGTTTGTTCTTTCGGAATGCTCGGAACTGAGAATACCGGTTTTTCACGAAGTCCGCTTTATTCATCATATGGAATCGGCCTATTGATAAAAAACGATTATCTGATCATGAATCAATTTCAAATTTCCATTGCTTTTTATCCTAGTATTCCCGGGGTTGCAAATAATATATTTAAAATGAATCCGGTCAAAACTACAGACTTTGGCTTCAGGGGATTCGATATCTCACAACCCTCTCTCATAAGCTATCAATAAACAGAACTCTGTGGCATTGTTTTTTACCTGATGTTATAAACTAAAAATTATATTATGGACACACAGAATTTAGATCTGAACAATGATATGGATAAGGAACACATGAAAACGTTGGTTTCATGCACCAATTCATTATTAGCAAAAGGGTATGAAACCCAGTTCAAGGCAATGAAACATGGTTTAAAATCCTTAACAACAGAAAAAATATATACACCTGACCAGGTTAAAATAACCAACTTTTATCGTTTCGAAGGGGATTCAGATCCTTCGGATAGTTCGATCCTTTATGCGATTGAGACCACAAGTGGGGAAAAAGGTACTTTAACTGATGCTTATGGAGCATATAGTGATCCGCATGTTGCAAAATTCATAAAAGATGTTGAAGATATAGGTAAGAGAGAACATAAGAACAGCGCTGGCTAATGGCATATTGTTTTAGAAATAATCATATTCTACTAATTTAAAACATTTGCATATGGAAAGTAATAAATCAAAAGGAGGTCAGAAGAAATTGTCTTCAGACTCTACAAACAATTCTTCACGCAGCCGTTCACCAAAGTCATCCACCCAATCTTCCAGAGAAGAACATTTTCAGGAGCAGGGAAATTCTGATGGTATCAATGATAAGCCTGATTCAATTGTTTCAACAATAAAGAAGGGTAAAACACCAAATAGAACTGCATCAGGATCACGGGGGAAACATACTTCCGCAGAATTTACAAATGATGATGGACATTCAGATGATCCTGACAGCTACAATGGCGCACGTAATGCCAGATATGCTAATAGCCATCAGCGTAGAGATGATGATCAGAGAAATGATCATTACAATGAGCCGCGTTCATCAAAATATGCAAATCAGCAAAACGACAGGAATTACAGCCAAAGGATACGTCAATATGATAATACCGGCTACAATGAATCCTACGGGAACCGAAGAGAAAATTATAATGGCTCGAATATGAATAACCGCGATTCCAACGGAAATTATTCTCAGCGATATGATAATTACGGTAATTATAGTTCAGATTATGATCGAAATGACAGACGCGATTATGAAAGAGATGAGAGATTCCGTAATAACAGTGAAGGCGATTATTCTCAAAGACGCCATGATTCGGGAATGAGCAGAAATAGAGGATATGATCGCTCAGATAATGATCAGTATCGTAATGATTTTGGAAATGATCGTGGGCGCCATGATTCTTACAGGAATAATTTTACTGAGAGGAATGGAAGCGGATATGATCAGAGCAGGGGAGATGATAATTATTTCAGAAATGATAGTAGTCAGGGAACAGGATATAATGGAAGAAATTATTCAGATGAAAACAGGCGTTCAGAAAACGGAAGAAATTCTCGAAACAGATGGGATGATATAGAAGAAGGACGTAATGAATCATATAACAGTTCAAGACGTAGAGGCGATGACAATGAATATCCACAAAACCGAAATTCACGCAACAGCAACAGAAATAGTAATGCTGATTATAATGAAAGTGATTTCAGGACTCATCAGAACAGAGGAGGAAGAGGATTGAATTTAGATGACGATGATCTGAGACCATGGTAAAAATTAATAAAAAAAAGGAGCGAAATTTCGCTCCTTTTTTATTAGTCTATATTTTGACCTTGATCTTCTAATAAATATTACAATGCTAAAAAGCGCAGCAGATTACTCTGCTGCGCTTTTGGAATAAAGCAGTGTAATGCTTTATTGTATATATATAGTGTATGTAATATGATCTTCTAAGTATTTATGCCAGCTGAATTTCACTATCGATGGGGAAATTTTTAACTAAGATTTTTAGAGATATAATATCTTATGCAGTTATCTATTTCTTTTGCAGTTATCTATTTCTTTTCTTCACTCTTTTGTTTATCCTTATCATTTTTATTGAATATCTTTTTTAAGATCCCTTTATTTTCTTTTTTGTTTTCGGTGGAATCATTGTTCTTTAAATTAATATTTCCATTTTTATCTTTCCCAGATATCTGGCTTTCAAGATCCTGAGTGCTTGTGGTGCCAATATTGATCTGCTGATCTATAGTAGGTTGGAGCGCCTGTATAAAAGCATTTTTAAGAATCTCTACTATCGCATATAATATATTTACTTCAGTGTCTTTAAAATTTCCTTCAAGCGGCACTTTTGTGGCCACCTGATCATGTTTTTGATTTCGCAGTAATTGTCCCGCACCACCAACAATCGCTTCCCATGCCTTTTGAAGTATATTATCTTCTCGGTCCTCCATTCCTAATATATCAAGATCTTTGATTACAGGTTTAACATACCCCACAAAGTTTCCTTCTTTGGATGCGACTTCAGTAAACAAACCAAAGGTTCCTCTATTGACATCAAATTTTCCATAAGCCTTGAAAAAGTCATTTAGCTCGGGTAGGTGGGTGTCTTTTAATTCGGCATTCATATCAAATGTTGGTGCTTTCGCAAATGGATCAAGATTAAGTTCAAGTGAAAGGTGACCTTTATATATATTAGCATCTGCCGTTACTTTAGCCGGCAGTAATTTTTCGCTTTTCTCTGTTTTTAGATTTTCAGCCAGAATATGAGCATTATCCAATTGGATATCAACCTTTGGAGTAGAGGTCGGATCCTGGTATTGTATCACTCCGTTAATAATTTCAAATCTGTTTACTTGTAATGGCATAAAATCATTAAGGAGTTTCCGGAAATCTGTTGTGTCCTTTTCAAGTTCCTCAGCCTTGGTTTTTTCTTTAGTGAATTTTAGTCTGGGATCGTGAAATTCAAGTTCTCCAACAATTTTTCCGTCAATTAAAGCTTCCCACTCAACAGAAAGGTCAATCATCCGGGCCTGAAAGAATTCGGTTTCTTCCATGGTGAGAGTATCTACCTTATTAAGGTAAACATTTTTTATTTTATAGGCCCCTCTGTATAATGCTATATCAACATCGTTCACATGGCCATAATACCCATGCATTGTTGATAGTGTTTTATTTGCATACTTAAGAACAATATATGGTAATGCTATTCTTAATGCAATTAATACTATTAAAATACCCATTAATATTTTTATTCCTCTTCTTTTAATCAAAGGTTTCCTTGCTTTCTTATTATTCGATTGCGGTTTCATATACTATATTGACTTTTTGCAATAAGAATATATTTGCGTGCCATTTACTGATAAGTTTGAGCAAAAAGAAGCGAAGCAAGATCTTTTGGACCTTGCTTCGCTGAGAGATGGGACGAGTACCTTTTGGATACCCTCATTTTTTTTTTACACAGAACATTTAGGTAGGCATTGTATCTATTGTAAAAAGCATGCCGAAGCGAAATTTTTTTTCTTTTTGTTATGCCAATTCGAAAAACAATCAGTCTGAGTTTAATGGGGTAGAAGTGAAACCATTGACTGTATTGGTTTTTAGGGTGATTTTAAATTATTTAAGTCGGTTAGATAAATTCTAAAATATTGAATTAATAATTTCAATTTAATTTTAATAATTCTTTTTTTTAATAAAATGGGGAATAAAATCCGCATAGTGGGGATTTGAGAAGAGGATGGTCAATTATTTAATAGCAAGAATGCTTTTTAACTGACTAAAACTGATAGGTTTTTCAATAAAAAAATCAGCTCCTTTTTCCAGTGCTTCATTTCTTAAATTGGACATAGCGCTGATAATAATTATACGGAGAGATTTATTGAGTTTTTTAAAAACAGAAATATTATCTATCCCATTTCCATCCGGAAGATTATGATCAAGAATAAGCAGATCAGGGTTCATTTTCTTGAATTTTTCCACACCGGTTTCCAGGGAGTTTGAATAATCAATTGAACGTGTTTTTTTAGCGAGAAAATTTTCAAGTAACAAGCAAAGTTCCTTCTCATCATCAATTATCAAAATGCTTCTTGCGTTCATTTCTTCCAAGTGTTCTTTAAGCAATTCCTGCTCGTTTTTATCTTTTATATTATATAAATAATACATGGCAAATATAGAAAATATTATTGTCGTTATTGGATTAAATTGTCATTAATCTTACTAGTCTTAAGGCTTTGTAAGTCTTGTAGGATCTACCTTTGGCGGCTCCTCTATTCTTGTGGGGTCAGTTTTTTTAGGGTCTTTCACACCAGGCTCAGGCTTGGTAGGATCATTATCATCATCTTTTTTAACCGGAATATATTTGTCCGGATCATTTGGAGATGGGGAACCTGAAATATTGTTTTTGATTTTATTATTTTGCAGTGTCATTTTTCTTATCCTTTTTGTCTTTGCCAAATATTTTTTTCAATAAACCGGAATCATTTTTTTTATTTGTATCGTTGCCATTCGTATTTTTATCATCCGATTTATTTTCCTGATTTTTCTTTTTGTTTTTAAAGTAACCTCTTAGCAAAATATTATGTTTGGCAGCTTCCATATTTTCATCAAGACCTTTAGTACTTCTCTTGAGATTATTTATTGTAGTATTAATATTTGTGGCCATGCTGCTGTCGTTGATCAGCATTCCAAAAGTACCCTTACCGCTGTTGATCTTATACAAGATTTGAGCCAATTGATCCGAAACTACCTCCGCATTTTCTCCTGTTACTTTTAGGCTCGCGAGAATCGCATCAGTTTCGATTGGTTCGTTAGACGGAAGGAACTGTCCTTCGTCTACTATATCATCTCCGCTGCCTTGTGTTATGTTTATTATTTTATCTCCTATGAGTCCTTCTGAGCCAATAGTTACATAACAATCGGTTTTCACGAATTTTTGAACGTCTTTGTCGATGATCAGACTTACCTGTACTGTCGTATCATTGATGATTCGGATATTATCCACTGTTCCTACATTGATTCCCGAGAACCTGACGTTATTGCCTATCTCGAGCCCATTAATATTTTTGAACATACTGTTTACCCTAAAAACAGGGTTAAACAGGTGTTTCTGTCTTCCTATATAGAATATTGCTCCTAAAAATAGCACTAAGCCTGCTGCTACAAATATTCCTAATTTCGCTTTAAATCCTGATGTCGGTTCCATAATTCGTTAATCTTTAAAAAATGCTTGTATCCAGGGATCACTGGATTTTTTAATGCTTTCAATTGTTCCTTCTGCATAAATTTCCCCTTCTTTTAGAAGTAAAACCCGGTCGGCAACAGTTCTTGCACAAGGCATGTCATGGGTTATTATTAGTGATGATGTATGATATTTATTTCGTATTTCATTAATCAGGGCACTGATCTCCTGTGAGGTAATAGGATCGAGGCCTGTTGTGGGTTCATCATATAAGATAATTGCTGGATCGAGAATTATTGTTCTGGCCAGTGCGATCCGCTTTCGCATACCTCCGGATAACTGTGATGGCATTTTATTCAGTGCACTTGCCAGACCCACATTTTCAAGTGCATTCATTGTCTTCTCCTTAATTTCTTTTTCAGAAATACCTTTCTTGATCCTACGCAATGGAAATTCCAGGTTTTGTTTTACTGTCATGGAATCATAGAGGGCACCGCTTTGAAAAAGAAAGCCTATTTTCTTTCTGAGTTCAGCCAGTTCCTTCGGTTTAAGTGTTTCAACTTCACTGCCAAGTACATTGATCTGGCCGCTATCAGCCTGTAATAATTGCACAATACATTTAATGAGGACTGATTTTCCCGAGCCTGATTTCCCCAATACAATAAGATTCTCACCTTTTAACAGATCCAACGATATGTTTTTGAGGACGTCCTGAGATCCGAATGATTTTTTGAGATTTCGGATCTCTATGACTTTTTCTTTATTTGTTTCCGGTCTCATAATAAAATATCAGTTATCTGAACAACAATTAAATCAACCACAATTATCAGAAGGGAAGAAAGCACCACCGCTGAGTTAGCCGCGATTCCAACACTTTCAGTTCCTCTTCCCGCATTATATCCTTTATAACATCCAACCAATCCTATCACAGCTCCAAAAAGAAAAGATTTAATAAAGGCAGGAATAAAATCCATGAAATCAACTACACTGAATGCTCTTGAAAAGAATAGAACAATATTTAAGTCATCTTTAATGTTAACTCCGGCCCAGCTACCTAACATGCCCATAAAATCTGCAAACATTACCAGTATAGGAAGCATCATTGTTGCTGCTATTACTCTTGTAACTACCAGATATTTCATCGGATTGGTTGCGGAAACCTCCATTGCATCGATCTGTTCTGTCACTTTCATAGAGCCAAGTTCGGCACCGATCCCTGACCCAATCTTACCTGCACATATTAAAGCTGTAATAACCGGTCCGATCTCCCGGATAAGAGAAATGGCTACCATTTGCGGAAGCATGCTTTCTGCTCCGAAATCATTTAGTATGGGACGCGACTGGATAGTAAGGACTAATCCCATAATAGCTCCTGTTATAGCAACAAGAGGTAATGAGCGGTTCCCAATTTCATAGCATTGCTTTATAAACTCTCTGAATTCAAAGGGGAATGAAAATGAATGACGAATAGTTTGCAGGATGAAGATCGTCATATTACCTGTACGCGTAAAAAAAGTCTTAGCTTCCTCAGCTTTCTTAAGAGTTTTTTCACTCAAAAGAATAGAGCCTTCAGCTGCCAGATTTGTTGCCTTATGTATTGGGTTAGAGTCTTTCATTTTTTAATCATTACACTATATATTCCAAAAGCAATGCCTGATGATAAAATACCATTTCATGCGGTAATTACTGTTTAATGGTAATTAATTCTACACAATGTTGATATGGTTACTCGGTTTTAAGCTGGATACCCTTGATTCTATTGGGGTTT
>JAJTCJ010000132.1 GCA_021323165.1 Bacteroidota bacterium | reverse complement strand
CTTCGTTGTCTTCGAAAGTGATCTTAAAACGGTAAATCATTGAAAAAGGATTAAAAAATTGATATTCAGAATTAGATCACTAAAATACGAATTATTGAGGAAAAACCGTGAAAAGGTGGCTGTGATTAGTTATTATTTAAGAAATAATATCAGGATCTTACTTTTAATCCTAGTTTTTCTGCTTCTTTTAGCAGAAAGCCAAAAGCTTCTTCATAATCATTTTTTATAATACCATCCAGGATCGCTTCACGTATAGCATTCTTAAGGATCCCGACTTCTCTGCCGGCAGGAATATCAAATGCTTTCATTATGTCTTCTCCGCTGATAGGTGGCTGCCAGTTACGAACACGATCTTTTTCTTCAATGTCCTTTAGCTTTTGTCTCACAAGCTCGAAGTTCTTCAGATACTTCTGAACCTTATATTCATTCTTTGAAGTGATGTCGGCTTCACAAAGTTTCATCAGATCATCAATGTCGTCACCTGCTTCAAATAGTAATCTCCGTACTGCACTATCTGTTACTTCGCTTTTAGCTAGAACAATAGGACGTAAATGAAGTAATACCAACTTCTGCACAAACTTCATCTTGTCATTCAAAGGAAGCTTCAGATCAGCGAAGATCTTTGGTACCATGCGTGCTCCTTTATCTTCATGTCCGTGAAATGTCCAACCATGATTGGGCTCAAATCGTTTTGTCGGTGGTTTCGCGATATCATGCAGAATTGCAGCCCATCTTAGCCAAAGGTCATCCGTGGTGATGCATATATTATCCAGCACTTCCAGTGTATGATAAAAATTGTCTTTGTGTGATTTTCCGTTTCTTATTTCCACACCATGAAGCGCAACCATCTCCGGGAAAATGTAATGCAGCAATCCTGTATCGAATAAAAGTTTAAAACCAATAGATGGTTTCTTTGAAAGTATGATTTTGTTTATTTCATCAGTGATGCGCTCTTTTGAAATAATTTTAATGCGTTCATTGTTTTTGGTAATGCTGGCAAGGGATGCAGGTTCAATGGTATAATCAAGCTGTGTGGCAAAGCGGATCGCGCGCATCATTCGCAGCGGATCATCGGAATAAGTAATGTCAGGATCAAGCGGTGTGCGGATGATCTTCGATTCCATGTCTTTTCTTCCATTGAATGGATCAAGCAACTCTCCATAATTAGAAGCATTCAGAGAGATCGCCAATGCATTAATGGTAAAATCCCTGCGGTTCTGATCATCTTCTAATGTTCCATCTTCCACAACAGGTTTGCGGCTTTCAGAGCGATAGGATTCTTTTCTAGCACCTACGAATTCAATATCGTAATCTTCATAAACGATCTGAGCGGTGCCGAAATTTTTATACGTATTAACATGATAATTATCACCAAGCTTTTTTGCAACACGCTCTGCAAGCTCGATTCCGCTGCCTATAGCCACAATATCAATATCTTTAGAAGGACGCCCGAGCAAAAGATCGCGCACCCAGCCTCCGATAACAAATGCTTTCACATTCATTTCATCTGCGCAGTCGGAAATAACAGCAAAAACGGGATGGGTTAATTTTGTTTTCAATCGAAATATTCTTAAGCACCAAATTGTCTAAGGTGATGATCCAGGTGTTTCCACTGAAGTTTATCCCATTCTTCACCGCTAAGCTCGCCAAAGAATGGATGTGGATCTTTTGTAAGTCCGTTAGGACCTTTCTCAACAAATTGTTTTATAAGTTCTATCAATGCATTTTTTTCTTTTTCAAATTCGCGCTGATCAACAACTATAAAAGTTTTATCAGTAGGAAGATTACGATCAAAAGGCTTTTCATCTTTCATCAATTTGTTTTTGAACATCTTTCCGAAAAGAATAGACATTATACCTCTTTTCAGCTTATGTTCACCAAAAGCAACTTTCAATGGAACCTGACTATGAGCGAGCATCTGAGCTACGTTCATTTTCCCCCATTGGGCCTGGGATGTATTGCTGAGTGAATTGATGCGATCAATTATTTTCTGATTGTCTTGTTTGTTGAATAAACTCTCCATAATTTAATTTCAGGTTTCAAATTTTAAAATTTCAGATCCCTACTTTCTTAAGATCTTAAATTCTCCATTCAGTGCAAGTTTAATGATTGTTGAGGGTTGTGTGTCATTGTCTTCATTATGACGCAAATTTACAATGTAATCCACTTTGTTTAAAATATCAATTTTGATCTCATTGAAAGTGGATGGAGCAGGCTCTCCGCTTATATTAGCGGATGTAGATACGATGGGCTTCCCGAATTTATGGATAAGATTCTTGCAGAATTCATCTTTAACGATCCGTATTCCAACGCTACCATCTGCGGCTATCATATTCTCAGCAAGCATTCTTGCGCCCGGATATATAATGGTTAAAGGTCGGTCCGCAGCATCTATCAGATCCCATGCTGCCTCAGGTACTTCTTTCACATAACGGTTAAGCATTGTAATATCACTGATAAGAGCAACCATGCTTTTATATTCAGCGCGTTCTTTGATTTTAAATACTTTGGCAACTGCATCTTTATTACGTGCATCACAGCCAATGCCCCATACTGTGTCAGTCGGATATAATATAGTCCCTCCTTTACGAAGAACCTCAAGGGTGTTTTTTATTTCCTCATCCATCTGCTACGAATATACGAATCTGTATTGTTAAAAAAACTCTTAAATAAAAAATTGTATGAACAGGAAATGAAAGCTATTTCAAACAAATTTCCCTGGCATATTTGTTTATCCGTTAATAAGTTACAATTTTGGGATTAAATTAAATAGATCATTATGTCTGCAGAAAAATTCAAAACTTTAATCGATGGCGCTTTTAATTTCTCAGGTAAAAGTATATTGCTTGGCGGAGCAGTTCATGATATGAAATCCTTAAAAGATACCTTCGTCAAAATACCATTGGCAATGTTCAACAGGCATGGTTTGATAGCGGGGGCAACAGGTACGGGAAAAACAAAATCGATACAAAGAATAGCAGAAGCTCTTTCAGAGAATGGAGTGAATGTTTTACTGATGGATATCAAAGGAGATATCAGTGGTATATCAAGGCCGGGAACTGAAGAACCTAGGATCAGAGAAAGGATGGATCAGATTGGATTAACATGGATTCCCACTCAATATCCAACAGAATTGATGTCTATTTCAGATGAAAAAGGAGTGAGATTAAGATCAACAGTTTCTGAATTCGGGCCAGTTTTGTTTTCTAAAATACTTGAGTTAAATGATAATCAGCAGGGAGCTGTTGCCATCATTTTCAAATATTGCGATGATAAAAAGCTTCCGCTTCTTGATATTAAGGATTTTCGTGCTGCACTTCAGCATCTTTCGGACGGTGAAGGAAAAAAAGAGATCCGGAAAAATTATGGTTCTATTTCTTCTGCAACTTCTGGTGTAATCATGAGGAAGCTGCTTGAAATTGAGCAGCAGGGAGGAAATAAGTTTTTTGGTGAACAATCTTTTGATGTTGAAGACCTTCTTCAGAAACATGATGACAAGGCATTCATAAACATAATTCGCTTAACGGATATTCAGGATAAGCCAAAGCTGTTTTCAACTTTTATGCTTTGTCTTTTAGCAGAGATCTATAATAAATTTCCTGAAACAGGAGATAAAGGACTTCCTAAGCTGGTGATATTTATTGATGAAGCCCATCTTATATTTAAAGAGGCATCGAGTGAATTAATGCAGCAGATGGAAACTATTATCAAACTTATCAGAAGTAAAGGAGTTGGTATATTTTTCTGCACTCAGGCACCTACAGATATTCCTGAAGTAATTTTAAGTCAGCTTGGAAATAAGATCCAGCATGCGTTACGCGCATTCACTGCAAAGGATAGAAAGAGTATAAAGCTTATTTCGGAGAATTTCCCTGAAAGCGATTTCTATAAAACTGATCAGTTGTTGACTGAGCTAGGAATAGGAGAGGCCTTAGTTACAGTATTAAATGAAAAGGGAATTCCTACTCAGCTTGTTCATACAATGATGGGAGCCCCTCAATCCCGAATAGATGTTCTTACTCCTCAGGAGCAGGAGGAACAAGTGAACTCATCAAAGCTTGTTAAAAAATATTCAGAGGTTCTTGATCGGGAAAGTGCCTATGAAATGCTTCAGAAAAAAATAACAATCCAGGAGGATGAGCAAGTATCTCAATCTGAAAAGAAAGAAAAAGCACGTATTAAAGACGAGACAAATTTTAGTGATACACTTAAAAGCGTGGCCAACAGTAACATTGCCAAAACTGTCGTAAGGGAAGTCGCAAGAGGATTATTCGGGGTGTTATTAGGGAAAACAAGTACAAAAAGAAGATCAGGAGGTTTGTTTTAGAAACCCTCCCTTAATGTTTGTAAATTTCCATTACCTGAGCGGTGACATTTTTCGGATGAAACCGTTTGGCATATTCATACCCTTTTTCAGCGATCTCATTTCTGAGAGTTTCTGAATTTAAAAGCAAGTTGATCTTTTCTGCAAGCTCATTCTCATTCAAAGGGTCAATGTAAATTGAATCAGGACCGCCTGCTTCGGGAAAGCATCCTCCTTTGGAAGTGATAACCGGAGTTTTAGTTGTAAGGGCTTCAATGATAGGAATACCGAATCCTTCAAATAAAGAAGGGAATATAAAGATCTCTGCGTTTTTATAAATTATAGGCAAATGATTGTTATCCACATTTTCAAGAAACAATATACGGCTGCTGAGATCATTCTTTAAAATATATTCCTTCACCTTTTGAAAATAACTTTTCTTCTTTCCTATCACAACAAGCGGAATATCCTTCACGTTTTTCAAAGCTTTTACGATCGACAGGAGGTTTTTACGCTCTTCTATTGTGCCGACATATAATAAATATTTTGAAGGAAGTTCGTAAAGGTCGCGTGTATGTTTTTCTTCCTCCGGAGTATGAGCCTTGTAAAATGCTTCATCACAGCTTTGGTAGACAACTTTTATTTTGCTCTCGGGAATAAAATAATATTTTTCAATATCACGCTTGGTTTCTTCACTTATCGCAATGATTGTGTCGGCTACATCGCATGCATGACGAAATTTTTTATTGTAGATCTTACGGTCGAGATAAGGATAAAGCTTTGGGAAGCGAACGAATATAAGATCATGAATGGTAACGATCTTTTTTCCTTTAAAATCATTTATGTTAAAAGGAAGTTCGTTGCTTAAACCATGATATACATTGATGTGCTGCTCTTTCAGAAGGTTCGTGATCCCATAAGAACGCCATCGTGAACGAAGTTTTTTATCAATAAAACTGTGTGGTTCATGAACTGAAATATTCTTAATAGTTGAAATATGGTTCTGGAAATCATTTTCAGACAGTCGTGGTGTAAATAATGAATATGTATTTTCCGGATAATATTCATTCAATGATTTGATCAGCGTTCTGGAATAATTTCCCAGGCCACTACTATTCAAAAAAGCTCTTTTCGCGTCAAATCCTATATGCATGATAATTTTAATCTAACTATAAATCACTAAATACTAAACATATTCGCTTAAAAAATTTCCGGCAGCATTAAATCATAAGGTTAACCGTCTCCAAACTGCCAACTCCGTTCTAACGACTAACTATACCGCTACATCATATTCTCTCAATGCATTATTAAGAGATGTTTTTAGATCAGTACTTTCTTTTCTCTGTCCGATGATTAATGCGCAAGGCACCTGATAATCACCGGCAGGGAATTTTTTAGTGTATGACCCGGGAATTACTACAGATCTCGGAGGAACAATTCCTTTATATTCTTTTGGTTCAGTACCTGTAACATCAATGATCTTGGTTGATTTTGTAAGAACAACGTTAGCACCCAGAACAGCTTCTTTTTGAACGCGGACACCTTCAACTACAATACAGCGTGAACCGATGAAACATCCATCCTCAATTATCACAGGCGCTGCTTGTACAGGCTCCAAAACTCCACCGATACCAACACCGCCACTGAGATGAACATCTTTTCCTATCTGAGCACAGGAACCCACAGTTGCCCATGTATCAACCATTGTCCCACTATCAACATAAGCTCCGATATTCACATAACTCGGCATCATGATCACTCCTTTTGCCAGAAATGCACCATATCTGGCAACAGCATTTGGAACTACACGAACACCCAATGCTGCATAACCTGTTTTCAATTTCATTTTATCATGATACTCGAAAATACCGGCTTCTATCGTTTCCATTTTCTGAATAGGGAAGTAAAGGATCACAGCTTTCTTTACCCATTCATTCACTTGCCAATCACCTCCTTTAGGTTCCGCAACGCGTAAAGTGCCTTTATCTAATTGTTCTATAACATCACGTATTACAGAAAGGGTTTTTTCTTCTTTTAATAATTCACGGTTTTCCCATGCCGCTTCAATAATGTTCTGCATAATTTTCATTTAAATTCTACCGGCAAAGATATTCAATTTTTTATGTCTGGAGCCCGGCTTTTTTCTGTCACGGGAGAAGGATTTGCGGTGTTTAGAAGGATTTGCGGTGTTTTTTACTACTTTTGCAGCATGGCTCGCATCATGGCAATTGATTATGGAAGTAAAAGAGTTGGAATTGCTGTGACCGATGCATTGCAGATAATTTCAACGGGATTGACCACTGTCCATTCAAAAGATCTTATTGAGTTTTTAAAGAATTACCTTGCTAAGGAAGAAGTAGAGTGCATTGTTGTTGGTGAGCCCAAAAGGATGAATAATGAGCCTTCCGATTCTGCAAGATTCATTGAACCATTTGTAATGCACCTGAAACGTACATTTCCCAAGATCAAAGTAGAAAGGATGGATGAACGTTTTACTTCAAAAATGGCTTTTCAGACAATGATAGACAGCGGACTGAAAAAGATGGACAGAAGAAATAAAGAGCTTGTAGATGAGATAAGTGCAACAATCATTTTACAGAGTTACATGGAAAAGAAAAAAAATAATTTTTAACGATATTACCTGATATGATATTACCGATTATAGCATATGGCGATCCTGTATTGAGAAAAATGGGAACGGAGATAGATAAAGATTATCCTGGTCTGCAGAAGCTTATTGAAGACATGTACGAAACAATGTATAATTCTTCAGGTGTAGGACTTGCGGCTCCCCAGATAGGAAAAGCAATTCGTTTATTCATTGTGGATGCAAAGCCTTTTTCGGATGTTCCGGAGGATGGTGAAAGTGAATACACTGAAGAGGAATTAAAGATGATGGAAAACTTCAGAAAGACTTTCATCAATGCAAAAATAGTGGAAGAAGAAGGTGAAGAATGGGCTTTTAATGAAGGCTGTCTGAGTATACCAAAAATCCGTGAAGATGTGTATCGTAAACCAAAAGTTCATATTCAATATTACGATGAGAACTTTAAGTTTCATGATGAAACCTATGAAGGTATTGTTGCAAGGGTGATCCAGCACGAGTATGATCATATCGAAGGAAAACTTTTTGTGGATCACATCAATCCCCTGAGAAGAAGATTGCTGAAAGGTAAATTAACTGATATCTCCAAAGGAAATATAAAAGTTGATTATAAAATTTCAGGAATCATGTCATGCGGAAATGAAGAAGAGAAACCTGTTAACCAGGCACCTAAAGAGATTCCAAGAGAAAGGTTTGTAGCACAGATCAAAAAGTACGAAGCTGAGATGCATAAGTCTTTGCAGCTTGATCCTACTACCGCTGATCTTGCAGTAAAAGCATACGATGAATTTTCTTTTCATTTTCCCAATGATTCACTTACTCCTGATTTCATATTCAAGGCCGGGGAAATATCGACTGCGAATCAGCAATACAAACAAGCGCTTATGTATTACGAAAAGATAACTTCGAAATATCCGGACTTTAAGCTTGCTCCTGAAAGTCTTTATCTGCAAGGATATTTACTGGATAATTTTCTTAACGATGAAGTAAGAGCCAAGGCAATTTATGAGCAGGTTATCGCTAAATACCCG
>JAJTCJ010000027.1 GCA_021323165.1 Bacteroidota bacterium | reverse complement strand
AAGACTGGTATTCATTTGCCGGATTCGTCCTTACACTGAAATTAAAAGAAAAACGCGAAACTTGTCCGGGCGTTAATTAGAGAATGAGTTTAAAAGAAAAAATTAACCTGTCGAAATTGCCTCAGCATATCGCCATCATAATGGATGGCAATGGAAGATGGGCAAAACAGCAGGGTGAACAACGCATCTTCGGCCACGAGAATGGAGTAAAATCTGTTCGTGAAGCTGTAGAAGCCTGCGCAGAACTTGGAGTTAATTATCTTACACTTTATGCTTTTTCTACCGAGAACTGGAATCGCCCTCAGGAAGAAGTGATCGCATTAATGCAATTGCTTGTGCATACTATCAGTGCAGAAACCGCCACTCTTAATAAGAACAATATTCGTCTTCAGGCAATTGGAGATCTTAAAAGCTTACCTGCCGATTGTTATAATGAATTGCAGGAAGCAATCGAGAAGACCAAAGACAATACACGCACAACTCTAGTCCTTGCATTAAGCTATAGTTCCCGCTGGGAGTTACTCAATGCAGTTCAACAGATCGCTGAAAAAATACAGAACAAAACACTTTCCCCTCAGAATATCACAGAAAACACAATCAACACACATCTTTGTACTGCCGGCATGCCAGAGCCGGAGCTTATGATCCGCACCAGTGGCGAACATCGTATCAGTAATTTTTTATTATGGCAGCTAGCTTATGCTGAGCTTTATTTTACCGATAAGCTTTGGCCGGATAGCAATTAATTTCAGAATAATAATGACGCACAAAAGATTAGTTTTTTTATATATTGTTTTATTACTTACGATCGCATCAAAAGCCCAGGTGATCCAGCTGGGAGGTATTGATTCATCGGCAATTGATTTTTCCAATCCAAAAGAATATACTTTAGGTCCTATCGTTGTAACCGGAGCTAAAAATCTGGATGAAAAAGTGATCGTTCTTTTAACCGGCTTAAATGAAGGTGATAAAGTTCAGGTACCGGGAGACAAATTTTCCACTGCTATTGAAAATCTTTGGAAACAAGGGCTTTTTGAAGACATTCAAATCAAAGCAAGAAAGATAGAAGGAAATACGATATTTCTGAATATTGAAGTTCTTGAGCGTCCTCGATTATCAAAATTCGCTTTACGCGGAATGACTAAAAGCGAAGCGGATGACCTTCGTGAAAAGATAAGCCTCAACAGAGGAAAAGTTGTTACCGATGCATTGATCTCTTCAACGACTTATATTGTAAAAAAATATTTTGTTGACAAAGCTTACCTCGATACTAAAGTAAATATTACAAGAGAAAAAGAAACTTCTGAGGATGGTGTAATATTAACCATAGCAGTAGAAAAAGGTCACAAGGTTAAGATCAAGAACATAAACTTTATTGGCAACAGAGCCTTAGGAACATTTAAACTCCGGAGAACATTTAAAGAAACCAAACGCAAACGTTGGTGGAACCCGTTCAACAACGGAAAATTCGATGAAGACAATTATGAAAAAGACAAGAAAGCTTTTATTGCAAAATATAATGGCAGAGGATTCCGCGATGCTGCAATTGTAAGAGATACTATTTACCGTAACAATGACAAGCAGAAATTAAATTTCGGAAAATACCTGAAGGCTTCCTATAAAAAAATTATACATGGAACGCCAATGGTTGCCCAGGATTATCATTGGGTAAAAAAAGGCAAGCGAAGTAAATTTAAACTATGGAAAAGTATTCAGACTTTTCATGCCGTTAGAGATACAACTCATTACAAGCGTTTCATTACAATTGATATGTATGTAAGCGAAGGAAACAAATATTACTTCAGAGATATTCATTGGGTTGGTAACAGCAAGTACTCTTCAAAAGATCTGAGCAACGTCCTCAACATTAAGAAAGGTGATGTTTACGATCAGGAAAATCTTGACATGAAGTTATTCAGCAATCCGAATGGAAGTGACGTAAGCTCTCTTTACATGGATGATGGGTATTTATTCTTTAACGTTTCTCCTGTAGAAACTCAAGTAACAGGTGATTCAATAGATCTTGAAATGAGGATCTTCGAAGGAAAACAAGCAACGATCAATAAGGTAACTGTTGTCGGAAATACAAAAACCAACGACCGCGTTATTATGCGCGAGATCAGAACGCGTCCCGGACAGTTATTCAGAAGAACTGATGTGATCCGTTCGCAACGCGATCTTACACAGTTAGGATATTTCGATCCTGAGAAAATGAATGTTGTACCAACACCAAATCCTGCTAACGGAACTGTTGATATCGAATATACTGTTGAAGAAAAACCTTCTGATCAGATCGAGCTTTCCGGAGGTTATGGTGGAGGAAGAATTGTCGGAACGCTTGGAGTTTCATTCAATAATTTTTCCGGAAGAAACTTCTTTAAAAAAGGAGCATGGCGTCCATTACCTTCAGGTGACGGCCAACGACTGAGTATTCGCGCTCAAACAAACGGATTATATTTTCAGTCTTACAACATTTCATTTACTGAGCCTTGGTTAGGTGGAAGAAAACCAAACTCTTTAAGTGTAACTGCATATTACTCGGTTCAGACAAACGGACAAAAGAAAAAAATAACTTCTGATGGTGTTAAAATTGCCAATCCGGATCGTCAGTCATTAGATATTTTCGGTGCTTCAGTTGGATTAGGTAGACGTTTGAAATGGCCGGATGATTATTTCACGTTATACCAGGAGATTAATTATCAGTATTACACACTGAATAACTTTGGTTCAATTTTCTCATTCAGCAATGGTTTTTCAAATAACATTTATTACAAAGCTGCAATACAAAGAAATTCTTTACAGGGGAATCCGATATTCCCTTCAGGAGGATCTCAATTAGCATTAACAGGACAGTGGACTCCTCCCTATTCTGCATTCAATGGGATAGATTATGAAAGTCCGACATTAACAGATCAGCAGCGTTACAAATTTGTAGAATATCAGAAATATAAATTCACTGCTACATTCTACACCAACCTGACCAACAAAAAACCGGTTGAAGGAAAAGAGGCACGCAATTTGATTTTGCGCACCTCAGCAGGATTTGGATTCTTAACATCATATAATCAGAAGGTCGGGCTTTCACCATTTGAACGTTTTTATCTTGGCGGAAGCGGATTAACAGGTTATGCACTTGATGGCAGGGAAATAATAGCATTAAGAGGTTATGACGATCAATCGTTATCACCAAGAACAGGAGCAGCATACATTACTAAATACTCATTAGAATTAAGGTTTCCAATAACAACTAATCCACAGGCTACAATTTTTATCCTTGGTTTTACAGAAGCAGGGAAATCATGGCAGAAAGCAAGAGATTTTAATCCTTTCAGCCTTTATCGTTCAGCAGGTGTAGGTGTAAGGGTTTTTCTTCCAATGTTCGGATTACTTGGTTTTGATTACGGATGGCGACTGGATGATGTTCCTTCAAATCTTGGAATGCAAAAAGGTCAATTCCACTTTACGATCGGTGCATCTATTGGAGAGTTGTAATAATTTATTAATTTCGTTCCTTCATTGGATCGATCAAATTAAAAAAGAACAATGAAAAAGATAATCTTAACATTTGGAATAGCATTCGCAAGCTGCTTTGCTGCTTCCGCACAGAAATTTGCATACGTTGATACAGAATATATTTTAGGTCAGATCCCTGAATATAAATCTGCTCAGGCAGAGCTTGACAAGATCTCGGTTCAGTGGCAAAAAGAAATCGAAGCAAAATATGCGGAGATCGATAAAATGTATAAAGCATACCAGGCAGAACAGATCCTTTTAACAGAGGACATGAAGAAAAAACGTGAGGGAGATATTGTAGCAAAAGAAAAAGAAGCAAAAGATCTTCAGAAGCTGCGATTTGGTGTTGACGGAGAGCTTTTTAAAAAGCGCCAGGAATTAGTTAAGCCGATTCAGGACAAAGTTTATAACGCTGTTAAAGGCGTAGCTGAAAAAGGTGGCTATTCCATTATTTTTGACAAAGCAGGCGATGTGACAATGTTGTACGCCAGCTCAAAAAATGATAAGAGTGATGAAGTGCTGACGCAAATGGGATACAAAGGCGGAAGCGCTCCAAAAAAATAATAATAATAATAATAATCAAACCAAAAATTTAAAAATAAACCAAAAAATAAATTACTATGAAGAATATCATTAAGATAGCTGTTGTTTCTGCTCTTGTTGTTGTAAGTTCATTTACAGCTAATGCTCAAAAAATGGCTCACATCAATCTGGATTCACTTATCAGTGTTATGCCGGAAACTAAAGTTGCAACTCAGGCTGTTCAGGATTATGCTAAACAACTTGAAACGCAGGTTACAGCAATGCAGACAGAATTACAATCAAAATATGAGGATTTTCAGGCAAAACAAGGTGATATGCCAGCATTGGTGAAAGCTTCAAAAGAAAAAGAATTAAACGATCTTAATCAGCGTATCCAGGATTTCCAGCAACAGGCTCAACAAGATTACCAAAAGAAAAGCGCTGAATTATCTAAGCCTGTTTATGAAAAAGCTAAAAAAGCGATCGATCAGGTTGCAAAGGATAACGGTTTCAAATACGTTTTAGACACTAGCACTGGCTTAGTTATCTATAACGAACCTGCTGATGATATCTTTAACCTTGTAGTTAAGAAACTTGGAATTACAGTACCTGCTTCAGGATCTACTACAGCTCCAAAAAAATAATCACATTATTATATCATGAAAGCCTCTGCAAAATGCAGGGGCTTTTTTATTTATCTTTGCACATATCTTTTTCCTTTGAACACAAAAAGTCCAATTGGTGTATTTGATTCTGGTTATGGCGGACTGACTGTCCTCAAGGAAATAGTCCGCGCTTTACCCCAATACGATTATATCTATCTTGGAGATAATGCCCGTGCTCCTTATGGCAGCCGATCTTTCGAAACTGTTTATGAATATACACTCGAATGTGTAAAGCAGCTTTTTGAAATGGGCTGCCCACTTGTTGTGTTGGCTTGTAATACAGCCTCTGCAAAAGCATTAAGAAATATTCAGCAGAAAGATCTTCCCCTTCTTGCTCCTGACAAAAGAGTTTTAGGAGTGATCCGTCCTACTACAGAAATTATTGGTACGCATAGTAAAACACGACAGGTAGGAGTTCTAGGCACAACAGGTACGATCACTTCCAACTCCTACCCTATTGAAATAAATAAATTCTTTCCTGATATCACAGTTCATCAGGAAGCTTGCCCGATGTGGGTGCCAATTGTGGAGAACAATGAATTTGAAAGTGAAGGTGCCGACTTTTATATTAAGAAAAATCTCCACAATCTTCTTTCAAAAAATCGTGATATAGATACTATTATTTTAGGATGCACTCATTATCCTTTACTTATTAATAAGATCAAAAAACATTTACCCTCCGGAATCACATTACTTTCTCAGGGAGAAATAGTAGCTGACAGTTTAGGTGATTATTTAAAAAGACATTCAGAACTTGAAAGCAAATTAAGTAAAGGAAAACAAGTGGAATTCTTTACGACAGATTCAGCGGATAATTTTGATAAAGCAGCAAGCTTATTTTACGGGAAAGAAGTAAAGTCGAAGCATCTGGAAATGTAATTTTCAGCCGCAGATCCGCAGATTTTTTAAAAAGGTTTAGCTGGGTTTAAGTACGCAGATTTCACAGATGATTATGATAAAAAATGATAGCTGTGTATGTATGATCGCTTTGCGGCTATGATTAAAATTATGATTGGATCAGTCACGAAACAATCGTCCTCGGTCTTATAGATTCGTCAATTTTCACAACTCGCTAACTATTAACTATTTCTCCTCTTTAAACCAGCTGCTATACATAATATAATTATTGGCAATTCGGTTTATTTCTCCGTGTATGAGTTCCTGATTTATATTCTTTACTTTTTTTGCAGGTACACCTGCGTATATTACTCCTGATTCCACTTTAGTATTTTCAAGAACCACCGCACCGGCAGCGATAATTGTATTACTCCCTATTTCACAATTGTCCATCACAATTGCACCCATGCCGATCAGAACATTATCATCGATCTTACAACCATGAACTAAAGCATTGTGTCCGATCGAAACATTATTACCTATCTCGACTTTTGTCTTTTCATAAGTACAATGGATTACAGCACCATCCTGAATATTCACTTTGTTACCCATTCGAATGGAATTCACATCACCACGCACCACAGCATTGAACCATACACTGCACTGATCACCCATGATCACATCTCCTACTATAGTTGAATTTTCTGCCAAATAGCAATCATTACCAAATTGAGGATGAATTCCTTTTACGGGTTTTATTAGAGCCATTTTTATTTTAGTTATTGGTGAATAGTTGATTAGTTAATTTAGGCAAAGTTACCGTTAAAGTTATTTAGTATTCGTTAATAGTTGTTGGGTATAAGCAATGTCAAATGGGGGGTTGGAATGTCGAAGTGCAGTGGTCAATCTGAGCTTGTCGAAGAGTGTGCGAAAGCCGGCCCACATGTTTCGGCAGGCTCAGCATGACAACGCACAAAATCCACCTTCGATTGTGTCATTTCGAGCAGAGTCGAGAAAGTACGCTAGCTATACCCACAGCCTAATTTAACCCATTAACTATTTAACTACTCCACTAATTTATTTCTTATCGTTGCAGACAGCCCCCTTCTTGCAACAACCATCCAACTTATCATAAGCTTTTTTATTTGCAGGTACATCATCAGCATCATATCCTGTCTTTGATACAGCCAGACGGATCTTTTCAGGAGTTATCTTCTGCGGATTATACGTTACGGTTAAAATCTTTGAATCGACATCCAGTTCAGACTTTTTAATGCCTTTCTCAAATGCAAGATTTTTTTCCAATGTTTCTTTACACATATCACAAACCGCGGATGTTTTGATCTTTAATTCAGCAGTCTTATCGGTTTGTGCGTTGATACCCGCAACCGATATTACCATCAGGATCGCTATCACTAAAGAGCTTTTTATTGTTTTCATATTTTAGTTTTTAATTGTTTTAAATTTGTGCTATTTGATCTCTAAGCGTAAACCTGCATAAATGATCCTCCCTTCAACAGGTGCGTATATCATAGATGCATCAAAATTCTCTCCAAAAGGTGATTCTGCAGCTATTACAGGATTCTTTTGAGTGTAATTCAAAGCGTTTTCACATCCAACATACAATTCAAATTTGCGGAATTTTTTTGTTATCTGCCCCTGTAAAAGAAAATAGCTTTTGGACTTTTTAGATAATTGATATTCTGCCGGACTTAAAACTGTACTCGGAAGACGGCTTTGTCCAAACCAGTTAGCAGTAAAATCGAATTTCCAGATCTCCATATAAGTTGAGTATGCCAGGTTTGTCATAATTCTATGCTTTGGAATGTAAGGCTTGTCCATTAATTCGTAGTTATAAGTTGTCTGAACATCATACCATTTATAAGCAAGCTTTACAGCCAGATCCTTGATCGGTTCGAATCCCAGATCAACCTGCAGACTGTTAGAATAGGATTTTCCTTTCAGGTTATAAAACACAACTTTGTTCACATGCTGATCAATATCCACTACCAGCTGATTAACAAAATCTGTTCTAAAGAGATCCAGATTAATAAATGCTTCGCGTGAAAACAGTTTAAACTGCTGATTGAAACTGAAGCCATAATTCCAGGCTATCTCTGCCTTTATATTTTCCTTAAACACTACTTTTCTTGAACTTGCAAATATGGATTGGTTCTCAACGATCACGTTGGGTGAACGAAAACCTCTTCCCGCAGATAGCCTCAGTGTAGTTTTTTTCACAGGACTATAACGGAGATGTAATCGTGGTGTAAATTGCAATCCGTGTATATTATGATAATCCTCTCTAACTCCTGCTACCATCGAAAAGTTCTCTGCATGTGTATAGGTGTATTCCGCAAACACTCCGGGAACGCTTTCTGTCCTTGCAAATAAAGAGTCATTAAATTTCTCTGCGTAATCATCCAGCATGTAACTCGCGCCCAACTTATATTTATGATCAGTAGTTTTAATAATATTAGCGTAAATTATATTTGTATACAAACTTTTCTGCTCACCTGTATATTTTCGGATTCCGAAATACATGTCCTGCTGCTGGATCTTTCCGGATGTTTGAACTCCAATGCTCTTGTATGGTTTGGAAGGAAATAAAAATCCTGTTTTAGAAAAAAACTCCAGCTGCCTTGTATTGATTCCGATTCCATAAGCTTTGGTTGTCCCATGATCACTGCTATAACTGAAGCTTGACTGTCCACCTTGCCTGGATTCATATAATCCTTTGATGCCAAACTGTGCCTCAAAATTTTTTTGATTGTGATAATTCCATCTGTTGAAAACACTGTACTGCCGAGTTAAGGGCATATCAAGAAAACCATCTTTGTTCATATCCTGCTTCATGGTATTTGAACTTGCATGAGTGAACAACATAGTTTGCCACTTTTCATTCACTTTAGGTGTGAAATGAATGTTCGCTTCTGCACGACCTTTGTGATTTCCGTAAATGTTCAAGAAAAAACGTTTCTTCTGTTCCTCCGGTTTCAAAAACTCAAGGTTGATCTGACCGGAAATACTTTCATAACCATTAACAACAGATCCCGTTCCTTTAGTCACCATTATATTTTCGATCCAAGTGCCGGGAATATAATTCAAACCATAAGCAGAAGAAAGTCCGCGCAGCATGGGCATGTTCTCGGAAAGCACTTGGGTATACACTCCATCAAGTCCAAGCATCTGGATTTTTTTTGCTCCTGATACAGCATCTGTAAAAGCTACGTCTACAGATGCATTTGTACTGAAGCTCTCTGATATATTGCAACATGCTGCTTTCAGAAGTTCTTTCTTACCCAGGACCTCCGTATTAATAGGTTTTATTGTCGAGTACATTGAAGCATCCTGCTTAGCTTCAACATTAACAGCATTAAGCATTACAGTGTTCTTTAAGGTGATCTGAAGACCGGTTTGTTCAGCATCTTTAATTACCACAGTGTCGGAAATGAAACCAACCATGCTGGTAATAAGAGATGCAGGAAAGATATCAGGATTCTGAATAAGAAACAAACCGTTCTCACCTGTAACTGATCCAACGGTAGTTCCCATCCAGTAAACATTAACACCGGTTAAAGGCTCAACAATTCCTTTATCGTTTATTGTAGTCACTTTTCCTTTTATGTGCTGACTAAAAGCAATCGTTCCAACGAAAAGAAAAAATAATAATATATATATGCGATTCATCTAGCAATAGTTAAATAGTTCTAAAAGAATTCTATCGTTCATTAACGATTGAATAATAAAAGGCTGAAAGATCAACCTTTGAACTAAATGCTAAATAATATAAGTAGAGATAAATGAAAGAAATACTTTTCCCGATCGCGGAGGAGGAAGATCTGAACAGGAAAAGATCTGCTCTGAGGAAATAAAAACAAAATCGGTTTTAGCTGAAGAATTATCATAAAATGCCTGAATTGCCAAAGGCTGACATACTTCCGATTTCTGAACGCATTGGAAATCATTCAGATCAAAAAACGTATTGGTAATATTGCAACAATCCGATTTAATAACGGGAGCAGAAGATTCATTTTCCGGACAACAGTCCTTTATATTAACAAGCGACAATTTAGTCTTGCCGCTTTTCAAGCATTGCATTTTATTCGCAGTGAAACCAAGACTTGAAACAAGCAGGATCACTACCAAAAAAAGAGAAGTTATTTTCTGAGCTGTTTTCATTAACTCCAACAAAGATAGATAATTCAATTATAACAGCCTGTTAAAATTTCTTAATCCCCTATTTTAAGGTTCATAGCTAATAAATTTTACCTTTACCATTCAAAATTCTTAATCATGAAAGACACAAAAAATTACGGCTTTGGAACCAAAGCAATACATGCAGGCCAGGAACCCGATCCTACTACAGGAGCGATCATGACGCCAATCTATCAAACTTCTACTTATACTCAGGCGAGCCCTGGAAACCATAAAGGATATGCATATGCACGTGGAAAGAATCCAACACGTTCGGCTCTTGAAAAATGTATTGCTGAACTTGAAGGCGCGAAATACGGCCTTTGTTTTTCAAGCGGTATGGGCGCAACTGATGCGGTAGTGAAACTACTGCGTCCCGGGGATGAGGTAATAACAGGAGACGATCTTTATGGAGGAACATTCAGAATGTTCACTAAGGTTTTTGCAAATTTTGGGATAAAATTTCTGTTCATTGACATGAAGGATGTGAATAACATTAAAAAACATATTACTGATAAAACCAAAATGATCTGGCTGGAAACACCTACAAATCCAACCATGCAGATCATAGATATAGAAGCATGTGCTAAGCTGGCAAAGGAACACAATATCATTTGTGCAGTGGACAACACCTTTGCATCTCCGTACCTTCAAAACCCTTTAGCACTTGGTGCTGATATAGTAATGCATTCTGTTACAAAATACCTTGGAGGACACAGCGATGTAATTATGGGTGCATTGTGCATGAGCAATGATGAGCTGTATAATCAATTAGCGTTTATACATAACAGTTGCGGTGCAACACCCGGACCAATGGACAGCTTCCTTGTTTTACGTGGAATTAAAACCTTGCATATCCGCATGGAACGTCATTGTTCAAACGGTCGCAAGGTAGCCGAATTCCTAAAAGGACATCCAAAGATCGATAAGTTATATTGGCCGGGGTTCCCTGACAGTGAAGGCTACAGCATTGCCAAGAAGCAAATGAAAGACTTTGGCGGAATGATCTCTTTCTCTTTAAAAGGAAACAGCCAGGAAGAAGCGTTTAAAATAGCTTCCAGTATGAAGGTGTTCTCATTGGCGGAATCTTTAGGAGGTGTTGAATCGCTTATAAATCATCCTGCAAGTATGACTCATGCTTCTATTCCAAAAGAGGAACGTGATAAAGCAGGTGTTGTTCAATCATTATTAAGATTAAGTGTGGGTATTGAAGACATTGATGATCTGATAGCTGATCTGAAGCAGGCTTTAAGTTAATAAATAAGCCGGTTAGGCATGATTTTACAGAAAGCAAGAACGTAAAAAGTTCTTGCTTTTTTAATTTCCATTCGTTATTTTTATATTCCTTAAAAAAACGAGAATTTGAATTATTACTATATAACAGGGACCAGCCGCGGAATCGGTAAAGGCTTTGCAGATCATTTACTAAAGAATCCATCCAATTTTGTGATTGGGATCTCACGTCAAAAAACCATTGATCATCCTAATTACACTCATTATTATGCTGATCTTACAGATGCGGAAGCTGTCAGTCAATTCAAATTTGACCTACATGCAAATGCTCAGAAAATATACCTGATCAATAATGCCGGAGCGCTGGGTTTTATAAAACCGGTTGGAAGATTAACCTCTGAAACCATTATTAAGAATTATACTTTAAACCTTATCGCACCTTCAATTCTTACAAATTCATTTATTGAATGTTATAATACTATAGATTGCGAAAAAGTGATACTGAATATAAGTTCAGGTGCCGGAAAAAACCCGATTGACGGTTGGGCTGTATATTGTTCTTCGAAGGCAGGTTTGGATATGTTCAGCCGCGTAGTGGATGCAGAACAAAAAGTTAGGGCATCCCATCCTTTGGATAACATACACAAAGGTTTCAGGATATTTTCAATAGCTCCCGGGATTGTAAATACTGAAATGCAATCAGGAATCCGTTCTGCAGAAAGAGAAGATTTCAGCAGAGTTGAAGATTTTATTGCGTACAAGGTGAATAATGAACTTATTGAACCTGCTGTGGTTTCTGAAAAATATATTAAGCTGATGGAAAACTTAAGCAGTATAAAAGATGTTTTATCTTCAATAAGAGATTACGACCAATAGACTCCCAGATAATTATAAATTATAAACGCTACTATCATGAAAAAAATCAACAATCTTATCTGTGCAGCCTTTGCAGTATTTAGTATTGGGGGAAACACCTTCGCGCAGACGTCAAAACTCTGCAGTACCGATGAAATGGTCAAACGTGCTTTAGCCAACAATCCTCAGCTTAAACAGGAATATGAAGCCGAGCAAATGCGTCTTGAAGCAATCGACAGAGATGTTTATCAAAACAGATCTTTGAAAAACACTAACAGAGAATCTCAACTTCTACCTATTTACACAATTCCTGTTGTTTTTCATATCATTCATCAGAACGGCCCGGAAAATATTTCTGATGCTCAGATCATGGATCAGATGAGAATCCTTAATGAGGATTTTCGCAAGCAAAATGCAGACATAGTTGATGTTGTACCTGCCTTCACTTCTATTGCAGCTGACTGCGAGATTGAATTTCGCCTTGCTCAGAAAGATCCTAGCGGCAATTGCCACAACGGCATTGACCGTATATTTTCAGCAGAAACAAATATTGGAGATGACGGTTCAAAATTGAATCCCTGGCCAAGAAGTAAATACCTGAATATATGGGTTGTAAAAACGATCTCCAGCGGGGCGGCAGGTTATGCATATTTACCTGGCACAGCATTCCCTACTTCCGTGGATGGAATTATCATTCTTTCGAATTATATCGGAAGCATTGGAACAGGTTCGGTTAATGCTTCACGCGCGCTCACTCATGAGATCGGTCACTTTCTGAACCTTCAGCATGTTTGGGGGAATACCAATAGTCCTGGAGTGGCCTGCGGTAATGATGGCGTAACCGACACCCCGGAAACAGAAGGACACGCAAATGTTTGTCCCCTTAACGACCAAAATTGCAATCCGGGTGTTGTTGAAAATCTTCAAAATTTTCTTGAATATTCTTATTGTTCCAATATGTATACATCAGGACAAAAAACAAGAATGCGTTCAGCACTTAATAGTTCAACCGGTCAGCGCAGCAGTTTATGGACAACAACAAATCTTGCTGCTACAGGCTTAAGCACGCCATCGGTACTCTGCCAGGCGGATTTCCTTTCAAGCAATGCGAACAATACAGTTTGTGCAGGTGGCTCATTAACTTTTAATGATATTTCCTGGAATGGAAATCCTACATCATGGAGCTGGTCGTTTCCTGGAGGAACACCATCTACCTCAACAGATTCAATTCCTGTTATCCAATATAACACACCGGGACTTTACAATGTTTCACTAACTGTAACGAATGGTTCCGGTTCAGTAAATACAACTAAACTTAATTATGTAACTGTAAATTCAGGAACTGCAGCATACAACGCATCCATTTATCAGGAAGGATTTGAAACCACTACAATTCCGGGGTCGGAATGGTTGGTCAGAAATCAGTCACCGGGAGGAAATACATGGGTATTAACAAGTGCTGCTGCTGCATCGGGAAGTAAATCTGTAATGCTTACAAATTTAAGCACATATGGTGCTTATGTTGATGAGTTAATAGGTCCTTCGGTTGATATGACAGCAATTGCAGGATCGAATCCGGTAATAACGTTTAAAACTGCATATGCGCAGAGAACCTCTACAAGCGCTGACAAGCTCCAGCTTTATGTTTCATCGAATTGCGGCTTAACATGGGCTTTAAGAAAAAGTATGACAGGAACCGCATTGGCTTCCGGTGGTGTAGTGACAGGTTCATTTGTTCCGACCTCTACACAGTGGTTCACTCAAACGGCTAATCTTATTAGCTACGCGTCACAAACCAATCTTTATTTTATGTTCCGTTTTACCAGTGATGGCGGTAACAGTATTTATATTGATGATATCAATATCAGCGGTACTTCTTTAACCGGAGTTAATGAATCTACAACTAACGGTGAATTCAATATTTATCCTAACCCGATAGACGAAAACACTTTAGTGCAATTGAATCTTATGAGCAAACAAAGTGTTGACATTAAGATCCATGATATCTTGGGAAGAGAGATCAGCAGTGTTTTTAATGGAGAGCTTACTGAAGGAGAGCATTTAATATCAATTGGCGATCAGATCAAACTTGGTGCAGGTATTTACTTGGTTAAAGTTTCTATGAATGGTGAATCTGTTTCAAAGAAAATGATCGTTAAATAGATCCCGAATTATATGAATTAAAAAGCGCCCTTTAAATAAAGGGCGCTTTTTTATATTTCTAAATTAATTATCTAATCTTTTTTGAATCCAACCATAACCGCTAAACAACCGCTTGGTGGCACTGAACTTGGAGAATCCGACTTAGGTACTTCAACCTGGACAATGAGTTTTTGAGTATTCTTTACTTTAAAATCCCAGAAATCAGGATAATCATTCTGCTTGCTGTCAAATATGATCATTCTTGATTCGTCTAATACTCTGAATGTAACTTCACCTAATATCGGCTCAGAACAAACGAGGATGCGATAAGCCTGCCCGGCATAAAAAGTCATATTGTATTCCGAATTCTTTCCGGCTGGAACGACAGCAGTATTTGTTTGTCCGTTATGCGTAAAGGGTGAAACCTTAGGCATACACTTTTTTTTAATGAACTTGTCGCATTGAGCAAATGCGGAAGTTAAGGGCAAAGCTGCGATTAAAATACAAACAACAGCTTTAAAGATGTAATTGTGTTTCATACAAGCGTGTTATACGCTTATTGTATAATTTTGTTTCTTATTTGAGCACATTTTTCAGATATGGCTTTCAATTGCTCAGGACTTAATTTGTAGCTGCTTTTGTTATCGATTGTTGTAACACCTTCTTTTTTATCCGTTGAAACTTCAGTCTCTGCAGATTTAACCTCAATACCATCATAAATTGTTTTTAATTCCTGAAGCTGTAAAAAAGTAGAATTAACGCCATCATTGGTAGTTTTATAAGTATCAAGCAAACCTACAAGGTTATCAAGGGAGATCTTTTGTTCTCCGATGCGGGTTATGATATCTTCGTTTTTAGTTGCGTTTGCAATTTGTGTTGCGATATAAAGACCTTCGATCCAGCCACCAGCAATAATAAGTGCAGAAACGCCAGGTTGTCCGTTTTCTTTCAGATAAGAATCAGCATTCCAATATGAATCAGAAATGATCGTAAGCAATGAATCTCTGTTCTCAAGATTCGCTTCAATACGGGATGTTGTTGCTTCATCAAAAGCACCGCTGATACCTAAACTAGTTGCAAGTTTATTTGTACAACGCAGATACAGCATTGATTCCTGTGTCTGGTCAAAGATACTTGTAAAGCTAAGATCTGTTCCATAAACACCAAGATTCAAAGCTCTAGCAGCAGCCGTTGAATATTTGGAAACATTATCGATTGGATTAAGGTAGCTTGAGTTATACTTAGCTCCTGCCAATACATTTTGAGCCCTGGTATCTTTTTCAGAATTTACAAGAGAGGCGGTATCATTACCTTCAACATTATCACTATCAGCTGAAGAGCCGCATGATGAAATTGTTGCTGCTGCAGTTATCAGAAATGCAAACCGGATTGTTGTAATAAAGTTCATGGCTTAAAATTTTAAGTTACAGTCAAATATACAAATAAATTACACTCTTGAAATGCGAATATTAACGAATAAAAAAAGGCCGGAATGTTCTGTTCCCGACCTCAAATATATTAAAAAGACCTGAGCTTAACCGGTCATTGTATTTTTTTTCACACCTATCATTTCTGAGGCTGTCCTAACAATGCTGTCAACATCAAATCCGCATTCAATATGTAGTTCCAATTGATTGCCATGTTCGATCCATTTATCAGGAATACCCAGACGTTTTACCCGTGCATTATAATTATTATCTGCCATGAATTCAAGGACAGCACTTCCCATTCCTCCTACTATACAGCCATCTTCTACCGTTATAACCTTTGTATGTTTTGCAAATACTTCATGAAGTAATTCTTCATCTATTGGTTTGGCAAAGCGCATATCGTAATGAGCAGCCTTTACACCCTTCGCCTCCAGCTTCTGACAAGCCTCAACAGCATAGTTACCTATATGTCCGATCGTGAGAATTGCTATATCATCCCCATTTTGGATTCTTCTGCCTTTTCCGATCACGATCTTTTGGAAAGGTTTTTTCCAATCGATCATTACACCGTTACCGCGAGGATAACGAATAGAAAATGGCAAAGCATTTTCAGGAAGCTGAGCGGTATACATTAAATTACGAAGTTCCTCTTCATTCATAGGTGCAGAAACCACCATGTTTGGAATGCATCTGAAGTAAGCAATATCGAAGGCTCCATGATGAGTAGGTCCATCAGCACCTGCTAATCCTCCCCTATCCAGACAAAATACAACATGTAAATTCTGCAGAGCTACGTCATGTACAACCTGATCATAAGCACGCTGCATAAATGAGGAATAGATGTTACAGAAAGGCACCAGACCTTGAGTAGCAAGCCCGGCAGAGAACGTTACCGCATGCTGCTCTGCGATTCCAACATCAAATGCTCGGTCAGGCATTGCTTTCATCATAATGTTCAGTGAACATCCAGAAGGCATAGCAGGAGTTATTCCCATTATTTTGGGATTTTTTTCTGCTAATTCAACTATTGTATATCCAAAAACATCCTGGTATTTAGGAGGCTGTGGCTCTTTAGGAACAATTTTAATGATCTCACCGGTCTCTTTATTGAAAAGTCCCGGAGCATGCCATACAGTTTGATTTCCTTCTTCGGAGAACTTATATCCCTTTCCTTTTTGAGTAAGGCAGTGTAATATTTTTGGACCTGGTATGTCTTTAAGATCCTGCAGGACTTTTGTTAAGCGTTCCACATCGTGACCGTCCACAGGGCCAAAATAACGGAACTTGAGTGATTCGAACATATTGCTTTGTTTAAGCAAAGATGTTTTAACTCCATTTTCGATCTTGGATGCAATTTCCTGTGCATTAGGGCCAAATTTGCTGATCTTTCCGAGAAGGTTCCAGATCTCATCTTTTACTTTATTATAAGTATGAGAAGTGGTTATATCGGTTAAATATTCTTTTAAAGCACCAACATTCGGGTCGATGCTCATGCAATTATCATTCAGAACAACCAGCAGATTTGAATTACTGATTCCGGCATGATTTAAGGCCTCAAAAGCCATTCCGGCTGTCATTGCCCCGTCACCTATTACAGCAATGTGCTGACGCTCTTTTTCTCCTTTGTATGCGGATGCAACTGCCATCCCGAGTGCGGCACCGATTGATGTAGATGAGTGACCTACACCAAAAGTGTCATATTCACTTTCCGAACGTTTTGGAAAACCGCTGATTCCTTTATAAATACGATTGGTATCAAATACTTTTCTGCGGCCTGTAAGAATCTTATGGCCATAAGCCTGATGGCCCACATCCCATACTATCTGATCATAAGGAGTATTGAAAACATAATGCAATGCTACTGTAAGCTCAACAACCCCAAGGCTGGCACCGAAATGACCTCCTTTTTGTGAAACTACATCAATAATCGAGCAGGTTGCCGGCTTTAAATTCCATTAATTATGTGTAGCAATGATTTGAATAACAAAGATAATATAAAAATTTATAATCATCCCGACAACGTAAGGGGAGTTTTTTTGTTTTATAAAAGATTGGATTTAGAGTTTTTTAACTTTAATTTGATTTTAAATACGATATCTGTTAATATTCGGATTTAATTAAAGAAAATGAAAACAAGTCGCCTGGAAGCATTTAGTGATGGTGTATTAGCTATTATTATAACAATTATGATCTTAGAGATCAAAGTGCCCGAAGGAGACTCTCTTCAGGATCTTTTGCCTATTGTTCCGAAATTCATCACTTACCTGCTGAGTTTTATTTATCTGGCTATTTATTGGAATAATCACCATCATTTATGGCAGGCTGTTGAGCATGTAAATGGAAAGATCTTATGGGCAAACCTTCACTTGCTTTTCTGGCTTTCTCTGTTTCCATTCACCACCGGCTGGATGGGTGAAAATCATTTTTCGAGTTATCCGGTTGCATTGTATGGAATCATTTTACTAATGGCCAGCATTGCCTGGGCAATACTTGCTAGGCAGATAATCAAAGAAGAAGGTATTGATTCGAAAGTGGGAAAAGCATTAAATAAAAACAATAAAGTTAAGTTTTCAATAATCTTATATGCAACAGGTGTTATTGTATCACTTTTCCAGCCGATTTTAAGTATTAGCTTTTATGTAATAGTTGCAGTGTTGTGGTTCATTCCTGATAAACGAATTGAGAAGACTCTACAAGATAAATAGTTTAACGAATGTTCACAATATGGAAAATTATAACAATCTCATCGAGGCGATTAATGGATTAAAAAAGCAAGGCTATACTGAAGATTTTAACCTCCACCAGAATTGTATTACTTGTCGTGACGGGCATTATAAAATCTTTCACAACGAATTTGTGGTAGATAAATATTTCCGGTTTGAAAACGACACTGACCCATCTGATCAAAGTATAATTTACGCGATCACATCGGAAAAATACAACCTGAAGGGAATCTTAATAAATGCTTATGGTATATACTCCGATGATATAACGAATGAAATGCTTGATACATTAAAAATCAAATAAGCGGCTAAGCCAAATCATTTTTTTAGAAAAACACTTTATATTTACTTCGTGCTAAAAAGGACAGCCATATTATTTCTTTTCGTTTTAGGATCTATAAAATGTATTGCGGGTGGCGAGGTTGACACCAATTATGTCCAGACCTTCAAGAACATTTTTGCGATAAAACTTTTTCTTATCGACAACGGATTTTCATATATAATTACACCTCAACACAATTCCTTATTTACTGAACAGCAGCTTAAAGATGCGAAGATTACCTACAACCCATACATACCTCCAACAGCCGGTGTTTCTTTAAACATCAAAGGATTCGGTGCGTCTTATATTTTTAAATTCACAAACGATTACCTGGATACAACAGGACAGGCCAAATCTGCATTCAAGCAATTTCAGATGAATATCTATGGCAGCAGGTTTGGGTTTGAAGGCTACTACCAGGATTATCAGCGATTCTATTATAAATATAAAGGAGATGATTCTTTATCCAGAAATCTGAAAAATTACAATTCTGATATCCGTTCATACCAGTTCGGAGCTAACTTTCTTTTGATCTTTAACGGTAAAAGATTTTCTTACAATGCCGCATTCAACCAAACCGTGCTTCAGAAAAAAAGTGCGGGTTCCTGGATGATGACCTTCTCACTTAAGTTTAATGAAGTGAAGGCAAAAGATCTTATTCCTGATGGAGTCAAGCAATACTATGGCCCTTATGTAGATCTTCAGCGAAACAGAAATTATGCATTTTTATTACATACGGGATACGGTTTCAATCTTACAAAAAGCAGGTTTTATTTTTCAGGTGCATTATTGGCGGGTATAGGGATACAAAGTCAATTCTATAACTTCCCTGATGATCAGAATTATAAAATTGCATTCCCTTTGGTTGGGAGAGCGAAAACCGGTATCGGATATAATGGTAAAATATTTTTTACCGGAATTTTTGCTAATGCTGATGTAAGCCAATCTTCAATTCAATCTATCAAAACCCAGCAAATGGTTTCTTCCTACGGTGTGTATGTTGGTTTCAGAGCTATTGAATTTACAAAGCCTAAAGGACAGTTAAAGGCAGAAAAAAAACGAAAAGCTGAAGCAGAAAAAAATGCCAAGAAAAAAGCTGCTGAAGATAAAAAAAGAGCGGTCCGAGAAGCGAAAGAAGCGAAGAGGAAGAGAAAGTAAAACTAACTACAACATAAATTAACTTTTGCCTTTCCTGGAAATATCCGGCAACAGGAATAAAATAAATGTTGCAACAACCGGTAGGATAAGGCCAATAAAGAATCATTTTCTCGAATCTCTTTCCATTCGATTTGCAAGTCTTGATGTGATTATGGAATGCTTAAAAAGAACATAATCCCGATACTTATGAATAACACTGCTCCCATTTTTATCAACTGAAAATTTTCAATTCTCTTAAAATATTAATAACGTAGAGGCATCACTTCGTTTGACAAAAGATCCCTCCAGCGAGGTAGGGATGACAAAATAAAAAGAGCTTCATTAAGAAGCTCTTTTTATTTTATCTGTCGAGATTTCCATACTCAAGTTTCACACCCTTTATTCTCATGAACAAACGTGTGAACATGATAAAGAAAGGAATATACATTAATGCGTGCGATAAACCGAAATGATCAAGGATCACTTCCGATTTACGTTTCAATCTTTCTGAAATAAGATACATTACGGGAACTAGCAGCAATGTTAAAAAAGTTGCGAATCCTAAACCGAAGATCATTGTCCAGGATAAAGGTCCCCAGAAAACAACATTATCACCTCCGAAATATAAATGCGGATTGCCATGAGCGAAGAGTGTTTCGAAATCGATGTTCAATCCCACTGCTAATGGGATCAATCCAAGCATTGCAGCTGTCGCAGTTAAAATAACAGGAGTCATTCGTGTTCTTCCCGCTTCAACAGTTGCATCCCAAAGGCTCATCCCATCCTTGCGCGCCATTTCAGCAAATTCGATAAGAAGTATACCATTCCTTACAACAACACCTCCAAGAGCAATGATACCAACACCTGTCATAACGATACTCATATCCATTTTGAACAACGCTGTTCCGATCAAAACACCGATGATACTAAAAAAGATCTCTGAAAGAATGATGATGGGTTTTCCAACCGCATTGAACTGAAGTACAAGAATAAATAACATCATAGCAATAGACATCAGCAATGCGTTTCCGAGAAACTCTCCTGTCTCCGCTTGTTCTTCTGCTTGTCCGGTCATAACAACTTCTACTTTTCCAAGCGGAGCATATCCAGCCATAGCTGAGCGGACATTCGCAGCAACTTCATTCTCATTAAATCCGCTTACTACATTGGAGGATAATGTAATAACACGTTTTTGCATTTTACGTTTGATCCCACCGTAAGTATTGCTGTATTCAACATTCGCAAATGCTGACAAAGGAACACTTCTAAGAATACCACCCATGTTCATATCACGGAAAGTGATCTTTAAATTCCGCAATGCTTCAATATTATTACGCTGATCATATTTATAACGAAGCTGGATCGGGTACTGATCATTTTCGTCACGAAACTTACTCACTTCCCATCCAAACACCGCAGTTCTGATCTCGCCTGCAATTGTTCTGGTACTAACGCCTTCCCTGTTCGCTCTTTCACGGTCTATTGTAAAAACGATCTCAGGTTTAATCGTTTCAAAATCCGATTTTAGATTTTCAACTCCTTCAATTTTCTGCTGATCGAGATATCTTTTTAATCTTATAGAATTATTTACAAGCTCATCAAAATTATCTCCTCTCACCTCTATGTTTATCGGTTTGGAAACCGGAGGACCGGCCTGTTCCTGAGATACACTTATTTCCGCACCCGGGATATTCCAGTTTAGCTGCTGAAGCTTTTCAAGATATGCACTTGTGGATTGACCTTCGCGATCCTTGAAATCAACAAATGAGATCGCTATTTTACCACGGTTCGGATAATCGCTCTGATCCTGATCGGCAGGATCGGTTGTTCCTTTTGTAACATTTGTAATTACTGATTTTACAATATGATTCGAATCACCGAGGACACTGTTCACTCTTTGTTCTGCAAGCATCATTACCTTGTTTGTTTTATCAGGATCTGTACCTACAGGAAGTTTAACATAAACATAAACGAAGTTCGGATCTCCCTGAGGAAAGAAGACAACCTTAGGGCTGCGGGCCATAAAGAAAACCAAGGATAGAACGAACAATACGAAAATTCCGATAAGCGACATTGCAGGACGCTTTAAAAATTTAAGCAGAAGGTTAGTATATTTCCGCTGAATGGTAGGCCATAACTTTGTCTGAAATTTTTCAAATACTTTATAGAGATAGAATTTATTCAGTAAAGAGAATACGAGAATAAATAAAACAACATTTGCCATAGCATGAGAACCTGAAGCGTGCAATAAGACTGCAAGCAATCCCATTACCACAACCATACCTGTGGTCTTACCGGTCCATTTGGGTGTATGGCTTCCCGGCTCATGAGGTTTCATAAAGTCGACCGCAAAAACAGGATTAATAATATAAGCTACAAGCAGAGATGCAAGCAATGCTATGATAAGTGTGACCGGAAGATAGAACATGAATTTCCCAATGATACCTCCCCAAAATAACAAAGGAACGAATGGAGCAAGTGTTGTAAGTGTACCGCTTAGCACAGGTAGAAAAACCTCTCCTACGGCCATTTTTGCAGCTATCTTAATATCACGTTTCCCGTTCTCAAAAAGGCGATGGGTGTTTTCAATCACAACAATAGCATCATCTACTACAATTCCGAGTGCCAGAAGGAAGGCAAACAAAACAATCATGTTCATTGTATAGCTGAAATCAAATACTCCTCCGATTATAGGCATGAAAATGAATGCGATGAACATTGATAAAGGAACAGAAGCAGCCACGAACAATGCATTGGTAACTCCCATAAAGAACATAAGGATAAATGTTACAAGAAGAAAACCTATAATGATCGTATTAATGAGATCATGAAGTGTGCTCCTTGTTTTTTCAGACTGATCTCCGGTGATGGTAACTTTCATCTCTTTCGGGAAATCCGATTTTACCATTTCATCTTTAAGCTCAATTATTTTATCAGAGGCTTCAATAAGATTCTCTCCGCTTCGTTTGATAACCTGTAATGTGATTACATTCTTTCCTTCAAGCCTTGCATAGCTTTCCTGTTCTTTTGTAGCATCAAGTACTTCCGCGATATCTTTAAGATAAGCCCTTGCGCCAGATCCGGAGGTGATTATCAAATTTCTGATCTCTTCCACATTTACAAATTCACCTTTAACAGTAAGATTACGTTTCATCCCATCCATTGGAACAAGACCACCTGACATATTAAGATTCTCTTCAGAAACAGCTTTGAAAATATCGTAGCTTGAAAAATTTCCCGCCTGCATTTTATACATATCCACATTGATCTGGATCTCTCTTTCAAGATCCCCAACCATTTGTACTCTTGAGATCTCTTTCATTCCTTCAATGCGGTCCTTCATATCCTCTGCATACTTCTTCAGCTTATTGAGATCCATTTTTCCTGCAAGATTAACATACAGGATAGGCATTTCAGAAAAGTTAACTTCCATTACATTAGGTTGACGGGTAAGGTCTTTCGGAAGATCTGTTGCCGCTTTATCGACAGCGTCTTTAACCTTTTGCTTTACTTCAGGAACTTTCATGTTGGTATTGAATTCCACCATAATAACAGAAACATCCTGTAATGAGGTTGAGTTAAGTTTTTTTACACCGGCTATACCTTTCAATTGTTTTTCAATAGGCTTTGTAACCAGGTTTTCTATATTGGCAGGAGAATTACCTGCATACACCGTATTGATATAAATAGTAGGAACAACTATTTCCGGAAAACTTTCTTTCGGAATGCTGTTATAACTTTTGATTCCCCAAACAGTAATAATGAATGTCAGCACATAAATACTGATCTTATTATTGATTGCCCAGCTTGAAGGTTTAAATTCTTTAAAATCCATAAACTTTATTTTTTACCGCTAAGACGCAAAGGCGCATAGCTTTTATTTCTATGTAAAAGAGATGATGTGTCTCTTATTTATTATAAACGATATTGTCACCATCATTGATAAGATCATAACCTAAAGTAACAAGGATGTCCTCTTCTTTTAATCCACTTGTTATTTCAGCCTGTCCTTTATATTCTTTTCCAAGAGTAACGATTCGCTTTTTTGCTATTCCATTTTCAGCCACAAATACGAATGACTGATTCGACTCATCCTTTTGAATAGTCCTAACAGGAACAGTAATAGCAGGCTGAGGAGATTGATAATCATTGATATTCAAACGTGCCACCATGTTCGGGTGATATTCTTTTTTATCATCAAGCAATACTTCTACAGTAAATGTTCTGCTGGCATTATTTATAGCGCGTGAAACGAAATTAACCTTCGTAACAAGTGAATCCTTTGTATCGGGGAAATGAACAACCACTTCACTTCCCTTTTTGATTTTGGAAGCATAGCTTTCAGCAACATCGGCTTTCACTTTTAAGTTTGAAAAATTTATAACACGTATTGCGGGCATACCCGGTGCGACTGCCTGTCCGAGCTTAATATCAACAGCGTCAACTGTTCCACTGATAGGAGAGATTATTTTAGTCATGCGTACCTGCTCCTGCAAAGTCTGCATTTTCTTTTCCATACTTTCCTTGTTGGTCTTAGCCTGTAAGAACTGGATCTCAGTTCCTATTTTCTGATCCCACAATGCTTTTTGTTTTTCATAAACCTGATTTACAAGAGCAGCATTGGTCTGAAGATCTGAGATCTGTTGATTAACAGCACGCGCATCAGTTTCTGCAAGAACTTGTCCGGCACTCACCTCATCGCCCGGCTTCACATTTATTTTTGTTATGGTACCCGGCATTTCTGTACTTAAGGAAATATTCTCATCAGCATCTACACGACCTTGTACATCGATATAATTTTTGAAAGGCATAGCCTTCAGAGGCATAACAGATACTGTCATAGCAGAAGCTGACGAATCGTTCGCGCTTAGCTCTGCTTCAAGCACATCAATTTTTGCCTTGATCTCCGCCTGCTGTTTTTTCAATTTATCAAGTTCTGCTTTCTTATCACCTTCACCAGAATTACAAGCTATGATCGTAAATGCTAAGACAGGCAGTAAAAATAATTTTTTCATTTTTTATTTATTTAGAATTATTGAATGTGAGAGTTCTTATTTAATTAAAGTTCCGTTCGCTTTATCGAAATCGATCTTTGAAACGACAGCATCAAAAAGGGCATTGTAATAATTAGTCTGGGCTTCTTTTAAAGTTGTTTCAGCCGTGATCATTTCAAGGTTGGAACCAACACCGCTCTCAAATTTTATTTTAGAAACACGGTAAACTTCTTCAGCGGTAGTGATATTTTTTTTCTGAATCTCTAATGAGGAAGCAGCATTCTGCAAAGTAGCGGTTGTTGAAGCAAGCTCGAGATCAATTGATAGTTTTAACATCTCGAGATTATTTTCTGCTTTTTGCACCGCAAGCTTTGCCTGTTGGTTTCGCGAATGACGCGCAAAACCAGTAAATACGGGCATACTAACTTTTAACCCAATCACTGCTGTCGGATACCACGGCTTCTGCGTATCCCATACATCAAGATCGGTACGTTGAGCTGCACCGCTTAAGCTACCGTAAGCAAAAGCTGAAGGCAGATAAGAAACACGTTGACGCTTTAGATCGAGTTTTGCTAACTTATATTGCACAGTAAATAAGCTATATTCAACACGTTTTTCATAATCGAATTTTTGTGCATCAACATTTGTGAGAGGTTCGAATTTAATATCTGCAAGCTTATCAGTAAGGGTTAAGTTGTCATTGATTGACATTCCCATCTGATACTTTAAAAGATACGTTCCAAGTTTCAATAGACGCTGTACCTTTTCCTGTTCCACAAGCATGTTATTATATGCAACTGAAAGTCTGTCGTGATCCAGCTTTTCAACAAAACCATTATCAAGCAATGCTTTTGTGTCGTCCATTGCTTTTTTTAACCGGGCAATATTCGCATCCATGAGCTTCATTCGCTCTTCATTAATAAGTACTGTATAATAAGCTTTACTAACAGCCGCTGCTGCTTCGATCTTAGTTCTTTGAGTGGAACGCTCACTTAATTCCACAAAAACTTTGGATGCTTTTAAACCTAAAAAATATTCTCCGCTGAAAATAAGCTGTGAAGCATCTAATCCGGCTGTGGATTGATACTGTGTTCCAAACTTTACAGGAATAAAGGTTCCCGGCATACCTCCTACAAATTCAGCGGGTAGAAACATGGTTGGGATTTCGACAAAGTTTTTAAAATCAAAACTTGCGTTTACCTGGGGCAGACCTGCACCCATGATCTCATTTACTTTTTTGTGCGCTATAGCCTCATCAATAATTGCATTCTGAACATTTACCTGATGCTGCATTGCGTAATCGATGGCCTGCTTAAGTGAAAAAGAATTACCAGCGCTGTCTTTCGACTGAGCAAAAGTCAGCTGAGAAGTAATTCCAAAAATGAGCAAAGTGATTATTTTTTTCATAGAAGATATTGAATGGTTTCAGTCTGAGATTATTCTTCTTCAGTAACCTCTTTATATTTATTAATTAGTTTATGTCCTTTTAAAGTGCAGATGCCATGTAAAAAATGATCTATCATTGCAAGCTGAACATCCAACATTTTAAATTTATCGGGAGGAAATATTTCAGGATTAAGGCCCATTTCCACTTCTTCGATCCTCAGACGTGCAATCACTTTTGCATTGATATCTGTTCTGACCAATCCTTCTTTGATTCCGCGTTCAATAGAACCTTCCACCATTTTAGCCATGCATTCGTGCTTGAATACTTTAAATTGTTTCCAGGCATTCGGATGATATTTCTGAAGATCATAAAAAATATTCGGATTTATCTTGGAAAACATATTTCCCATATGTTTCATCATGTTGAAGACCTCAACAATTACATTCTCGGAATCTGTCTGAATTTGTTTGAACTCACACTCATCTTTTTTAAGTGCTACTGACATCAGAGTTTCAACCAATTCATTCTTATCTTCAAAAAACTGGTAAATTGTTTTTTTAGAAATTGCCAGGTGTTTGGCAATATCATCCATTGTCACACTTTTGATCCCGTACTTAAAAAAAAGCTCTTCGGCACCGTGTAAAATTCTTGTTTTAGTTTCCATGCTAATTAAAATCGGCCGCAAAACTATGGAAACATTTTTTATTCCCAAAGTTTCCTTGATTAATAATTTGGCATATTCATATATCTCGTTGATTTTCAATTATAAAAAAGAAACATTTTTTGTTTTTAAAGTTTCCAATGCTCCGAAGGGTTCCCTTTGCCATTGAAAACGTTTCCTGTTTTAAATTTATAAGAGCTTAAACATCAGGTATTTATTTGTTATTTGTATTACAAAAAGGTCTATTTTAGCACTCCGTTATCCGTTTTGGGAAACGCCATCTCTAACACAGAATAAAATATAAACAAATGAGAAAAATTTTACTTCAGTTAACCGTATTCCTTTTTGTCACCAATAACCTTATGGCACAAGATGCCTGGACAAAAACAGTAAGTTCAGGATTTGGTTATCCAGGGAATTCAACTGTATTTCAAATGAATGTTTTTAATAATGAACTATATGCTGCCACAGGAATGGACAGCGGATATGTTTATAAAAGCTCAACAGGGAATCCGTATACCTGGACAAAAGTTTTTTCTGATCCTATTTCTGTAAGTGTTAATGCAATCACTTCAACAACTGAAGGGGGAGGAAATATCTATATCTCTTCACGAAGCAACTGGCCTGATACTTCCAGGATCATGCGTTCCACTGACGGCATAAATTGGAGCACATACTATTTATCATCTTACTTTGTGACGAACATCATTCCTTTCAAAGGAACAGGATCAGCAGATTCTATCTATATCACTGAAAATGGATTCATGATGAAATCACATTACAACAGTTCCGACCCTCTTAATATTGGAGGCGCATGGGACACTGTTTTCAACCTGGATGCAATCAGCTCAGGGGCTCTTATTAATGTAGTGGCAAAACACGGTTCCAAGCTCTTCTTCGGAACAACAGGGGCAAATCTTTACAGTTCGGTAGACGGCAACAACTGGGTGATGAATCCAACTGCGTCAGCCGGCTTTGGTGACCCAAATAATTATTCCATTACCGCGATTAATTCATTTGGCGGATACATATACGTTGCTGTGGAAAACAACACTGTCGGTGCACAGGTTTGGAGGTCAAGTGATGAGATTAACTGGACAATGGTTCAGCAATTACCGTATTCTCACTCGCGGATCACAAGTCTTAATGTTGCGGATGGAAAACTCTGGATATGCGCTGTGGGCAGCTCCTCTACAGGCCTCATCAGCTACTCATCTAACGGAACAACTTTTACTGTTTCGAATAATAATGGCTTTGGCGATTCAAACAGACATGGTTATTATGGTGCTATAACAGGCTTTGGAAACAATGTTTATTATAGCGGAGAATATTATTCCGGAGGAGGAAAAAGAGCGTTTGGTATGGGCGGAGCAGAGATCTGGAGAAAATGCACCATAGCGCCTCCTGTAGTTGATCTTGGACCGGATCAGTCGGTGTGTTATGGAGCAAGTGTTACTCTTGATGCGGGCCCAAGCGGCAATGGATATTACTGGAGCAACGAAGCCACAACACAAACAACGAATGTGATCTCCCCAGGAACATTCTTTCTTCAGTATGTAAGTGCCAACGGTTGTTCTGATATGGATACAGTTAACATTAACAGTATTGCCGGACCATCGATAACAATGATCAATCCCGCTCAAGGCGGATTTACAACAATATGCAGCGGATCAAGTATGAACATAAACGCTACAGCCATTTCTAATGTTTATTTTCCTGACCCTCCGATTCATAAAACAACAAATGATTCTATAAGTGACCTCCTTGGCGGAAACGTTTATGATACTATCAATGTAAGCGGACTTAGCTCTACATGTGCTTGTGATGCATTAATGTCTGTAACCATTGACAGTTTATATCATACCTATTCAGCTGACCTTGATATTGGGATCTATACTCCTACAGGAAGCTACATCACTTTATCACAAAGCAATGGAAGCGATGAGAATAATACTTATTTCGGAACAGAATTCAGAATGGATGCAGGTCAGTACATTGGATCTGCAGGTACACCGTTTACTGGCCAGTTTGTTCCACAGGGAGATTTCAGAACACTTTTAGGAAACCCAAATGGCGGTTGGGTATTAAGTGTACAGGATCATATCGGAGGTGATGACGGAAATTTAAAAGGCTGGACCATCAGGTTTAAAGTTGATGATACTGTTATGACTTATTCATGGACCCCTGCAACCGGAGTGACTTCAACAAATACATTGAACACAGTTATTACTCCAACCGTTTCAACAACATACACTTTAACTACCACAAACAATAACGGGTGTGTAACCCAGACTCCCGTTGACTTTTTGGTTCCTCAGCTTTCATTTGCTCAGGCAGCCGATACCATGTGTTTTGGAAGCTCTATTACATTAACTGTAATGGGCGGAAAACCAAGTACAACGTGGAGTCCAACAGCTGATCTGAACATCACACAGGGAAGTGAAGTAATCGCTTCACCTTCTGTAAGCACAGAATATTTTGTTGTAGACACTCTTTCCGGTTGTCCTTTAATGGATTCGATCTATGTGTACGCGAACACTCAAATGACACTTAATTCACCTGCACCTGTTACAATATGTTATGCTGATACTGCAAGTTTAACTGCTGGTGTAAGTGGTGGAAGTGCGCCTTATGTTTATACATGGGATATGGGCGGAAGCTATCTTTACGGTGAAACAGTTAATACTTCTCCTATAGGGGGCACATCTTTCACCATTTCTGCAGTAGATGCTGCAGGATGTTTTGTAGGCGGAGGATCAACAAGTGTAAGTGTTACTCCAAGCACTGATATTTACGGTACTGTCACATATACAAGTGGTACTGTTAACGGTAGCTCTGTGGTGCTTTACAAATACCAACCATATCTTACCAATTTTGATACGATAGGTGTAGCAACAACCGATGGAGCCGGTAATTATTATTTTCCTTCTGTTAATCATAGCGATTATCTGATCAAAGTATTTCCTAATGCGTCATATACTACGCTCGTTCCAACATATTACGGGAACGTATTCCTTTGGGATTCTGCAACAGTGGTAAGCCATGACTGCGCGATGAACGACACTTTTAATATTATAACTGTTGAAGAACTTGGATCAACCGGTCCGGGATATCTTCAGGGAATTGTTCGTGAAGACCTTGGATTCGGCAGAGCACCAGGCGATCCGATCCCAGGGGTTGATGTTAAGTTAGGAAGAAATCCGGGAGGAGCTCTTGTGACAAATACAACTACTGATGGAAATGGAGTGTATTCATTTTCCAATGTTGCCTATGGCGACTATACTGTATATGCTGATATTCCTGGTCTTGGCAGAGATTCTTCTTATACATTCACTGTCGACTCAACGAATGACAGTTATCTGAATCTTGATTATTATGTTGACTCCACTGTCATTTACATTGTTAACAATATAACAACAGGAACTGCAAATAATCTTTCTTCTCAGAGTGCATCTAATACCTTCAGTGTATATCCAAATCCTGCAAATGGTTTCGCTTCGGTAGAATATACAATTACCAATGATGCGGTTATTTCACTTGGAGTTTACAACGTTCTTGGCGTGAAAGTGATAGATCTTGCGGAAGAAAAACAAGTGTCCGGAACATATAAGTACAAAATAAATAATGAAGGGCATTCAAGGTTAACAAACGGAGTTTATTTTGTATCCCTGAGGGTCAATGGCAAAAGCAGTATACTACGATTGGTAATTAATGAATAAGAGTATTTTAACAAATAAACATTTGATCATGAAAGGACTTTTAAGCAACAAGGAAAGATTAAAATTTTTATTGATCTTTTTTTTAAGTATTGGAACTATGCATTCCTATGCGCAATTAACTGCAAATGCAGGAACCAATACTTCCATCTGTCTTGGAAGTTCATTAACTATTGGGGGGTCTCCATCTGCCACCGGAGGATCACCACCTTATACCTACTCATGGTCTCCTTCAGTCGGATTAAGCTCTACAACCACTGCTAATCCGTCTGCTTCACCAACCTCAACAACAACTTATACTTTAATTGTAACTGATGCGGTATCGAATGTGACCAGTGCTTCTATTATTGTGAATGTTAATCCGATCCCAAATGTAACAGCTACGCCATCTGCTCAAACTATCTGCAGTAACAGCAGTTCAGGAATTTCACTTAGCAGTAATGTTGGTGGAGCCAGTTTTTCATGGACGGTAAGTCAATCGGGAGTTACAGGGGCAACACCTTCTTCGAACGCGGCAATTGTACAGTTCCTCACAAACACAGGCTCAACACCGGGAACTGCAACCTATACAATAACTCCTTCAGCTAACGGCTGTACAGGAAGTCCGATAACCACTGTTATAACAGTTAACCCTGCTCCGGTTATTACAAGCTCCGGAACAGCAACTATTTGCAGTGGCGGAACAGTTAGCCTCCCTTTTACAAGTAATATTCCTGCGACCTATACCTGGAGTGCAACTGATAATGCAAACACCACAGGAGAAAGTACGACAACACAAACTACAAGCACATTAAACAATACTATTACCAGCATAGCTCCATCAACAACAAATGTTAGTTATACAGTACAGCCAACGTCACTAAACGGATGTTATGGAAATTTTTATCCAATAACAGTAACTGTGAATTCTGTACCTGTCATCAATGCTACTCCGGCCTCTTCTACAATATGCGGAGGAACAACAACGAATATAACACTTTCAAGTTCGTTAGGTGGAACATCCTATTCCTGGACTGCTACGCAATCCGGAGTTTCAGGAGCATCTTCGGGCGGCACCAGCATTATCTCCCAAACGTTAAACACAACAGGTGGCGTTACCGGAACAGCTACTTATTCAGCTACTGGGACTTCTGCAGGTTGTGTGAGCAATCCAATATCAATAACTGTTACAGTTAATCCAACTCCAAGTGTAGGGGTTAACAGTACTACTATCTGTGCCGGGGGCTCAGCGAATTTAACGTGTACAGCAATTCCATCAGGTGGAACCTATTTGTGGTCTCCTGGTGGATCTACATCATCTTCTATCAATGTTTCACCTTCCAGCACAACAGGTTATAGTTGCACTTATACAAAGTCCGGTTGTCAGCAAACAGGATTCGGAACTGTTACCGTTAACAATCCACCAGTAGCAAGCTTCAGCTACTTAGGAACACCTTTTTGCCAGGGTGCAGGAAACCCTTCACCAACTTTTAGCGGGGGCGGAACTGCAGGTACATTCAGCTCAACAGCAGGACTTGTGATAATCAATACATCAACAGGACAAATTGATCTGGCAGCAAGCACTCCGGGAACCTATGTTGTTACCAATACAATTCCTGCCTCAGGTGGTTGTGCTGCAGTTTCAGCAAATTCCACGATTACTATTACTGCACCAAGTAATGCAACATTCAATTATCCTTCTTCTGTGTTTTGTCAAAATGCTCCAGACCCTTCACCTACGTTAGCCGGTGGCGCATCAGCGGGAACCTTTACTTCTTCTCCTGCAGGTATGGTTATAAACTCTTCTACCGGAGTGATTAACCTCGGAATAACAAGTCCGGGCACCTATACGGTTACTAATACAATTGCCGCTGGCGGTGGTTGTCCTGCTGGTTCAGCTACATTTAACGTAACAGTAAATGGATTGCCAAGTGTAACAACAAGTAATAATGGTCCTTTATGTCCGGGAGCATCATTGGGCCTTTCTGCAAATAGTATTGCCGGAGGAACATACAGCTGGACAGGTCCTTCAGGCTTCTCATCCACTCTTCAAAATCCTTTTATCAGTAATGTAACTTCTGCAAACGCAGGAGTATATACTTTAACAGTTACCGCAAATGGATGTTCTAACACATCGACAACAAATGTTATAGTTAATTCATTGATGACCTTAACATCAACAAGTGCAAATGTAAGCTGTAACGGAGTTTGCGATGCTATCGCAACTGTTAATGCTGCCGGTGGTTCCGGACCTTATCTTTATCAGTGGTCAGACGTTGCTACACAGACTACACAAACTGCAACAGGATTATGCGCTTCCACTTATTATGTAATCGTTACAGACATCAACGGCTGCACAGCTTCCGACACGTTAACTATATCGGAGCCTTCACTTTTAAATGCTAACCCTACTACGACCAATGCTAATTGTTATGGAGCATGCAACGGCACAGCCTTTACTTCACCAACAGGTGGGACAGCTTCTTATACATATTCCTGGTCTCCGGGAGGACAAACAACTTCTTCTATAAGTTCTCTTTGTGCAGGAATTTATACTGTTACTGTTACTGATGCAAATGGCTGCAATACAACGCAAAATGTAATTGTAACTGAACCGGGTCCATTAACATTATCTACGGGATCAAATCAAATGATATGTGCTGGTGATACAGCAACACTCACAGGGACTGTTTCAGGTGGTGTTTTACCTTACAGTTTTTCATGGAGCAATGGAGGAACTTCCTCATCCATTTCAGTAGCTCCTGTTGTTACATCATCTTATACACTTAATGTTACTGATAACATTGGATGCATCTCTATTCCAAGCACTGTAACAGTTATAGTTTCACCACTTGCGGATATAACTGGACAAGTTAGTTATTCCGGAGGAAGTCTTTCATCTGGAATGAACACTGCAGTATTGTATCCAACCACATCTTTTGATACATTAATGATCACCACAGTTGATGCTTCAGGTAATTACACATTTACATCGGTAGCACAGGGTGATTATCTTATCAAGATCTTTGCAGATACAACTGCTTATCCTTCGTTGATCCCTACTTATTATGGCGATGCTTTCCTTTGGGATTCTGCATCGGTTATCACACATGCATGTGCAGCAACTATTGCAAATGTTATGATGAATGAATCTGCATCACTGATCGGGCCAGGAGTTATTTCCGGTGTTGTTGAAGAAGGTAATGGATTTGACCGCATACCGGGTGATCCGATCCCGGGAGTTGATATTAAGCTTGGTAGAAATCCCGGAGGACAATTAGTAACCAATACACAAACAGGCGCTTCGGGTGGATATACCTTTACCGGAATTCCTGTGAACTTACCAGGCGAATACTATACAATTTACGTTGATATACCGGGAATCGATCGTGATTCGACACACTCTGTTGTAGTAACATCAACCTCCACTACTTTCCCTGGAATGGATTATGTGGCAGATTCGACTGATGTATACCCTGTTCAGCTTTCTGTAGGAATTACGAAGTTAAAGATTGAAACAGCATTTACAGTTTATCCGAATCCAACCAAAGGAAACATTGTAATAGATTATAATCTGACAAACAATAGTAATGTATGTCTGGGCGTATACAATCCTCTTGGAGTTCTGATTGCTGAGCCGGTCAATACTAAACAGGCCTCAGGGAATTATAAGCAGACAATTACTCTGGAAGACCATAAACTGGATGCAGGTATTTACTTTATCATCCTCGTAAAGGACGGAAAAAGCAGTCTGCAACGATTAGTGATCACAAAATAAATACTTATAAAAAAAGCCACCTTCTGATTTTACAGAGGGTGGCTTTTTTATTATGAATCGAAAAGCTATTCAGTAACAGCACTTATTATTAGTATTTTAGGCATATGCGTAAATTTATACTTGTCTCTTTTATCTGTTTTTTCATACTGCCTGATCTTTATTCTCAGACCTCTAAAACCGATTCGCTTCTACAACTCTTAAGTACCGACAAACCGGATACTGCCAAAGTGTTTCACCTGATCAAACTTTGCTGGGAATATAAAAAACTGGGAGAGAACGACAAAGGTCTTGCGCGTGGTTTCGAAGCATTAGAATTGTCGGAAAAACTTTATTATAAAAAAGGAATTGCTGCTGCACTTAAAAACATTGGAAACATTTATCATAACCAGGGAGCGTATGATAAGGCTCTACAAAAATTCATCAACTCATTAAAAATAGAACAGGAACTTGGTGATAAATATGAAATGGCAACCTCTTATAATAACATAGGTGTTATTTATATGATGATGGAAAACTATCCTCAGTCAATTGAGAATCATTCCTCTGCACTAAAGATCCGGAAAGAAATAATTGAAGACTCAAAGAAAAAAGGAAAAGAGCAGCCGATGGCGGTAATTCGGGATATCGGTGCCTCATACCACAATCTGGGAATCGTCTACTGGAAGCAGCAAAACTATGACAAGGCCATTGAACAATTCTATTCTTCCATGGAAATGAGAAAGGAATCGGGGGACAAAGAAGGAATCGCATATTCATATATCGGGATCGGAGTTATTTATGAAGAACAGAACAAATTAAATGAAGCACTAGAAAGTTATTTTGCTTCGCTGAAAATCTGCAGAGAACTTAATGATAAAGTTGGAATTGGCTCTTGCTATACTAACATCGGAAATGTATTTCAGAAAAAGAAACAATATGATAAATCACTTGAATATGCTAAACTTACATTATCTGTTGCTAAAGAAATTGATTATAAAGACCTTATCAGAGAAGCGTATGTAAACCTGTCTGAAGTATCCAAGCTTACAAACAATTATGAGAAAGCTTATGAATATCAGGTGTTATTATCCGAAATAAAAGACACTCTTTATAATGAAACAAAAAGTAAGCAGTTAGCCGAAGTACAGACAAAATATGAAACCGAAAAGAAGGAACAGGAAATTGCATTATTGAACAAAGACAAGGAACTGCAAAAAACAGATCTGCAGAAACAACGGATCATTACTTATACCGTAGTAGGAGGTTTACTATTAATGGCCTTAGTTTCTGTGGTTATCTTCCGTTCTCTTAAAACCACCCAGCGGCAGAAAAAGGTTATCGAAAAAGTAAGAGACGAGATCGCATTAAAAAATAAAATTGTTGAGGAACAAAAACTTCAGGTTGAAGAACATCAAAAAGAGATCATTGACAGTATCACGTATGCCCGAAGGATCCAGCAATCGCAGCTGCCTACTGAACAATATATTGACCGTACTTTAAAAAGACTTAATAAAACAATTATTTAACCCTGTTTGCTTGCTATAGAGTTGAGAAACTAAAGTTTATTCGCATTTTTTTCGTTTTTTTGCACCGGAAAGCAACGAAAGCTAATTAAATTAATATACAATGAAAAGAACGAAAGTTAAAGATCTGCTGAATTCTTCAGCATTTGGAAGTGAAGTAGTGATTAAGGGTTGGGTAAGAACATTCAGAAACAATCAGTTCATAGCCATTAATGATGGCTCTACTATAAATAATATTCAGGCAGTAGTTGATTTCACAAATACAGATGAATCGCTTTTAAAGAAACTAACGACAGGAACGGCTGTAAGCATTTCAGGTGAGTTGATCGAATCCCTGGGAAAAGGGCAAAAAGTAGAAATCAAAGTAAAGGAACTGGAAATTCTTGGAGACAGTGATGCTGAAAAATTTCCTTTACAGCCAAAGAAACACAGCCTGGAATTTCTTCGTGAGATCGCGCATTTAAGGTTCCGCACAAACACTTTCAATGCTGTTTTTAAAGTTCGTCATGCTCTTGCATTTGCTATTCATCAGTTCTTTAATGATAAAGGTTTTGTATACCTTCATACTCCGATCATTACAGCTTCGGATGCCGAAGGAGCTGGTGAAATGTTTAAGGTAACAACATTGGATTTTAATAATGCACCAAAAACAGAAAGCGGTGAAGTTGATTTCAAACAGGACTTTTTCGGCAAAGCTACCAACCTGACTGTTTCTGGCCAATTAGAGGGTGAGCTTGCCGCGATGGCATTGGGAGAAATTTATACTTTCGGCCCAACATTCCGCGCTGAGAACTCAAATACAACCCGCCATCTTGCGGAATTCTGGATGATAGAACCGGAGGTTGCTTTCGCAGACCTTTATGACAACATGCAATTAGCAGAAGACCTACTGAAATATGTAATCAGCTATGCTTTAAAAACATGTCCGGATGAAATTGAATTTTTAAAGAACAGATTACTCGAAGAAGAAAAATCGAAACCACAGGAAGAAAGAGCTGAACTTGATCTTACAGCAAAACTTAATTTTTGTCTTGATAACAGCTTCGAACGCCTGACCTATACCGAGGCGATCGAGATCCTGAAAAATTCAACTCCTAATAAGAAAAAGAAATTCAAATATCTTATCGAAGGCTGGGGCGCGGATCTGCAAAGCGAACATGAACGTTTTCTTGTAGAGAAACATTTTAAAAAGCCGGTGATACTTACGGATTATCCTAAGGACATAAAAGCATTCTACATGCGTCAGAATGATGATGGAAAAACAGTTCGTGCAATGGATATTCTTTTTCCTGGGATTGGTGAGATCATTGGAGGTTCGCAGCGTGAAGAGCGCTTACAGTTATTAGAAAAAAGAATGAATGAAATGCATATCTCTACAGAGGAGCTTTACTGGTATTTAGATACAAGAAGATTCGGATCGGCACCTCATGCGGGCTTTGGACTTGGTTTTGAAAGGCTGGTGTTGTTCGTCACAGGAATGACTAATATCAGAGATGTTATACCATTCCCAAGAGCTCCGAAAACAGCAGAGTTCTAAACTGTTTAATTAATGTAATCAAAACCTTCTTAAATTAATTTGAGGAGGTTTTTTTTATATCTTTATTCACACATACGAACGTTTGAGATCATTCCTAAAAATATTTTTCTCCCTTGCTGTTTATTTCTCGGCAGGCGTCTCTGTTGCTCAGACTTACGACTTCCGGAATTTCAATGTAGAAGATGGACTTGCGCAATCGCAGATACTTTCAATGTGCCAGGACAGATCCGGCAATATATGGTTTGGTACAAACAGTGGCGGTGTGAGCAGGTATGACGGTAATAAGTTCATTACCTTAAGTGAGAACGACAGCCTTGTAAACAATGTAGTTTTTTCTATCTGTGAATTAAATAACGGTAAGCTTCTGTTCGGAACTAATGGCGGGATCAGTTTTTATAATGGAAAAGATTTTTCCACCTACACAGATAAAAAAGGCCTTCCTCATAACCGCGTATTTAAAGTCCTTCAGGATAATAAAGGAGTCATATGGATAGGAACTGCGGCAGGTGTTTGTCAGTTCAGTAACAATAAGATAATTCCTTTTAATTCTGATACACTTCTCAACAAGTCAATTGTTTTCAGCATGTATGCAGATAAGGCCGGTAATATCTGGTTCGGAACTTTTGGTAATGGAGTGATCAGGTATAATCCAGGAACAAAAATCTTCAACAATTATAAAACTGATCATGGTCTGAGGAATAACAATGTAAGATGCATCAATGAAGATATTCAGGGCAATATTTATATCGGGACACTTGAAGGCATCAGCAAGATCAATACAAACGGAAAAGTTGAGGAAGTGAATATTCCCGGAGAAAGGGATCTTGCTTTTACTGATATAGTTGCTGACAATAAAAACAATCTTTGGCTTGCTACAAGTAACGGGGTGTATAAATACAATGGCTTCACTTACCGGATCTATAAAGAAAAAAATGGCCTGGCAAGCAACAACATTTACTGCGCTTTTCAGGACAGAGAAGGGAATTTTTGGTTTGGAACACCGGGCTTCGGAGTTTCAAAGTTTTCAGGTGAGGCATTTATTTCTTACAGTTCGAAAGATGGATTACCTAGTGACTATATAAATTGTCTTTTTGAAGATTCCCAAAAGAACATGTGGCTTGGGATCAAAGGCTTTGGTATAACCAAACTAAAAAATAATGAGATCACAACATACAAACTAAATGTCCAAAACCTTGCAGGCTCTCTCGTTGATAATGAGATTCAGGCAATCGCAGAAGACAATCAAAAGAATTTATACTTCGGGAGTATAGCCGGACTTAGTGTATTTAACGGGAGTACTTTTAAGAATTATTATGAAGAAAATGGATTACCAAATAAGAACATCTATTCTATAACTAAGGATCATCAAGGTGTTATCTGGATAGGAACAAATAACGGACTTTGTTATTTCAAGGGAGAAAAATTAATTGAGATCGAAGAAATAAAAAAGCTTGCTGTTACACAGGGTTCACTCCCTGTGTTTGCTATTTTTGAAGACAGAGGCCGTAACCTTTGGATCGCGACTGAAGACGGGGTGATCAAATACAATCGTAAAACAGCGATCAAATACACTAAAGGAAACGGATTTACTGATAAACGCGTTCTTTCAATTGCCCAGGATAAAAATGGATATCTCTGGTTCGGTACAGGAGAAGGAGTGTTCAGTTATAATTTCACAAGTTTTGAACGGATCGATCAGAACAACGGATTAGCTGCTAACAAGGTTTATCTGATTGAGAATGATAATAACAATAATCTGTGGGTAGGAACAACAAAAGGAATAGACAGAATTAATCTTAATTTATATCATTCAAATAATAAGATCGAAATTAAACATTTTGGAAAGGATGATGGATTAAAAGGAGTTGAATGTAATCGTAATGCTAAGTTCAAAGATTCTGAAGGAAACCTTTGGTTTGGAACTATTAAAGGCGTTACTGTTTACAACCCCCGTTATGATAAGATCAATCGGAAAGAAGCACTCACACGAATTACAGGAATTCGTTTATTCTTTCAAAATGCGGAAGAGGATCTTATAAAAAATTCCAAAGGACTTGACAGCACCACCAATTTGCCGCGAGACCTGGTTTTGCCTTACGACAAGAACCATATCACTTTCGATTTCATCGGTGTTTGTATCTCAAATCCAAACAAAGTTAAATATCAATTCAAACTTGAAGGAGCGGATGCAGACTGGTTTCCTCCAACCTCAAAAACTGAAGCAACTTATTCTTCATTACCGGCAGGAGAATATGTATTCCATTTAAAAGCAATGAATAATGACGGGTTGTGGAATGAGCGTGATGTAACATTCAAATTTGCTGTGCTTCCACCATGGTACAAAACCTGGTGGTTCTATACACTTGTTGCTGTAATTGCTGTAACATGCATCTATCTTTTCATTGTTGTTCGTACACGAAATTTAGAGAAAGCAAAAATTGAACTGGAAAAAGAAGTGGAATTAAGGACATTCCAGTTACGTGAAGAGAAAGAAAAAGTAGAAGTGATCAATAAAGAAGTGATCGAACAAAAAGCGATCATTGAAGCGAAGAATCACGACATCACAGATAGTATAAAATATGCTAAAAATATTCAGGAAGCTTTACTTCCGCCATTGCAGAATCTTCACAAAGAATTAAAAGAGGCATTTGTTCTTTATCAGCCCAAAGATATTGTAAGCGGTGACTTTTACTGGTTTGCCAAACGTAACAACAAACGTTTTGTTGCTTCTGTAGATTGTACAGGCCATGGTGTACCGGGAGCTTTTATGAGCATCATCGGGAACACTTTATTGAACGAGATCGTAACAGAAAAGAACATCACAAAACCATCTGAGATCCTGGATGAGCTACATGCCGGAGTTAAAACAGCTTTAAAGCAAAGTGAAAGTGAGAATGAACGAAGAGATGGAATGGATATAGCATTGTGTTCATTGAATGAAGAAGGAAACATCCTTGAATATGCAGGGGCGAACAGGCCTTTATGGATCTTCAGAAAAAACAAGGGTGGTGAAGAAGCATTTGAAATGATAAAAGCGAATAAATTTCCTATAGGTGGTATGGAGCTTCATGAAAATGAAAAACGCAGATTCACCAATCACACTATCCCGGTGGAAAAAGGAGATATGATCTATGTATTTTCAGATGGTTATGCGGATCAGTTTGGTGGGCCGAAAGGGAAAAAATTTATGGTTGGAAATATGCAGAAACTCATTTCTGATATTCACGAACAACGTGTTGAAATGCAGGAAAAAGCTCTACTCAAAGCTTTTGATGACTGGAAAGGCAACCTTGAGCAAATTGATGATGTTTTAGTTATCGGATTCCGTATTTAACCGAATTCCCCTCCTCTTTTGGTTAAATATTTGTTATTTTTGTAAGGAATACGATATAGTGCAAAAGATATATGTTAAGGCAGGTCCAGTCACAAAAATTATTACAAAAACTTTCTCCGCAACAGATCCAGTTGATGAAGCTTTTACAGCTTCCCACTATTGCTTTAGAGCAAAGGATAAAAGAAGAGATGGAGATGAATCCTGCCCTGGAGGAAGGTTCTGAATCTGATGATGAGCCTCGCGATGAATTTGAGAATGAGGAGTATGAGGAGCCGAAAAGCGAGGAAAATCAACGTGATGATTTTGCACTTACCGATTATATGGATGACGATGAAGGTGCTTCCTATAAACTAAAAGCGAATAATGTTAGTCCGGATGAAGAAAGAAAAGAAATTCCCTTTTCTGTAGGTTTATCTTTCCAGGATATGCTCGAAAGCCAATTAGGAATGAAAGCATTGGATGATCGTGAATACCAGATCGCTGATTACCTTATCGGAAACCTTGATGACGATGGGTATCTGCGCAGAGATCTCGGTTCTATAGTAGATGATATCGCATTTTCACAAAACATTGTAACAACAGAAGAAGAACTTCAGGAGCTGTTAAAGGTTATCCAGGATTTTGATCCAGCTGGCGTTGGTGCCCGTGATCTTCAGGAATGTTTACTGATCCAGTTGAGAAGAAAAGAATTGCAAACCCAGATCGTTGAGCTTGCCACTGAAGTAGTAGAAAAGCAAATGGATGAGTTCTCTAAAAAACATTATGATAAGATCCAGAAAAAACTGGAGATCGATGATGAAACATTAAGAGAAGTGATCAATGAGATCCTCAAGCTTAATCCACGTCCGGGAAATTCTATGGCAGACGGACAAAAAAGCTATCAGCAGGTAATTCCGGATTTCACAATTGCAATTGATGAAGGTGAACTGATGCTCGGACTTAACTCCAGGAACGCACCTGATCTTAAGGTTAGCCGCGAATACAATAAAATGTTCGAAGAGTATTCGAAGACCAAGGATAAAGCAAATAAAGAAGCTTCCATGTTCATCAAGCAGAAACTGGATGGTGCAAGATGGTTCATTGATGCCATTCAACAGCGAAATCAAACGCTTCTTTTTACCATGAATGCCATCATGGAATATCAAAAAGATTATTTTCTTACAGGAGATGAAACCCTTTTAAGACCAATGATCTTAAAAGATATTGCTGAAAAAGTAGGCCTGGATATTTCTACGATTTCACGGGTTGCTAATAGCAAATATGTTCAGACGCCTTTCGGAACATTCTTATTAAAAACATTTTTCAGCGAATCACTTTCTACTGACAGTGGCGAAGAAGTTTCAACACGGGAAGTTAAAAAGATACTTTCTGATTGCATAAATGCAGAAAATAAAAAGAAACCACTCACGGATGATAAGCTGGCAAAGATCCTCAAAGAAAAAGGTTATAACATTGCCCGCAGAACAATTGCAAAATATCGTGAGCAGCTAGAAATTCCAGTTGCCCGTCTTCGTAAAGAATTATAATCCCTTAGACCTTTTTGGAAACACGTTTAGCAAAAACAATATCGTATCTGCTGCATCCTTTACTGATGCCCACCTATGGTTTTTTACTCCTTTTTGTGACCAAAAATTATATCTCCACCTTTATTCCTCTTAACCTAAAACTGGTCATACTTGGAATAACTTTCGTTTTCACTTTTCTTCTCCCAGCCTTCAACACATTGATCCTTTTAAGAGCTAAGAAGATCAAAAGTTTTGAAATGGAAACCACCGGGGAAAGAATATCCATTGTTTTCACTTTCTTAATTAATTTTAAATGGAAGATAAGTGCGCATGCAATTGGAATAGGAGGTATTATAGGGGCAATTTTAGGGATTTCTTTACGGCTGATGATCGATCTTCACCTCATCCTTATAATTGTGATTCTCCTTGGAGGACTAGTAGGTTATGCGCGTTTAAAGCTTAATGCTCATGACCCTAAACAGGTTTATTGCGGATTTCTTTTAGGCTTTCTAACCGAATTTCTTTTAATGATCTTTTATTAATAGAGAAGTAAACCAATCCCAGCTGAAAAAGGAACCATTCCCGGTTCTCCTTTTCCTTTCACGAATAATTCTGAGAGCGCATAAAACACCTGGATATTATATCTGTCATAACCTATCCTGAATGTTGCACCATAACGCCACAAATTGATATTTTTGATCTTATAAACTTTGATTTTCCCTTCAGCATCTTCATATTTGGTGTGAACGTTAAAAGCATAACCGCCCTTTCCTCCTATGCATAATTTAAAATTATGATTCCCCCGTGTTCTAATTCTTAGCTCAACGGGAATCTCAAAATAATTAAGAGATAATTTATTGGTATTATAAGTATTATAAATAGGTTCAAAGGATGTGTATTTCCCATCAAGAGAATATACGATCTTCCCGTTGGTATGTACATCATGAGTACTGAATCCCGCTCCGAAAGCAATGCTGAACGGTCCGTAGCCAAATGGATAATCCCACATAAAATAAACGTTTCCACCCAGGGAATAGGCTTTTTGGGCAATTTTAGCAGGAAAATGTGTGAAGGAATCGTAATTGAAATCAACAAGAATCCTGTCTTTTGGGTCAAGGATCTTTTTTCGAACCGTTTCGGGTTCTGTCTGCGCCAGCAGATTTAAGCTAAAAATTAAAAAAAAGATAATACTATAACTTTGCGATTTCATCTTTACAGATTTACTGCAAATATAACATTATCTTTTTTTGTGTATGTAAGTTAACTACCAGTTGCCGGGTAAGAAACCATCTCAGCAACCTTTTTTAATAACTCATCAAAATCGAATGGTTTTTCAAGGAACGCGTAAGCTCCAAGATCCATGGCTGAAGCACCGGCCTGATCTTTTCCTAACGAAGAAATGACAATAACAGGGATTCTGTTAAAATAAAACTGCTTCAGAAGTGAAAGCAAACTTAAACCAGAAATATCCGGCATCATAATATCGCTTAAAAGAAATTGCTCTTTGAAGCAGTTTATCATCATCTATGACAAGAATACGTTTCATTATTTCCCCCTTTTTTAAGTAAAGTTACGTAGATTCCACGGCCGTTTCGGTTATTTTTCGATATGCGGACCATATTAATAGACGGTTGGAATCTGATTAATTATTTTTTCCAGTAATTCGTTTTCTTCATACGGTTTAGATATGTAATCGTTCATTCCCGCCTGCACACATTTGTCTCTTTCAGATCTTAAAACATTTCCCGTGATCGCAATGATAGGTACATTTATCTTATTTTTCCGAACAGCAATTGCAACGTCCAAGCCTCCCATTTCGGGCATATGCAGATCCATTAAAACAATATCAAAGTATTCATTGAGGATCTTTTCCAATGCTTCTTTTCCATTTGCTGCGCTATCGACATCCACCTGATAACCTTCTAAAATATGCTGAGCTAAAAATTTGTTCATTTCATCATCATCAGCGATCAGGATCCTTTTACCTTTCAACAGCTCAATATTTTTTACTTCAATTAACGCAGGTTGTTCAGCATTTGTTATCACAGGAACAGCATATTCTATCTTGAAATAAAACACTGAACCTTTTCCCGGTTCACTTTTAACAGCGATCTCGCCATTGTGAAGCTCAACAAGCTTTTTAGAAATTGCAAGTCCCAGACCTGTGCCCCCGTACTTCCTAGTAACACTTGAATCAGCCTGAGTGAATTGATCAAAAATAGTTTTATGTACATGCGATTCAATCCCTATACCGGTATCATGAATTTCAAATAGTATGGTCTGAAATTCACTTTCTGCATTCCATAATCTGCAGGTTATATTTACACTCCCTTTATCAGTAAATTTAATAGCGTTCCCTGTAAGATTCAGCAATATTTGTTTTAAGCGGACTGGATCTCCAATTACTTTCAAAGCGATGGTTTCATCAATCACATAGTTAAAATCTATACCCTTTTTTTCTGCAGAATTCTTAAAAGAAACATGAACATCATCAACAACTTCCTGAATTGAGAACGGAATTCTTTCCAGCATGATCACACCCGATTCCATTTTGGAATAATCAAGGATCTCATTTATTACTGTTATCAAATGCTTTGAAGAGCTCTTTATATTTAATAAAAATTTTTGCTGCTCATTATTCAGATCACTTTTTAATAATTGCTCGGTAAAACCCATGATCACATTCATTGGTGTCCGTATTTCGTGACTCATATTTGCAAGAAATTCTTCTTTTGCTTTAGCCAGTTTCTCTGTACTCTTTTTTTCCCTTATCAATTCAAGACTAAGTTTTTCATTGAACCTTACACCGCGATAGATCACAAAAATTATAAGAACTGTAGCCATCATTCCTATTATTATTAGTGAGGATAAGATATTTCCTGTTTTATTAGTGGCCACTTCGGTGAGATGATTTATTTTCTCAACAGACTCTTCCATTTCCAGCTTCTCCATAACAGTAGCTACAGCTCTGATACTGTCATGGATCCGGCCATCCCGATCGATCAATGTAAGGTTTTCACGAAGATACTGGTTTGCCTTTTCTGTTTCCTTTTGCTCTGCCTGTTGAAGCATTTCTTTCATATAGCCTGCAGAGAATTCCGGCATTTCACTCACAGATTCAACCGGTCTGATCGTATCCTGAGCTATCTTAGTTTTATTCCTTTCTCTGGAAAACAGCCTTGAAAAAAAATTCTTTTTCTCCACAGGAGCGGTATGTTGTTCATCTACTACGGGAAGAATACTTTTCTTTTCAGGAATCGCAATGCGTTTTATGGCAGCTGACATTTCCTTACCGGAACTGTATGCATTAGCCATTTCTATACGCTGCCTGGAAATACTAAGTTTTTGATTTATATATTTATTCAGCTTTTCAAGATTGCTGAAATAATCATGATCCTGGGATGACAGTTTACTCAATTCAAAAAGGTTTTTTCCTATTTCACTAATACTGCTGTCGCAACGGTATAAGAATTCGCGGTTCTTATTTATCGTATATTTTTTAACGTATGTTTCAGTCTCATCTATTTTATTGAGTATGTTTTTACGATAAACGTATTTGGGATTTACTTCCGAGAGAGTAAGAAGATTTTTCTTCAAAGTATTCAGATTTTCATAAGTGATCCAATACGCAACTCCCAAAAGGCATGCGGTAATACTGAATCCTATTATGACTTTCAGGAAAATTCCTTTGAAATTTTTCATAGCCGTGGAAGGCGTTTAAAATTATTTATCAAATGAGATAAGCTCATCCTTGATTTCCTCAATCGCAATTTCAATTATTGTAAATATGCGGGAGATCAATTCAGTTACTTTATCAAAATCTTTATGCTGTTTGGCGATTGTCTCCAGAGTATGTACGTCTGCCTGAAGCATATGTAGTCCGATAAACTGCAGAGAAGGTTTCATTTTGTGCGCGATTAAATGTATGGTTTCCCAATCCATTACCAAAAGAGCCTGTCTAAGCTTTTTAATATCACTTCCTGCCTGCTGAACAAAGGTGTTTAGCATTTTTTGCTCAAAAACTACATTTCCTTTGGATACCGACTTCAGATAGGTGAGGTCTGTATATTTATTGTCGCCATTCAAATTCATTGTTATTATGTTAGAAAGGTTTTACCTAAAAAATTACGCCATTGGATAAGTAACGTAAAAATATCCCTTAACAAAAATCCCCATCCTTTTATTTCGACAACCGGGTGATTATATTCGATACCTGACTTAATCACATCAGTTTTAAGCGCTGCATTAGTGGCTTAAATTTATTTCTGCTTACCGGAATTGTTGTTTTATTTATAATAATACTGTTATCTTCAATAACAGAGATTTTATCAAGCCTAACAATAAATGAATTATGAACTCTGGCAAATTCATTGGCCGGAAGCGTATTTTCCATCCCTTTCATTGTGGAATGTATAGTATACTTATCGGTAGGAGTATAAATAGTAACATAGTCAGCCAGGGCTTCTATATATAGAATATTTTTTAAGTCAAGCTTAACAAACCGGGAAGATACTTTTATAAAGATATGATCATCAACTTTATTGATGGTTGTGCCTTTTTTATCGAAGTTTCTTTTAGCTTTACTTACAGCTTTAATGAATCGTTCGAAGCTGATCGGTTTAAGCAAAAAATCAGTTACATCGTATTCAAATGCTTCAGCGGCAAACTCTTTATTGGAGGTGATTAGAATAACTTCAGGCCGGGACGCAGAAAGTGTTTTTATAAATTCAAGGCCTGTCATTTCAGGCATCATCACATCAAGGAAAATAAGGTCTACACTTTTTGTCATCACAATATTTGATGCTTCAAGTGCATTCCCGCAAGAACCGACCAAATTAAGGGTCATTGTTTGCCTGATCTTTTCCTCAAGATCAATCCTGATTAATTCATCATCGTCAACTATGATACAATTCATTACACAAAAGTAAACAAATTAGAATGAATTATGAGAGGGGTGAATTATGCTGCTACCCTTTGCAGGGAACAGAAGAAGTAATCTTCACTTTATGCCTTCATAGAGCGGAATGCAAAAAAGAACTTTAGGGTGGCTCGCGGGTATTTGCTGTACTTCCATACTCTCCCGTGCAATTAAAATCCCCATTACATACAACTCCAGAATTCCGGATTCTATGTATTCTGTATTTGAACTCATTTTTTATAATTCATTGACGAGGCCCCTATCAAAATTCAGCAGATAATACATTTTCAATACAACTGACATTTGTATAAAGTCTAAAAGTAGATCGTGTTCATGTAAAACAACATGATTTCTCCACTTCTAGACAATATTGGGATCCAATAAATTATTTACGGAAAATAAACCAGCCCGGATTTAATTACTCTAAAGTAGCCTGACAGGCTATATTTGCTTTAAGAAGCTTGGAAACAGGACAATTTACTTTTGCATCTGCAGCAAGCTCATCGAATTTTTCTTTAGTGATTCCCGGAACTTTTGCTTTAACAGTTAAATTTGAAGTCGATATTTCTCCTTTATCAGCATCAAGAGTTATTTCACAATGAGTGTCAATATTTTCAGGAGTAAAACCTGCTTTAGTTAAATTAAAAATAAGTTTCATTGTAAAGCATCCGGCATGAGCAGCCGCTATAAGTTCTTCCGGGTTTGTTCCAACTCCCTCTTCGAAGCGACTTCCAAAGGCATACTGTGTATTATCCAAAACTTTACTTTGAGTTGTAAGGCTGCCTTTTCCTTCTTTACCGGTGCCTTTCCAATTAGCTGTTGCGTATCTTTTCATGTTAAATTGGTTTAATTATTATTATTGATTTTCGGTAGTTTTTGTTAATACATCGAGGAAAGTTTCAGCTTCCTGAGCTCCGGATACCGCATATCTTCTATTAAAAACAAAAAAAGGAACCCCTGTCACTCCTATTTTTGCAGCTTCGCGGATATCCTCATTTACATTTTCAGTAAACTTATTATTTTTTAGTACATCTTCAGCTTCAGTTCTATTCAATCCTATGTCTTCGGCCAAATCTATTAATACAGATCCATCTGAAATATTCTTGCCTTCCGTGAAATAGGCTTTAAACAATCGTTCTTCAGCTTCATCACCCTTGTGTACTGTTTTGGCGTATTGGATCAAACGGTGAGCGTCAAATGAATTAGCAACTATTGCCTTGTTGAAATCATAGTGAAGTCCCTCTTTTTCTGCCATTAATATTACCCTGTCGTTCATTGCCTGAGCCTGGCTTAAACTCCAGTTCTTTATTTCGGCAAGATATTGATTTATATTTTTATTGGTATCAGTTTTCATTTCAGGGTTCAATTGAAAACTTTTCCATTCTATTTCCACATCTTCAGCCCGGGGAAATTGAGATAATGCTTTTTCAAACCTTCGTTTTCCAATATAACAAAAGGGGCACATAATATCGGACCAGATCTCTACTTTCATTTTTTTTGTTTTAATTAAAAACAATACTGGGAGCATTTTGTTTAAGACGCAATTCACTCAATAAAAAAACCCGCCACGTTAGCAGCGGGTATTAATATCAGTATACTGTTTAGGCAATTTGCCTTCCTAATTCTTTAAGCATTCTTGTGTGTGAAGCGATAGCACCAAAAAATCCGGATTTCAGGTTATAACGCAACCCGAATTCTTTGGCAGTTCTTTCCACAATAGGAGAAATATTCCTGTAATGCACGTGGCAGATATTAGGAAACAAATGATGCTCGATTTGAAAATTAAGACCTCCTATATACCAACCCAGCACTCTGTTATTTCTTGAAAAATTAACAGTTGTAAGAAGCTCATGAATTGCCCATTCGTTCTCAATATTACCTTCAGAATTCAAGAGAGGCTGATCAGCTTCCTGAGCGATATGAGCCATTTGAAAGATAATTGCCATTATTCCGCCACCGGTTAAATGCATTGTTAAAAACCCTAATAAGACGAACCCCCAGCCAAAACCTGAAAAAAGAAGCGGCAAACCTAAGCTTACAATTACATAAAATGATTTGAATAAAATCAGTTTAATAAATTCTTTTCTTGGCTTAGCATTTTGCTGTTCAGTTAATCCACTCTTGTTATAATCGATTAGCTGCTTAAAATCATTCCAAAGCTTTGCAATGGTCATAAGAGTATAAAAAAAGAATGCATAGATGTATTGAAAGCGATGGATCCTTTTCAAAGGTGCATGTTTTGACAGTCTTATGATTGCTTTAGTATCTATATCCTCATCATAACCATTAATATTAGTAAAAGTATGATGTTTAACGTTATGCTGAAGGTTCCACGTAAACGCACTGCCTCCCAAAAGATAAATGGTGTTACTTAACAATTTATTCAACCACTTTTTGGAAGTGGAGGATCCGTGCGCAGCATCATGCATAACCGACATTCCCACTCCTGCCATACCTATACCCATTATAACTGAAAGAGGAAAGATCATCCAGCCTGCTAAAGGCAAAGTGATTATAAGTATAAATGGAATTATATATAAACTCAACATGCAAAAAATCTTTACAGCAAGTCCTTTATTCCCCTTTTGTGAAACCTGATTTTCCTTAAAATAATTATTCACGTTTTTTCTTAAGGTCGTAGTAAATTGCGACCTGTCATTGCTGACAAATTTTATAGTTTTCATAATAATAGATTGAGCCTTCTGTAAGTAGGCGTAAAAAATTCCCGAGTAAGCAAAACTGTAGATTGAAGACAGCAGAGGAAGAATTGAAAGGTGAGAAACCGGGTTGGTGTTTATATCCTCTTCTTCATTGAATTAAAGGTACGAAAAAAGAGCTGGAAACAATCTTTTTATATCACAAGGTATGTTAAAAGCAAAGGCTTTAATGAGCTATATTTTTATACTTTAGCTAAATGCAATTCATTAAATATTTTACAGGGTTTGTTTTTTTATGGTGCGGTAATCTTTCTGCTCAATTGAACCTAGTACCCAATCCTGACTTCGAAGATTCACTGGAATGCCCTTATTTTGTTAGTCAGATCGATTATGCTAACCACTGGGCGACCACAAAGTATACTCCTGATTATTTTCATTCCTGCAACAATACATCTTCTGTAAACACAGGCTGGGTTGGCGTTCCTGTAAACGCAAGAGGATATCAGCCTGCAAGATCCGGAGAAGCATATGCAGGTATAGTAAGCTACTATGAAGCTCAGGTGGATTTCAGAGAAGCTTTTTCCACACAGCTCACTCAACCTCTTATCGCAGGCCAAACATACAATGTGGGTATGTGGGTGATTCTTATGGAAGATTACGCACGTTGGGCAATTGACGGAGGACTTGGAATTCATATTTCGACAGGACCAATAAATCCTTCACAATATTTTTCCTACACACCACAAATTATGAATCCTATAGGCAATGTTCTAAATGATAGCATTAACTGGACACTTATCTCAGGGGATTATACTGCACAGGGGGGAGAAAACTATATTACTATTGGCGGGTTTCTGCCGGACTCTCTTCTAACTTTGTTTGACAGAGGTTCTGGTACGGGATATAATTTTACTACCTATGCAATAGAAGATGTTTTCGTGACACCACCCCTCGGGACCCATGATATAAATTCTTTGGATAACACTTCATTGGTTGTCTATCCCAATCCCTGTTTGAATTTTATTTCTCTTTCTTCAAATTCTCTATCCACACAAACTTTTACGGTAGAACTATTCACCATACTTGGTGAAAAGATAAAAACATATTTATGTAATAAGGATCTAACAATTCCATTAGAAGATCTCAGTAAAGGTGTTTACTTTTTAAGAATTAGTTCGGGAAATAATTTTGTCTATAAAAACTTCATAAAACAATAAAGGAGAAATGATAATCTATTCATTTCTCCTTTATTGTTTGTACTAGCCTAATAATAATTAAGGCTGAGTAGCATCCGCATCATCATCTGATCCTGTCTTATCAGAATCTTCATCATGGCGGGTTTTATCATTATCATTCTCTCTCTGAGGCTTATCCCATTCCGGATCTTTTCTTGTAGTATCCGGATCTTCTTCTCTTCCGGGCTTATCATACTTTGCTTCCATCGGATTTTTTGATTCCTCAACCTCGGCTTTGCCTGGGTTAACGATCGCCCGGTCTTTAGGGCTATTGTCTGGTGTTGTTTTCATAATTCAAATGTTTAAAATATATACTACAAAGTAAAACGCAGAATGAGCAATGAATGGCATATTATTTATGTTAAATTTTGTAAAGAATTAACATGAAAAAGCTAATTAAACTCTATTGCATACCACTATTACTTACTAGTATTCTTTCGCTTTCTACAAATGCGCAGACCACTTCCGGCAATAACTACGGTCGGGCAGGAGCTGAAATAAAATCTGAGAAAAAGCGTGAAAAGGAAAGACGTAAAAGAGAAACGAAAGCAGAAAAGAAATCAAACCAGATGGAAACAGATGCACAGCATGGCTGGTTATTTAAAAAGAAAAAGAGAAAGAAAATCCCTGCAAAATCTGAAAGTGTTCGTTAAGACTGATTGAACTCAATAAAAAGAGCAGGGGCTTCCTGCTCTTTTTCTATTTATAAAAGTGGTAATTATGTAATTTTTTCAAGTTTATTTGTAACAATAAAAATTGTATTATCTCTGACCTTTGCCTGAAATCATCTTCAGATTAATGAGGATTTAAATAATACAATTATGAAGGCTGAATTTTCAGATTTTGAAACGGTAAACGACTTAATAACCGGTACTATTGTTATCACAAATAACATTCAATACAATAATATAGAAGCAGAAAAAGTGATAATTGAGGAAAATGTTACTGCGCGGCTTTTCGGAAAGATAACGGATAAACTAGTTTTAAAACCCGGAGCAACTTTATATCTTCATGGTTCAATATATGGAAATGTTGAGAACAAAGGAGGCGTTCTTAACATTTACAATATCTGATCTGCTTTTTGTTCACCTAAATTCTGTTGCAGGAGAACAAGGTCATTCAACCTAAGACTTAGAATTTGTAAATGCTTCTGAAGTTTGATCTTTATATGTTGGGGTAATCTAGAAGACAAAACACTTTTGTATCTTGTAATATTAAATTCCTCACACACTTTGATATTTTCCAGAATATTCTTGAGATCACTATTAACAAGATCCGTTTTGAGTTTCATCCATAAATGATTGATAGCCCCCTTTATGGTACCCTTAGTTTTAATTTCTCCCTGAAGATTGATTATTTCTTCATTTATTTCATTCCACAGCAGAGTACTTTGTTCATGACACAAGACAATAAACTCTTTAAGCCTATTATCTTCGATCTTCTCTTTTATCTGTTTAAATCCATTGACACTATCCATCTGCAAAGCGGATAATTCTTCAAGGTCAATCAGCAAATTTCTTTTTTCCATTTTTTAATGCCTTATTTCCAAATAAGTCTCTCAATGTATATGCCCTTAATAGTTAGTGGAAATAAAAAAGGATATCACACTGTGATATCCTTTTTTTGTGAGTCTGTTGCTCTAACCGAATGAGCTATAGGCCCAAATTGTCTTCATATAACATCAAGAGCAATTTTAGGCTGCAAATATAGTAATTTATGTGTTTAACTATATTCCTTTTTATAAAAGATTAATTCTGGAAAATCAGGATTCTATCCCCTCAGCTTGCATATAACTTGCATGTTAAAATGAAGGTTTTAGCCATAACCACAAAGGAAATGGCTACTATAAAGTTAACAATTGACAAAAGGCGTAAATACAATGATGGCAGACAACCAATAATTTTTAGAGTAACTTCCAATAGTCGAAGTACTTCCATAGATTCCTGTGTAAAATTATTCCCAAAAGAGTGGGATAATTCCAAGGGAAAAGTCAACAAAATTCATCCAGAGCACAAAAGCCTTAACCTGCTACTAAAAAACAAGCTATTTGAGCTGGAAAAGCGCCTTTTAGGAGCAGATAAAACCGATGGAGACTCAAGTGTTGTCAGTCTTGTTAAAGTGCTTTTAAATAAGCCTAATGAGGACAAAATCACCTTTAAGAATTTTGCCTTACTGGAGATAGAAAATCTTAAAAAGCAAAAGAGATTTGGCAATGCTGAAGCTTATGAGGGAGCAATGAAAAGGCTGATTGGATTCACAGGGAAGGAAATCTCTCTTGACCAGATTAGCTACAATGTTATTTCAGATTTTAACATTCAATTGCTGGATGAAGGTGTGAGCAAGAATACCATTGCTATGTACCTCCGGGAAATTAGAGCAATTCTCAATCTGGCAATTAAGCGGAAATTGATCTCTAGGGATTGTTATCCTTTTTATGATTTTAAAATCAAAACAGAAAAAACGGTTAATCGTGCTATTAAAAAGGAACATTTAAAGAATTTAATAGCCTATCCATTAAAGGAGAATACTGTTCAGTGGCATAGCAGAAACATCTTCTTCCTGATATTTTATTTAATAGGCATCTCATTCCTTGATTTGGTGCTTTTAAAGCCTGAGAATATTCACGGTGACAGAATAATGTATAAGAGGAGAAAAACTGGTAAAATGTATAGTATCAAAATAATTCCTGAAGCCCAAAGGTTGATTAATTTTTACATTAATGATGGAACCAAGTACCTCATTTCTTATTTCAGGTTTGACAATGTAGATCCCAAAGATTATAGAAAGGTGACAGGGTTAAGAATAAGGTCTGTTAATGATGCTCTTCAAAGGATTGGAATAAAATGTAACATGCCATTTGAGCTAACAACATACGTTGCCAGATATTCGTGGGCTAATATTGCTAAATCTTTAGGTTATCCCAAAGACCAAATCGCTGAAGCTCTAGGACATGAATACGGTAACAGGGTTACAGGTATTTACCTTGATAATTATGGGTCTGAAGTAATTGATGAGATGAATGAAAGAGTCACTGGGGAAACCCAGTGATTACATTTTACGCATTAAATATGTATCTTGGTTAAATCAATAAATATTTATGAATTTCAAAGTGCATTTATTAAAAGATGTTGCAACTGAATTAAAGGTAAGTCCTGTAATAATTATTCAGTTCTTAAGAAAAAGGGGGCATAAAATGGTTAACTCCCACTCAACCGAGATACCTGATCACCTTTTTCAATTATTGAAAATATCAGAAGTGAAAATATCGGAGAGGAAACATCGCCTAAGTAGTATTGCCAAAGAATTTGGAATAAAAATAAGTTCAATTACTGATTATTTGAAAAGGAAGGGATATGTTATTGAAAATAATCCAATGACAAAAGTGAGTCATGAAATATATGAACTCCTAAAAGAAGCTCAACTAAAAAATTCACAAATTGATGAAAATGTTTTACTAAACCTGAAAACTCCGTCACATTTATCCAATGAGGAGTCAAAAATGTTAAAATTAAGTCATGTTGCTAAAGAATTTAATATAAGTATTGCAACAATTGTTCAGTTTCTTCAAACTAAAGGAGAAAGACTTTCTATTATGCCTATGACAAAATTGTCTCCACTCCAGTATCAATTAGTGGAGAAAGAATACCATATAGAAAGAGAAAACCTTAGAGAAGCAAAAACTGCTAAAAACCATCCTAAGGCGTGGAAACTGCCAATAGTGAAAAAGGAAAAGAAAACATCTGTTAATAACAAGCCTCTTTTTCTGAAAGTAGTTAAAGAAGAAAAAAAAAGTATATCTAAATCTAAAAGACCAAGAATCCTCGTTAAGAAAGATGAGTTCAGTACAAGTAAATCTAATCCAGTATTAAAAGAAAAAGAGCTCAAAAATTCTAACATAAACCATACTTATTTTATAAACTTTCGATCTAACAAGGTTTATCTTGGAAGAGAAAAAATTCTAAGATTATCAGACTTAGAACTGCCTTCTTATATAAACCCTTTTCCACAACCAATGTCTTGGTTAATACGAGTTATTAAATTTCACCCTAATACTGGTGTTTTGAAGGCTCAAATTTTATCGTTTCACAAAGGAATAATGGACTTTACTCAAGAACAATCTGAGGATTTAGAAACTCTGAAAGATATAAACAGTATTTCTTTCGAAAGAACTGATAGAGATGCCTTGGATAGGTCTGTTAAAGGACTTCAAACAGCTGAAACTGTTTATCCACAAGAAGTGCAAGACAATAAGAGTGAAATTTCTAAAGCCACAATAAAAGATAACTCTTTGTCCGAAGAGAAGATAATCACTATATCTGATACAGTTTATATTAGTTTTTCTGATTTAGAATTCAAAGATGGAGAAGTCTGCTTTAAATACAAATACTCAAGGATAAGAAAGGAATTGTTATTCAGAATTTTTAATCCTTATCTGAAAAAAGAATTTGAATTTGTAAAAAATTACTTTCCAAAAGCCTTAGGAGTTAAGCAGATCAAAGTAGACTTGACTGTTGAGACTTCTGGACACTTAGTGAAAAGCTATTCAGCAACTTCACCAGAAATTTCCAAAATTAATCCCACAATTATTAGTCAGGTAAGAATTTCCTTTCTGAAAAAAGCATTAAACGGTAAAAACGAATCCAATGATTCTCTTACTCAAAGACAATTCTTTGAAAATGCAGGAGTGAGTAAGTTGAATGAATTTTATTTAGATGATAACGGACTACTAGAGGATCTAATGGAGATAAAAAGTACTAAACATAAAAATCATTTAAAGTATTTAGCATCCAAACAATCCAATTTAGAAAAAATTCGTTTTTTATTCAAACCATTTTCTTTTGTGTTTCTGATAGAACGATCAGGTTTTTTTTATGCAGTATGGGAAACTCTTACTACCTCAGAAGCAACTTATGTATGGCCCATTAAAAAGGAGTTGTTTAATTTAGCTGAAAATTACCAGGCCATTCAAGCTTTGATTATTTCGATAAAAGAAGGGAAGAAAACTGTATATATAGAAACCACAGATCATGAATTCCACAGAATCCGACATGATTATTCAGAAGCAAATGATGGATTTCCAAAATGGCAGATGGAGATTGAAAAGCTTTTAAAGTAGTACACCACATTGGGAGTATTAATATGCCTCTCCTTTCAAATCACTAGAAATACATTTAAATGAACAGTAAATTAATGAAAAAAAAGAAGCCCAAAAAAGTAAGTAAGGAACAGGTTAAAAAGGCTGTTGATGCTCAACTAAAAAAGAGTATTGAAATGGGATTCATTACTCAGGCTGATGTTGATAAGCATAAGGAAGAGAAAAAAGCCAAAGCCAAAAAGAAAAAGGCAGTCAAGAAAAGACCTCCCAGAATTATTTACGGATTAAATACAAACTCCATGTAAATATGCACTACATAGGGAGTAATGATATATATATATATATATATATATATATATATATTGAGATTAATTATAAAAGTATTCTAGCCTGTATTAGCTCTACTCCACATGCTAACTCCTGCAATACTTCATCATCTTCCAAAATATAATCAATGGTCCCACCATTTGTATTTAAAAGTTCCAGCGCTTCATTTTCAGAATTAAATGGGTAAATATTTATTTGATAATCCTTTTCAGGATCAATTAAGCAGGTGTAAAATTTTCTGCCCATAAGACGTAATACTTCAAGGGAAGACTCACAGAAAGTTACCCAATTTTGATTATTCATGTTTTCTTAATCGTAAAAAGCTAATTCAGGATATTCCACAGAAGAAAGAACTTCTGGAACATTAACCAGATCCTTCTTTGGGGAATGAATAAGTTTTGAAACAGTTCTTGCATCCATCAAGCTTTCATCATATGGAATAAAAAGTGATTTTAACATCTCATCAGAAATACTTGAATCCAGATATACCTTTTCAGATACTTTTGGCAGGATTAAAGGCATTCTGAGTTTTGAATTGTGGATCTTGGATAACAAAGGGTTTGAATCACAAGTTAATATAGTATAAGTATGTACCGGCTCACCAACTTCATTTATCCAGGTATCATAAATTCCCGCTACAGAAAAGCAAGCACCATCCTTAGGGAAAATATAATAAGGGATTTTATCTTTACCAATGTGTCTGCTCTCAAAGAAGCCTGAAATGGGCACAATGCATCTCTGCTTTCTGATTATATGTCTAAAACTTGGTTTTTCAAATACAGTTTCAGCTCTAGCATTCAGGTTATTGTCAGAAAAGGTTTTTGCATCCTGAGAGTTTTTTGTCCAACTAGGTATTAGTCCCCAGTCTTTTATGTCAATGCCAAATGGATCATCAGATGGGATTACAGGCCATGATGGATGATCATATCCTGAAGCAGCATAATACTTCTTATATTTTTTAGGATCAGTAATTTTAGCCTGATAGTTATCTTCGATGAAATTTAATTCCATCTGATTTCCCTTCTTTTTACACATAGTACAAAATAACGAAAAAGTTCACTTTATATTATTGGAAAAAGTGCGCTATTCTATGATCCTGATAGATGGGGAGGATGTATAATTACGATTAAAAGTCACCACATAGGGAGTATAACTAAGAAGAATGATCAAGAATAGATTTCTACTTCAACATCTCTCCATTATCCATGTCTGTGAAAGCACAAGATCTATGCAACAATAAAAGCCATCAAATGATTTTCAATGCTTTTGATATTTGAACTAATATAATAAGTTCTTAAGATGTTCCGACTGCTAACTAAAACATAATTAATTTTTTGGTTTAGCGTACCCCAGCTATTACTTTGAGTTTCCTTAATCTCACGTTCAGTTCTAAATTCTTGACCTCTGATTTTTCCAATGATATGAAGACGGAACTTACCTGTTTGAAATCTACAAAGGTATATATTGAGACGTCCTTCATCTAACTGGGCATCTTTATAGTCAATACATAAAGCTTCTGAGTTCATTGAAATGTATTGATCCACAGCTTCAATACTTCGATGTTGTATCTCAGGAGGAGAAGCTATTAAATCAACTTTAAAGTCCATTATGTTCAATGGTTTACCGTCTGTTACTGGCAATTCAAAGGCTGTCATTGGGAAATCTATATAAATCAGGGAGTAAAATGCAAATTGTATGCCATAGGATGCCCTAAAATCAAGCTATTACCAAAAACAGTTCAAAGAGCCGTCTTTAATATTTCCACATTTGTTGAATTAACCATTCCATGGCTTCATCTCTGTCATTAAAGATCTTAGTAGGAACTACAGGCTTATTGATCTTATTGTAAATTTCTCCAAGTAATAATAAAGATGAGTTTGTTGTGTAAAAAGCAATTGCATGAGTATTGTCTGAAAACTCTTTAGTAGCGCTAAGTTCACGCGCACCTTTGGTTAAAGTAAAGAATTCAATTCCTTCTGCCAACACAAAGAATTTTGTATTAGGTTTCGCTTTAGTAAGAAGCTTCTTTCCCTCAATAATGTCTACCACATCAATGGTAACACCTTCCTTAATTATATATTCTAGAAGATTATTTTGAGCATGAATTCTAAAGCTATATTTATCAGTTTCAATTAATTGATAAGGCATACTGTTAATTTTATCCTTGCCAAAGATTGACATAAATCAACTATTTACGTGTAGAATTTTTTTCCCAATTCATTTACTTGTAATCATTTAATTCACAACTTAATACATTGATTTATGTAGAACTTTAAAGCTGTCACCCATTTTATCTTTAATTGGAAACAATTTTGATATAAAGAAAGAACTGACTTTTTAATATGGCACTTGCTCTAAGTAATATAGAAATCATTTTTGTTGAAGACGGACCCAGGGATATTGAATTAGCCTTTGAAGCTTTTACAAATGTTGGAGTTCAAAATAACGTCATCCATTTAAAAGATGGGAAAGAAGCAATTGATTTCCTCACCAAAGCTGAAAAATTAAAAGGTGCCAAATTTGGCAATAAAGCCAATCTTATTATCGTTGATTTACATTTACCTAACTTGCAAGGGGTAGAGGTCTTAAAAGCTGTTAAAAATAATCCTGATACTAAACATATCCCAGTTGTAATACTCGCAGGTTCAAAAAAAGATCCTCTTAAATTCACTTGCTTAGAGTTGGGAGCTGATCAATTTCTTATTAAACCAATCACTGCTGAAGCATTTAAGAAAACAATTGAAAGTCTTGAACATTATTGGAATTAACATGTTTGAGTACTCATTCCCCAAGAAGATACAACCGATTCAATTGTTATGCGCAGTTCATATCATATTTACAATATGGAAAAATCAAAACTGAAGATGGGTTTAACTTCCTTAATAGTACGACTATTTCTATTATAAGTTACTTCAGCAAAGTAATCATGTACCATAAAGACAGTCTTTTGCTGGGTTTTCTTTACAAATAAGCCTCTGTCTTCAATTACTGCAATCTGTTCAGCTGAAGGGAGCTTTCTGAACTCTAGATAGTCAATATTCTTTTTCATCCCTCAACTTTCTAAACTCATAATCCTTTTTACTCGGGTGTACAATTATCAAAATGAACAGATACTTAAGGAGATAAGATAATTTGGTCTGTTTGGGCTTGTTATACATCGTAGCAAATGTATTAATTCTATAAAACGTGGCAAGCTATCGGAAAATCCCAATTTAACTTTGAGAGTATGAAGATTAAAGATATAAATGTAATGGATGCCTATAAAGTGGCTGATATTTGGAGAGCTAGAGCTAAAAAAATAGAAATAAAATATCCAAACAGGAAAGAAGGAGACAGACCCGGTGAGATTATCCATAGGTTGATATGGTTTGCATACAGGATTATAGAGATCAGATCATCTGTTTTTGATCCTGCAATATCTCATGAACGTATAGATCCTCCAAAAAAATCCTTTAAAATATATGAATGGAAGCCAGGACCAATCCAAGCTTTAATTGATTCAAATGGTCAGGTATGGACACCAATAGAATTTCAAGATGATTGGTATACATGTGGTAAATATTCAATTAGAATTATTGATCATACAGGATTTAAGATTATTAAACGTGGTGAGCCAATACCATTAGTTAAGAAAACTGTAAAGGAGAAAGGTATTTCTCCCCAATACAGAGAAAGAAAACTTGATCCTACTGCCTTTGATGACTTGAGGTATGAAGGGTTGGATTGATTTGTATAACCAATTCTAAGATTTTTCTGAAAGTTGATAGGAAATTGTAACCAAAGTATCTTGTTAAAAAGTTATATCTTAGCCACCGAACAGAGCTACTCCCTCTATATTTATAACATTTTTCATGAAAGACCACCAGTATAGTTCTATTAGTATAGATAGGGTAGAATTCGCAGATTATTCTGTTCAGCCCAAAACCAAAGTATTGTCCAATCTTTCCAATGTAAACATCCTTATAGGACCTAATAATACTGGGAAAAGCAGATTTTTAAGAACGCTATTTTCTCTCAAGAACACTGAGTTTAACTGTAAATCAATAGATATAGAAAAAATAAACAGAGTTATTAATGAACTTAAAGAAGTAATATATAATTTTTATAACGATAAAAAAATATCAGAAATTGAAGGTGTAAATGTAAATATACCTGAAATTAAATTTTGGAGTAAAGGAAGTGAACTGAGTGAAATATTTAACAGGATTCAACAATTTGCGAGCATAACTGGTGGGAGAGTTGTTTCTAAAACAGGATGGAGTCACAGTCCTGAAATAATGAAAGCTATAACTGAGTTCTTTAGGACTACGATTCCAATATATCTTGTGCAACTAGATGAATTAAAAAACATTACCGATGAGACTTTTCAAAAAAGGAATATTTACATTCCTACCTTAAGAGGCTTAAGGAATACTAATTACAGCCAGGATAGGACCTTAGTTGATTTTGATAGCTATAAATTCCGGACTATCAAAGACTACTTCCCTGATGAGAAGAGTTTTCATGAGAATATTTACACTGGGTTAAGCTTGTATGATGATGTCAAAAAATTGCTTTTAGGTTCTGGTGAAAAAAGACAAAAAATCAGGGAATTTGAAGATTTTTTAAAACGAAATTTTTTCATTAATCAAGATTTCAATATTATTCCACATATAGATGATAATGCAGTTCATGTTAAGATAGGAGAAGATGAACGTCCAATATATATGTTAGGAGAAGGTGTGCAAGCCTTAATCATTCTAACATACCCATTATTCTTTAATCAAAATGAAAATTTGAACGTATTTTTTGAAGAGCCTGATACTTATCTTCATCCTGGTTTCCAGCGCATATTTCTTGAAACATTAATGCTTCCAGAATTTAAACATTTTCAGTTTTATCTTACAACCCATTCTAACCATTTCTTAGATATGACATTGGATTTCAAGAAAATTTCTGTGTACGCATTTCAAAAGAGAGGTCAAGAGTTCATAATTGATAATGTTGAAAACACCAATAGAAATCTTTTAGAATTATTAGGAGTAAGAAATTCCTCAGTTTACTTAACTAATTGTACGATTTGGGTTGAAGGGATTACAGATAGGATTTATATTAGGAAATTTCTTGAACTGTATCAACATACACAAAACCAAAAATTTCTAGAAGATATTCATTTTTCTTTTTTAGAGTATGGTGGTGGGAATATAACTCACTGGTCTTTTTTAGAAAACACTGATGAGTTACATCCCAATATAAATGTGAAAGCATTGTGTGGAAAAATGTTTTTAATAACTGATCAAGATGGTGCTGGTTTGAATAAAAATGGATCCATGTCCAAAAAAATGGAAAGGCAAGAAAAACTCAAAATCAATTTAGGTGATCAGTATTACTGTCTTAAATCTCATGAAATTGAAAATCTTCTCTCGGAAGAAGTGGTAATAAATGTTATAAGGTCTTATGAAAGTTATAATGGATTAAACCTTGATTTTTCTAAAATAAAGAGATCTAAGTATGTTAATGCGAAATTGGGTGCTTTCATAGATAAAAATGTTGCTGGCTTATCAAAAACTTACGCTGCTGAAAGTGGAACTATCAAAGACAAAGTGGGTTTTTCAAAGAAAGCAGTAGCAGTTATGACTGATATTAATCACCTAACACCTGAGACAAAAGAGCTAACTGCGAACATATTTAAATTTATTAAAAAGAATAATAACCAGCAAGAACTTAATCCCGCTGGTTAGAATATATGCACCACATAGGGAGTATGTAGATCTTGAATGATTAGAAGTGTTTCTGTCTAACAGTAGGTGTGAATCCCATATTGCTTGTGAACTCCTCTAACATAATCTTTTCTATATATGCTAGTTTCTCCTTAAAACAGATAATTGCATCATGTGCTGGGATGAAAAAAGGTATTTCTGAATTATCATGCTCTTTACAAATTCTTGCACACACCTTTTGAATAACAATATTACTTTCAATACTTTGCATTTTGGTAGGGAGAAGATGATGACCACTTCTTTTTCCCCAAACAATGGCCTTATAAACAGTTGGAAAATGCAGCTTGAATAATTTTCCATATCTATACTTTTCCATTCCTTTCAGTTTAGAATAAAACACCCGGGCAAAAAAGTCTTTTTTAAATGTTTCTCTATCAGATTCTTTTACTTTGAACTTCCTCATTAAAAATTCATAGAAGCCACCAGTTTTTGTTAACTCGATGTAAAGGTTAACATCCGGTGGATACAAAAAAGAAGACACATAGGGAGTATATATAGTTCTTTCATGTATATATGAAAGGAATAGATAACCACTACCTATGCTTTTCCTGTCATATTTAACTGCTGTCCTCATTACTTTTAAATATTCCTGAAGCATTTTCACAAATATCATTGGTTGGCAGTTAGCAACATCAACTTGAAATAACTTCTCTTCATTAACATGAAGAAAACCCCTCAATGATCTTGGACAGCCTACTATGGTATGGTACAATCTGCCCGTTTTTTGTGAATGATATAAAAACAAATCTCCTGATGAAATAGCATCAATAAAATAAAAGTATGAACTTCTGGCTTCGCTTTTAATTACACCATCGGAGAGTAGTAATTCTACCTTTTCTACTGCTAAAGAACTATCAATATTAATCTTCTTTATATTTTGATTAATAACATTTACCATGTCCGGATCATTAAACTTATTATGATTAGAGCATTCAAAACTTTTATATTTTTCAAAGTACCCTTTTGCCTTCCTAGTTGAAAATGCAATCCACACAGGAGGATACTCCGTGTAAATCTTAGTCAATCTGTACGATTTGCTGAATTCACCGGGAGAGTAAGAAGAATCTACTTCAATAATATCGTTGTCAACCAAGGCGGTTACCACCTTTTTATAAAACTTATCCCCTAGATATTCTTTGAGTATGCATGACTGCAGTTTTACAAATCCATTAAATGTATCATCACATATAAAATTTCTTAGCAAAATCAAATGAATTAGCCAGGCATACTTTTCGTAGTACTTAGGATTGTATTTTTTGATTGCTGTCTCATAATTTAAATTAATTGGTTTTAATATTTTCAAACTTTTATTTAGTAATACCCAGATTTTTTTCACAAGAATAAAGGGGGAATTATCCTCCGGGCAAAACCCTTAAGCTTGTTTCTTTAGTTATCAGTAATAATTAATGGAATTATCAGGTATATGAATAACTACCTGTAGCATCTGAAAAATCATGCAAGGACAAAAAATATAGGATTTGCCAACTTAAATGAATTTTAAAAACTTGAAACTTCTAAGACAGAAAATGTCTTTTTGGAAAAACAGACCACAACCGAAGCTTGATCTATGCAATAATTGAACGAATCAATTATGCTATGTCTTTAGAGGGCTTATTTGGTTCCCAGCTAAAAAATGAAATGATTAAAAGGATTGTAAATTATCCCGGCTGCTATCTTATTTGCACGTTATGGCAAAATAAAGTGCAAAGGTAAAATAAAGAAACGAGATTTCCTAATTTTTTAAAGAAAATATTTGAAGAAAATGGATAATGGGTGATCGACACCCTAGTTACCAAACCCTTCCTTGAAGAATTCGGCAAAAGTAATTTTATGAAAAGATGTGATTTTAAGCAGGCTGGCAATAGTGATATTTGACCTTCCAGATTCATATCTGCCATATTGCGCTCTTGGAATATTAGCATCATAAGCAAAAGCTTCTTGGCTGGTATATCCTGCCTGAAGCCTTAAGTTCTTAATTCTGTTACCAATCTGCTTTTTGAGCTTTTCTTCTGCTGTAGCCATCCAGCAAAGGGAAGAATTTTGAAACTTTTATACACCTACTTATAAATAGGAACTTATAGGTAGATTATTCTATATTTGCTTATACCGTAAACCTCATTTAAAAAAACAAACATGAAAAAGAAAATTTATTCGATACCATTTTTAGCCATAAGCCTAGCGACCTTCCTCTTAATTGTTACTTCTTGTGAAAAAGAAGCTAATAAATCGGCTGTTGGACCAGCACCTGTAGTAACATCAACTGTTACTGTACAAAAATATAAGTTAGTTAATACTCATAATACTACTAATGTTTCAATGGTTGAAGATACTCTTACTATGTATACTGATGGGAGTGTTAAAAAGTTAACTCTTCCACTTAATTACAACTCTAGGATGGATACTATGAATATTTCTACCACAATGATGTCCTCTGGACAAGTATCATGGTATATTAATCATAGGGTAAATTACATGAGTCAGTATCATTTATATGGTGGAGTATATCAGTGCTATGGTCCAAGTTCATATGCTGTTTATGATTCTAATCATATTTACTTGAATTTTAGTCAGAATCTTTCAAATGGAGGTCCTGGAGTATATGCTTATTCTTTAACATATATTAAGATCAATTATTAAGAACATTAAAGGTGGTTGTCAGCTTTATAACAACAATAACATGAAAAAATTAATTATCATTTTAATATTACTGCCTCTAGTCTCGTATTCTCAATTTATTGGGGCTTCAAAGGAGGAGGTCATAAATCACATACAGTCAGATCCTGATTATTGGAAAATTGAATACCATTACAATAATCCATCATATGATTGCTATGTTACATATGAATCTAAATCATTGGATTTTGTTATTTCTGCATGTTTTTTTAATAGTGCAAATGAATGTGTTAAACGTGCTATTAGTTACACTTACAGTTCTTTGAATTCTGTTATAATATCTTTAAATAATAGCTTTGTCAAAGTTGATGATACCACTTGGATCAACTACCAAAAGCAAAATATACAGTATAAACTTACCAAACAAGATGTGGGCTTTTCCATCTATATAACTGCTGTTGAGTAATTGTTATGGAAAGAAAAAATCAATTTTGTGTAGTTGCCATTATTGGTAAGGATGCCTACGTTTCTAAATTATTTGATACACAGGGTAAAGCAGATCTTTGTTACAAATTTACCCACCATTTCCTTGATCTGGTCTACCATAGTGACGAAGGAAAGTTTGCAAAGTTACATTTAATAGAATGTGGTTTCACTTATTACACTGTTAATGAGAATCATTTTTCAATGAGTAATGCAATGAATTCGACATTTTCCCAGAGCTATCAAACTTATTTATTTGGGGTCTGTACTGACACATTCTGCTTAAAGTCTTTTATTATGGAACAGCAGAATGTTTCCTTTTTAGAATTAGACAAAGACTTTGAGGAAGATTCCTTTTCAGAGATCTTTGCTAACTAGATTTCAAAAAAATTATTTTTTATTTTTTTAAATGCTCTGGGAATATCTTGGTCTTTAGAGTACCCCTAAAATGCCCACCCCTGTTTAGTCTGGAGCGGAAATCTCCGCCCTATTTTTTAACCTCATAAAAAAACTAATCAAATGGTAACAGTAATCAATTATGTGAAAAGACAAAACAAGAATAATGATGATTTCTTGGTCTTAGAACTACAAGGACAAGTAGAGATGATTAAGTCTTCTCAAACTGGTAAGTACTATGCTCACGCAAGGAAAGCCACAATTACAACAACATTAAATGAACAAGCTTGTAAATCTGTTATAGGAACTAGGTTTCCTGGAGAGATTAAAAAAGTTGAATGTGAGGCTTACACTTATCAGATCCCAGGAACTGATGAGACAGCAACATTGAACCACAGCTATGAGTATGTAGCTGAGAATGCCAATATGGAGGAAACTGTATTTCATGGGGAAGTAGCGTAATCCAACAGTATTGGTTTTAAGAGGGAGGTTTCCAGCAATGGAGGCTTCCCTTTTTTTAACCCTAAAATTAAAACCATATGGAGAAAAACAAATTAATTGAGCTAAGCAGGATATGCTCAAACAACTCAATTTTAGTAGCTAATAAAACTGGGATCTACCGGCTTTTCTGCCCATTTAAGGTGTCTTGCATTAGAGCAGTAGGACTTTACTCCATTGGTCAGGAAATCACTGTAATTCAAGTGAAAATGGATAAGCAATTCAAGCTTGTTTACATCATCCAAGACAAGGGATATTATCATCATTACTTTATGATACTCTCAATTCCAACCTGCTCTCATACATCCTTCAATTGACCTTCAAACATTTATTTATTTAACTGCTATCTATATAAATATAGCTTTTTATTCACTTAACCCAATAACCATGGAACTATCAGAAATATCAATCAATTATAGCCCTAAGGTTAAACTATCTGCTTTGCCTAAGGTATTAACCTCTAAAGACGCTGAAACACAATTCAGATCAGTTTGGAGTAATAAAATGGAATACATTGAAGAAATGTACCTTATGATTTTAAATCGTGCTAATAAGGTATTAGGTTACAGCAAAATTTCACATGGAGGAATGTCTGGGACTGTGGTTGACACAAAAGTGGTTTTTCAAACAGCATTGAAAGCTCATGCATCATCTATTATGCTTGCACATAACCATCCTTCAGGCAATCTAAAACCATCAGAAGCAGATCTTAGAATTACAAAAATTATAAAAGAGGCTGGACGAATTATGGAAATACCCTTACTGGATCATATTATCCTGACTCAAGAAGGATATTACAGTTTTGCAGATGAAGGAATTTTGTTGAGTCTGTTGCTCTAACCGAATGAGCTATAGGCCCAAATTGTCTTCATATAACATCAAGAGCAATTTTAGGCTGCAAATATAGTAATTTATGTGTTTATCCATATTCCTTTTAATAAAAGTTTAAGTGCCCGCGAAACCTTATTCTCATAATAATAATTCTGATAGTGATTCAATATTCCAATGCTCTGTGGAACAAATTCCCCTGATCCGATTTAAAACGATTTGTTTTGTAAACTCATCCAATCCCTTTAGAAGTAATACTTTCAGAAGTCTCTAAAAATTTCGGTATAAGTTTTGGAAATCGCTGTGATCGGTATTAAACCGATTTACAATGCTATATTTTAATTTAGAACAAGCTGAAAACATCAGAAACACCTATTCTTCGTGGATTGGTAGAAAAGCCCATATTGGTAATGGCAGCACCGATTTTTTAACAGATATCCAATTAAAACCCAGACACGAATTCAGGCCCTTCCGATCAGAAAAATTATATTCTATTCAATTTGTTTTTGAAGGGGGACAAAAATTCTTTGCTCATGACTTCTTTCTTTACAACGGATTGATGATGACTAAACTCTATTCAAATAAGTAAATTTTTTATGCCCCGTGGATCCATTATATTTGTTGATGATGATGAAGATGAGCTACTCTTTATCACACAAGCCTTTAAGAACTACGGAATTAAAAATGATCTTTATACATTCACTGGTGGTAAAGAATTAATGGAAGCCCTCATGGGTGGTGATATCGGGAAGCCATGCCTGATCATACTTGACCTGAACCTACAGGAAATGAATGGTATGGATATCCTTGATGCTTTAAATAAGAACAAACAATATTCAAAGATCCCGGTAGTAATACTTTCAACATCAAACAGTGAGATCGATATTAAAAAAGCAATAAGTAAAGGCGCAGTTGATTATATCTCAAAACCCTATACTGTGCAAGGTTATAATTTTATTGCTACAAAGCTCGCATCGATATGGTGCACATAATTTCCTATCTCCGTATTGAATAGTATCTTTGCAGACTATTCAACTTTTTCATATGCCCATTAGCCTCAAAGACTTTAAAAATATCATTTTCGATTTTGGCGGAGTGATCATAAATATTGATTACGAATTAACAACCAAGGCCTTTCGGGAGATGGGATTGAATAATTTCGATGATTTTTTTTCGAAAGCTAAGCAACGTCAGTTATTCGATCTTTATGAAAAAGGTCAGATCACCTCACATGAATTCAGAACAGAACTCAAATCCGCCTTTAATATAAAACCGGCAAATGCTTTAATCGATAATGCATGGAATGCAATGCTGCTGGATCTTCCGAAAGAAAGATTAGAGCTGCTTTCAGAATTAAAAAAGACCCACCGTACATTTTTGCTCAGCAATACAAACGATATCCATATCGATACGATCTATAAAACACTTGAACATGAAATGGGAATCCCTGATCTGTCGGTTTATTTTGAGAAGATCTATTTGTCATACAAGGTAAAAATGAGAAAGCCTGACGATGAGATCTTTCACATGGTATTGAAAGAAAATTCCTTAAAACCTCATGAAACTTTATTTATTGATGACTCGGAGCAGCATATTAAAGCTGCGAAAAGGTTAGGCATTCAGACGTATTTACTGGATGTTAAGAAAGAAAGCATTCTGGATATATTTAAATACGAATAACGAATTTATCGAATAGCTTACTCCCGACCTTCCCGATGCATTTTTCAGAAATGGAAACATCGAGATAACCAACACATCATATTGGTTACACAGCCTAAAATAACAATTAACCAATAACCATTCACCATTCCATCACCCAATTTCCTGGCATAACTCAATCAGGACACCATTGGTACCCTTTGGGTGAAGAAAGCAGATCAGTTTGTTATCTGCTCCTTTTTTAGGATGCTCTGAAAGAAGCGTAAATCCTTCATTCTGGAGTCTTTTCATTTCAATATAAATGTCTTTCACTTCAAAAGCAATATGATGAATACCTTCGCCTTTTTTTTCAATGAATTTAGCAATAGGACTATCCGGATTAGTTGCCTCAAGCAGCTCTATCTTACTTTCACCCATCATAAAAAACGATGTAGATACTCCTTCACTTTCCACTTTTTCAAGTTTATACGGAGCTGCGCCAAATAGCTTCTCAAACAATGCATTGGATTTGGAAAGATCTTTAACTGCGATACCCAGGTGTTCAATTTTTAACATGTTCTTTTAATTTTTTACAAAAAAATAATCCCGATGATTAGATCGGGATTATTTTATTTCTTGTGGAACAGGATTATTATTTCTTTATAAACTCACCCATCTTATTGTCATAATTCAGGTAATATGCACCTTTAGGAAGATTGGCTGCATCTACAACAGAAGCAAAACCTCTTTTTACAATATTACCGAATTGATCATAGATCTCAAACATTGTTTCTATCGGAGTGCTTCCGGCAGTAAATGTAATCTCTTTAGATACTTTTGCAGGACTGAAAGAAACTTCAGGAGTAGCTGACATAAAATCAACTGTTTTTGAAAGTTTAGGCTGGCCTGTATAATCAACCTGCTTAACGCGATATTGATTTTTTCCTGAATGAGGTGCAACTTTGAATGAATAAGTATTTTCAGTTGGTGTACCGTTACCTTCTACTTCTCCAACTTTCACCCATTTACTCCAACGGAATTGTTCAATTGTATATGTTAATTTTCCTGTCTCTCCTTTTGTTGACCATTTAAAAGTTAGGTCTTTGTCAACAATCATCGAGGTAACTTCAAATGTACTTTTTGGTTTAAGAACTTCCGGATTTAAAACTTTTGGTTTGCAATCATCTTTATGTGAAATCTTTACTTCCACTTTATCGCCAAGTTTCAATTGTAAATTTCTGAAATCAATTTCGAATGCGCTTGATGCGATCTCATCGGTAGTTGTATTTCCGTTAACAGTTATATTAGTTACACAAAAACCAACACCCGAACCAGCAAATGGATTCTGAACATATAGATTTTTTCCCTGATAATTTCCTTCCAACACAATTACATTTGTAGAGAAAGCAAGAGTAGAAACCAAGCTTAATATCGCAAAAAATATTTTTTTCATTTTATTTTTAATGTTAAAAACAAGAACTTGTCTTGAGTGGTTCCGTATTTTCGAACGCAATATTATAATCTTATTTACTGAATTCAAAATAAAATTAGATTATTTTTACATTTAGTCGCAAATATAGACAAATTTATCTCCTTTAATCCTATTTCCGTGATTTTTAAAGGCGACCACGAAATTTCTATATTTATTTGTATATTCGTGAAAGTTGATGTAATCTTGCAATTAATTTTTAGCCTAATTTTTAAGTAAACTTAACCCAATTCAGATATATTTCAGTATGAAAAAATCCTTGATTTTTATTCTTTCTTTAGCGGTGTTTTACTCTTCCTGCTCCAACTCGGACAATGGCAGCGGCTCTGATAGAGTTGCCAAAGGCGACAAGGTGTATGGCGGCACATTGCGGATAAATGAAACGGAGCAATATCAAACTTTATATCCTTATTCTATCACCGATATCGGATCAGCTCATATTGCAAATCAGATCTATGAAGGACTTGTAAAATTCAACACCAAAGATCTTTCTATTATTCCTTCTCTGGCTGATAAGTGGGAGGTTGATGCTGCCGGAACAACTTATACATTCCATTTAAAAAAAGGAGTTCTTTTTCAGGATAATGAATGCTTTCCGGAAGGAAAAGGAAGAGAAGT
>JAJTCJ010000131.1 GCA_021323165.1 Bacteroidota bacterium | reverse complement strand
AAATCTTAAGCTTTCTGAAAAACGTGCTAAGGCAATTCAGAATTACCTTGTAAGCAAAGGCATTGCTGCAGATCGTTTTAAAGTAGAATGGTTTGGAAGTAAGAAGCCGATAGCTGATAACAAAACTGAAGCAGGTCGTCAGAAAAACAGACGTGTTGAAATGCTTATTATAGAATAAATGAAGATAAAGAGGGAGATGTTCTTCCTCTTTATTTTTTTAAATAATCCAATTTTAAAACGGGTGCAATATTTTTTATGAGATCTATCTTAATGTTATTTATTTCATGTTCTATAATTTCCTGCACTCAGAATGGAAACCCGGTTCAGACTAAAAGTCCTGCGCCTGTTTTGAAGCTCGATACCTTAAGAATAACAAAGGAGTTTACAGGTATTTATTATAACGATGGCAATGCTAAATTCATTTCCTGTGAGAATCCTAAAATAATTTATTCTGTTAAAAATTCACAGGAGTTAGATCAGTCTATTATTAAGATCCTTCCAAATGCTTATAAAGGAGAAGCGATAATTGTGACAATCATGGCAGAGATCTCTTCTTCTGATGACAAAGCATACGGTGGTTTATTAGACGTAAAAGAATTAAAACGATCAGAACAGAAAAGCTCTAAGAATACCTGTATCCCTTATGATTTTTGGTGCTTGGGCAATGAACCTTTCTGGCAGCTCCAGATCTCAGGAAATGAAAACCTCATAGATTATTACAACCCAATGGAGCAGAAAACTATGCACTTCAACTATTCTGAACCTGTAGAAAAAGACGGGTTCATAACATACAACGCTGTTGACAAATCGAATGCTTCAAATAAAATTCTTATTGTTATTAAAAAAGAAAAATGCAGCGATGGCATGAGTGAAAAGCAATACAATTACTCAGCAGAAGTAACTTTGAATGACAAACAAAAAGGCTGTGCAATTAAATTTGGTGAGAATTAATTTTGGCTTAAAGGAATATTCTATTTATGAAACTACATGTAATTAATACCGGGAATTTTAAACTTGATGGCGGTGCAATGTTTGGTGTTGTTCCGAAAACCCTTTGGAGCAGGACCAATCCTGCTGATGAAAACAACCTGTGCTCTTGGAGCATGCGTTGCTTATTAATTGAAGATGGCAACAGATTGATCCTGGTTGATAACGGAATTGGGGATAAACAGGATGCAAAATTCTTTTCTCATTATTTTCTTCATGGAAATGAAACGCTTGTGTCTTCCTTAAAAAAAGCAGGATTTAGTCCGGATGATGTTACCGACATGTTTTTAACCCACCTTCATTTTGATCATTGTGGGGGAAGCATCAAATACAATGAAAATAAAAACGGCTTCGATACAACCTTTAAAAATGCGGTTTACTGGAGCAATGCCGAACACTGGGAATGGGCAACAAAACCAAACAACCGTGAGAAAGCCAGTTTCTTAAAAGAGAATATACTACCTATTCATGAAAGCGGACAGCTAAAATTCATTGATGGTGAAGACTCGAAACAACTCGGTGAGAACATCCGCATTTCTTACATGCGAGGGCATACAGACGCGATGATGATTCCGCAGATAAACTATAAAGGAAAAACAGTTGCATTCATGGCTGACCTTCTTCCATCTGCAGGACATATTCCTTTACCGTATGTTATGGGCTATGATACTCGTCCGCTTCTGACGCTTACAGAAAAAGAAAAATTCTTAAAAAAAGCAGCAGAGGAAGAATTCATTCTTTTTCTTGAACATGATTCTGTAAACGAATGCTGCACCGTTCAGAACACTGAAAAAGGCATTAAACTGAAAGATACTTTCACACTCGATTCCTGTTTTGGATAAGTGAATTTAAAAATCAATTTTTTCTTCTTTCACCACTGCTCCATCTGTGCTCATTCTCGCATAATAAGTTCCTGAAGGAAGCTTTGAAGTGTTGAATGTATAGAACAATTTATATTCTCCATCTTCATGCGGCTGGTTCTGTATTAACAGCTGAACTATTTTTCCTTCACTGTTATAAATGGCAATGGTAACTTTATTATCAATATTCAACTCATATTTAAAAACACCATCAATATTTACAACCCTTCCTGCAACACTCATGTCGTCCTGCTGCTTATAATGCACATTATACAATGGAATTGGTCTGCCTGTAAGCTGTGAAACATAATTACGAAGCTTTTTAACATCTTCGTCTTTTGCACCGTCTATACTCCCTATAGAATTATTATCCGAAACGCTCCATACAGCCTGCTGAGCTGAATAATCAGTGTGATAATTATTCTTATCAATGAACATGGCAAGTTTGATCAAAGAGCTGTCAGCCATTTTCCCTACATTAAATATTGAATTTGCTGCAGGAGAGCTATTATTAGCCTGACAACACATTCCAAAAACATCACAGGTCTTTTGCTGTTTTGCTGCAAGCATCATGTTCTCTTCTTTTGTAACAAGAATATCCTGCTGGGTATCAATTTTAGAATCGAAGCGTCTGCCGGTTTCAACCTTCAAACAAAGAGACTCGTTACTCAGGTTCTGAACTTTCATTTCTATCACCTTGCCGGTATATCCGCCCTTTCCTTTGATCGTAAGCTTGACCAATCCTTTTTTCGCAGCATCTTCAATACTCATTGTATTTCCGGCATAAACAACATCTACACTGATCGCAGATGCCACTAAGAAAAAATTAATGAACTTCATTAGGCCTCCTTTTTTAAGAACGTTTGAACCTGATTTTTATTCATAACGTAAAAAAAATAAAAAGACACAAAAAAAATTTAAAAAACGAGAGTGCATGTCAGTTCGAGTGACCTCCTGTTTCAGGATGTTGTATCGAGAACGTGGGATAGACAAGGCGAGCAGAATAATAGCCACTCATCGCAAAATTAAAAATTTGCTTAAAATAAGTTCCAGACAGTTTCTTTAAAACCGATGAACATTCCATCCTCTCTTATCTCAATAGGATAAGGTTCTGCAACATCACCCAAACCGCTTTTGGCGCTTCTGAAGTACAGAAGCCATTTCCGAGTGAAGCGCCATTATGAGGACATTTATCATTTACTGCAAAGAAGCCTTCTTTGGTATGCGCAAGGCATATCTTCTTTCGGCCCACCTGCATGGTAGTAACATGGCCTTCCTTAACCATTTGTGCGGCAGCTTGCGCAGAATCGAATAATTTATACCAACGGATCTTTCTTTCGAACAGCATAAGATGAATTGAGAAACAAAAATAAACTTTATTATCTGTTTAAACCGTTTTTCTGTTCTTACGTTTCAGCATGGAGTGATCAAGGTAATAGAGCACCTTGATCGAAAAGCTATTTGATTGAGGCGCACTGAAAGTTTCATTGATATCATCTGCAAAGCGCTCAATAATCTCCTTCCCTTGTGTGTAAACAGCATTCTTCCATACAAAAGACATTTCACTTCCCGGTGAAAATTGCCATCTGTATACCATATCAATATTGAATGCATTAAAATTTACATTTGAATTCCCTGTATATTGGTTATCCTCAAATAATAATCCTTTATCACTCAACGTATAATATTGCTGATATTCTGCTTTTGACCAATAATGACGTCCACGTAAAGAAAGTGACATTCTGTTTGTGAAAATATAATTTACGTTTAGCTGATTGGTAATAGTTAAAACGTTTCTTCTTCCAAAAGTAATCACTTCAGAAGAAGGGTGATAATTCACAAAACCGGTATTTATAATTTACCCTGCCATCCAAAGCAAATTTTCTTCTGTAGTCGGAAGAGAACCAGTAATATCCCATATAATCGCGGGGATATGCATAGTAATGTCCTTTCACCCTTGGCTCCCAATGATCGTAAGTGATTATCGGTTCGAAGTTAAACCCAAGGCCTGTTGTTAAGAATGATTTGGTAAATGTGGTATAAGCATCTCCATAGATATTGAAGTTCCATAAAAAACCTGGTTGATATAATCTTGAATAACCAACTCCCAAAGAGCTTCCGAACTCATTAACTCTCCAGAAAGGCTTGTAAATATTATAACCGATGTTCGCGAATGTTTCAACCGTATTGTTCATGAAATTGATCCCAAGATCATTAGGATCATACTTGTCGCTTTTAACATTTGCCGAAACATTATAAGTAAGCTTACCGCTTATTTTTCCAAGCCTCAAAGCATATGCATAACCTAAAACCGGCTGGGCAGAATCGGGCAAATACAATTGACTGAGAGCTCCGTTTCCGTTCATAGCGAAAGTATTCTTCTTATTTGCAAACTTAAACTCTGTACCTGTTAAATTCGCATCATAGGTTTTACCTTCGCGTGTTACATTTGTATTGATCAGACTTATATAAGAATTATTCTTTAATGCCTGATCAAATACAAGAACATTATAATTTGTTAATGGCTGAGTAAGTATCGTCCTCGTATTTCCCATTGAATCAGAAATAACAGCATATGTGTTGGCCGATGTTGCATTAAAAACACCTATTCCAAGATTACTTCGTGTTCGCCCGGAGATCTTTGTAGCATTTATCAGTTGAGTACTGCCCGGATTTTCTTTTACATACTCTCCTTCATTCAATTCGTAATAAGGACTATAATAATCAAGCGGCAACCCTCCTACTCTTCTTGAATAGAACAAACCTCCTTTATTAAAAAGCTCTGTTCCTTCAGTGAAGAACTGCCTGTTCTCATCATATCTTACTTCAAATGGAGAAAGATTCAATACCTTATTGTCACTCTGTACCTGACCGAAATCAGGAACCAATGTCATATCCAGTGTGAAACTCTCATTGATCCCGTACTTTATATCCATGCCTCCATTCAGCGAATAGGAGTTATTACTTTTCCCCGGTTCGTTATATGGATAATTTTCAATATAAGCAGAGATGTAGGGTGTTAATGATAAACGAAGAGGAGATTTAATCTCAGAGATACCATTCAGATCTCCGAACTGATTCACTAAACCAGAAACTTCAGGTTTTATTTCATTCCAGAATCCTTCTTCACGTGTTCGCCTTACTTTTCTAAGGATATTAATACCAAATTTTTGTTCTACTATATTTGGAAACCTGAGTGCGGAATAAGGTATTCTGAATTCCACACACCAGCCTTTTTCGTTAATAACAACCTTACTCTGCCATACGGCATTCCAGTTGAGATCCTGTCCCTGCGAAGAATATCTGCCATCTAATTGTACACCGGCTGCTGTAACAAAAAAACCATAAGCATTGATATCATCATTATAAGTATCCAAAAACAATCCGAATGCGTCTGCATTTGCTTCATTATCACGCTGACTGAGTTCATGCAGGATACTATCAGGATGAGGATCATACAATTGAGCCCCCAGATAAATCGCAACATCGTCATATAAGACTCTTACTTCACTTTGAAAATGAAGAGCCTTTCCGGGCTGAGGACTTCTCTGAATAAAGTCAGATGCTGCATCAGCTGTTTGCCAGGCTTCCTCATTAAGGATACCGTCAATCTTCGGAGCTGAGGAAATACGTTTTGCAGACAGCTGTTTATTTCCCTGACCAATGGATAATTGAGAAAACTGAATAAATAATATAATGATCAGGAAACGTTTCATATACTTAAATGTCCGGCTAATATAATATGAAATAATATTGGGATTCTCCGGCTTATGACTGAAGGGTTTTAAAAGGGATGAGCGGATTAATTATGGTCAGAGAAAAACCTTTCTTTGGAAATCTGATATATATAATATATTTTTATCATTACTAACCATAAAAATAAACCATTATGAAAAAAATCATTTTTAGTGCTTTAGTGTATTTACATTAATGCTTACAAACTCTTTTGCCGAATCCGGAAATGGAATGGGTAATAATGACAGAGATGGGATTATTGAAACAATAGACGCGAATGGTGAAGGGACGCTAAGAGATATGGAAACAGGCCAATTAGAGTATTTTTCTCGTGATGGTGAATTTCACAGAGGAGCCGGTGCATTGGTTGTAGGAACTCCGGTTACTTATATGAAAATTACAACTCCAAAAGGAAAAATCATTATAAGAGATATCAGACATAAGTAAATAAAAAAAATCCTCTCGAAATGAGAGGATTTTTTTTGCTTAGATCTTAACTCCGATTACAAGAACATCGTCAACTTGTTCTAACTCTCCTATCCATTTATCGAATGTTTCATTAAGGATGTTTTTTTGAACCTGACCGGATTTTAAATAATTCTTTAGAAATAACTGCTGCAGAGATTTGTATTTGAACTTTTTTCCATCCTTTCCGCCAAACTGATCAGCATATCCATCAGAGAAAAGATAAATAACATCACCTTTCACAACAGAGATCTCATGGTTGCTGAATTGTTTTACCTCTTCCCCGACAAATGCTCCTACAGGAAATTTGTCCGCTTTAAATTCTATTATATTTCCATCACGCACTAACCACAAAGGGTTATATGCACCTGCATATTCAAGTATCATTCTTTCCGGATCAAATACGCATAAAGCGATGTCCATACCATCTTTAACAGAAGGTTCATCCTTCTTTTGCTGAAGAACTTTTGATAAGCCTTTATTTACCGAATTTAAAATAGCAGAAGGTTTAGTAATGGCATATTCGTTTACTGCCTGTGTAAGCAGATTACATCCGATGATCGACATAAATGCTCCCGGAACGCCATGGCCTGTACAATCTGAAGCAGCTATCATTGATAGTTTACCGAATTTTTCAAACCAGTAAAAATCCCCACTGACAATATCTTTCGGTCTGAAAAGAATAAATCCATCATCAAAACAACCAGAAAGGTTTTCCTCAGGCTTCAGGATTGCAGATTGCAGCCTTTTTGCATACCTGATACTATCCGTGATATCCTTATTCTTCTCTTCAACAATTCTGCTTTTTTCTTCTATAATGGACTTTTGAGCTCGTATTTCCCAATTCTGTAAACCAAGCAGTTCATTGGCTTTTTGCTTTTGCTTATAACCACGAAAAATAAGAAATGCGAGTATTAACATCAGCATCAACCCAAAAGAAACTGAATAGCTTATGATCTTTTGCCGTGTTATATTCAGATCCTGTAATTCATTCTGTTGTTTTAATATCTGATTCTCCTTTTCTTTCTTATCAGTTTCATATTTTGTTTGAAGTTCCGTTGTCTGAGCTATCATATCTTCATTATACACTGAATCGTAATAATTCTTTGATTGTTGAAGGCTGACATAAGCTTGTTTATAATTACCGATTCTCGAATATGTATTTGCGAGATTTAAATATCCTTCCGCAACATAACTTCGCTGTTTCAATTCCTTTGAGATCCGAATCGCTTTCTCACTAAGATTTAAAGACTTTTCATATTGCTTCTCTTCCATCAGAATACTTGCGATATTAAGATCACAAACAACAAGCTGACTCTTTATTTCATTTCGTTCATAGATAGCTGCAGCTTTAGAATACCAATTCATAGCTTCTTTCTTATTGTCCTGAAAAAAATACTCGTTACCAATATTTACATAACTGTCAGCCATCGAAACAGAGTCTTTCTTTCGCATAGCAACTGCTAATGACTGGTAGTAATAATTTATTGCTTTTGAATGATCGCCTTGCTCACTGAAAATATTTCCCATGTTACTTACCACGGCATCGATCATTTCTTCATAATTATTTTTCTTTGCTAATTGAAAAGCCTTCTCATAATAGTTAAGCGCGTTTTTATAGTTCCTTTGGTGTTCAAAGATCTGTCCTATCTGAAAATAATAGATCGTTTGCATTCTCACATTCTTAGCTTTTTCAGCAATCGCTAATCCCTGCAAGCAAAGCTTCATTGCGGCATCTGATTCTCCTTTAGATATTAAAACCTTCACTCTCTGAAAAATCGCTTTCATTATACCGCGCTTGTAATCAATAGACTCAGAAAGTTTCTGACCAAGGTCAACATATTCAAGCACCTTCTGGTAATCACCCTTTCCGTAATAGTGTGAGCATAACTCCAGATAAGCATTTACACGTATAGTATCTGAACTTTTCGAATTGGCAACATGGAGTAAAGAATCTACAGGAGATTGTGCGTTTGCTGAAAAACAAATGATTGTAAAAACAATGATTGGAATAAATCGTTTCAAACGCATAAAGATTTAATCACTTAATGTATATTAAAGATCTTTCGTAAGAGTATAAAGAAACAGAGTAGTTAAATCTGTTCGTTCTAAAAACAGAAATTCATTGCTAAAGATATAAAATGATTTGGTTTACTAAAAAATTAATATAATTTTACTTTTATCTAAACCAATAAAACTAAAAAACACTATGGAAGAAAAAGAAGGCGTGATAACAGATCTAGCCAACCGTAAACTAAGAGACAGTGATGGAAATTTTCACGACTTTGTAAATCCTGCTTCAGTAACAATTAACAATGGGGATGGAGTTATTTACATAGAGATAGTAACTCCGGTAAAAGTAATCAGGGTAATTAAAGACATCAGAATGTAAAAAAAAGCCTCTCGTTACTGAGAGGCTTTTTTTATTTTACTAAGAAATCATTTATATTCCTTTCAACTCTTTGCAGCACATTGTTGGCATCGGCTTTCACAAATTTTTCGCCTACAATATTCTCGTAAAGCTCAATATATCTTTCAGAGATCGACTTCACAACTTCTTCGGTCATTTCAGGAATTGCTTGACCGTCCTTCCCTTGAAAACCATTTGCCATCAACCATTCGCGAACAAACTCTTTTGATAATTGTTTCTGGGACTCACCTTTTTTCTGACGCTCATCATATCCTTCTTTATAGAAATAACGCGATGAATCAGGAGTATGGATCTCATCTATAAGATAGATCTTTCCATCTTTTTTCCCGAACTCATATTTCGTATCAACCAGAATCAGTCCCATTTTAGCAGCGATCTCAGTACCGCGTTGAAATATAGCACGTGTATATTTTTCAAGCTGTTCATAATCCTCTTTGGAAACAATACCCTGCTTCAGGATCTCTTCTTTAGAAATATCTTCATCGTGACCTACAGATGCTTTCGTGGTTGGCGTGATCAAAGGTTCAGGGAATTTATCATTCTCTTTCATTCCATCAGGCATAGCAACTCCGCATACAGTACGTTTTCCTGCTTTGTATTCTCTCCATGCATGTCCGCTCAGATAACCACGTATCACCATCTCAACTTTGAAAGGATCACATAAATGTCCGACAGTAACCATAGGATCCGGAACAGAGATCACCCAGTTAGGAACGATATCTTCTGTTGCTTTAAGAAACTTAGCTGCGATCTGATTTAATACTTGTCCTTTGTAAGGAATACCTTTCGGGAGCACAACATCGAATGCCGAGATCCTGTCACTTACAATCATTACAAGTTTTTCATCGTTGATATTATATACATCACGCACCTTGCCTTTGTAAAAACTCTTTTGCTTCGGAAAATTGAATTTTGTTTCAGTGATAGCGTTCATAGTTCAATTAGAGATTTGTGGATTTTTAGAATTTAGATTTATACTTTTAATTTTCCTTTGATTTAACATTATCATACATTTCAACGATCTTTTTTACCAGTCGGTGACGGATTACATCACTGCCGTTGAGTTGAATAAATTCAATACCATCTACTTTGTTCAGTAATTTCATTGCCTGCGGTAATCCCGAGGGCTGATTCTTCGGAAGATCGATTTGAGTAATGTCACCTGTAATAATAAACTTGGCAGAAGCACCCATCCTGGTAAGAAACATCTTCAGCTGTCCTTCAGTTGCATTTTGAGCTTCATCAAGAATTACAAATGCATTATCAAGGGTACGTCCGCGCATGAACGCCAAAGGTGCGATCTGAATTACTTTATTCTCGATATAATACTGCAGCTTTTCAGCAGGAATCATATCGTACAAAGCATCGTATAACGGCTGAAGATACGGATCCAGCTTCTCTTTCAGATCTCCCGGTAAAAAACCAAGGTTCTCCCCTGCTTCTACTGCAGGCCTTGTTAAAATTATTTTTTTAACCTCTCTGTTCTTTAATGCTCTTACAGCCAAAGCCACAGCAGTATATGTTTTACCGGTTCCGGCCGGACCGATAGCAAAAACCATATCATTCTTTGAAATACTGTCCACCATCCTACGCTGGTTCTCAGTGCGTGCTTTTACAATGAGTCCACCATTTCCGAAAACGAGAACATCATCTCCCGCTGCTGTTTCTAATTTACCATTGGGATCTTTTGTTCCGCCCAGGATCTGCTCCACAGCGTTCTCCGTGAGATTTCCATAACGATGAAAATAATCAATCAGCACATTTATCACCATCTCCACCTGGTTCATTTCCTCTTCTTCTCCCGAGATCTTGATCGCTTCACCTCTTGCCACAATTTTAACTTTAGGAAAGCGCTTTCTGATCAAACCTAAATTGCTGTCATTTACACCATAAAGATTAACCGGTGCTATATCC
>JAJTCJ010000130.1 GCA_021323165.1 Bacteroidota bacterium | reverse complement strand
GAGATATAATTTACTTTATCAGCTCCCTACTGGCGGAGGAAAAACAGTTATTTTTTCTGAGATAGCCAAGCGGTATATAAAAGAAACCGGTAAAAAGGTTTTGATTCTTACTCACCGTATTGAACTTTGTGCTCAGACATCAAACATGTTGAATGAATTTGGTGTAGAGAATAAGATAATCGACAGCAAAGTCAAAACACTTCCTGATCAGGGCAACTTCATGTGTTTTGTGGCAATGGTGGAAACACTTAACAACAGGCTTCAGGATGAAAAACTGGAAGTAGAGCATGTTGGACTTGTGATTATTGATGAGGCTCATTTCAATTCATTCAAAAAATTATTCAAGTATCTTGAAAGCAGTGTGATTCTCGGAGTTACTGCTACGCCCCTTAGTTCGAATATCAAGCTTCCTATGAAGGAAACTTATAATGAATTGATCGTAGGACATTCAATACCTGAGCTTATAGAAAAAGGATTTTTATCCAAGGCAATAACTCATTCTTATGATGTAAATCTGGGATCATTAAAAGTAGGGATCGATGGGGATTATACAGTTAGTTCATCAGAGAGGCTGTATACGAATTACCTGATGCAGGAAAAGCTGGTAAGTGCTTACGAAGAAGTTTCAAAAGGCAAAAAGACGCTGATCTTCAATAATGGTATTAACACATCAAAACATGTGCATACCTTATTCAAAAAGGCAGGCTACGATATTCGTCACCTCGACAATACAAACACCGAACAGGAAAGAAGAGAGATCCTAACCTGGTTTAAAAATAAGCCTGATGCTATTCTAACCTCGGTTGGGATCCTAACCACAGGTTTTGATGAGCCAACCGTAGAAACGATTATTCTTAACCGTGCAACAAAATCCCTGACTTTATATCATCAGATGATCGGCCGCGGTTCGCGGATCCTTCCAAATAAGAATACATTTATTGTGATCGATCTGGGTAATAATGCAGCTCGTTTTGGTCTGTGGGATTCGTTTGTGAACTGGCATGAGATCTTCCGTTCACCGGATGCTTATCTGGAGAATTTACGCAGTGATCAGGAAATAGAGCGCCATTTGGCATACAGAATGCCTGCAGCTTTAAGAGCGAGGTTCAGTAAGTCCGAAAATATCGATTTTGATATGAAAGCTGAGTACGAGCAGATAGCTAAGCAGGGTTTAAGGCCAAAAGTAGCTTTGGAAAGATCAATTGAACAACATGCAAGAATTTGTGCAGAAAACAGTGAGAATTTTCTTGAGGCCGGTGAATTAGCAAAACTCCTGGAGGAAGATATTCGGTACAGAATAAAAAAGTATTCTTATTGTATTGCCAAGAGTACAGATAATTATCTAAAGTGGCTTCAGGATGAATATAAAATGAAACTGAATATTTTATTGAGTAAAAAGTTCCTTTCAAATTCTCCGGATAATTCCGAAGAATTAAATTCAGAATCAAATTTATAAATTTAAAAAAGATGGAAAAACCAACAATTTTAATGCTGGAACCAGATGATGCAGATCGTTTTATCACCAGAATTTTCTTTAAGGATCATAATTTTGATGCCGATCTTCATTTTGTCAACACAAGTGGTGAATTTTTCGATTTTTTAAATTCCACCGATAAAATCCCATCTATTATACTTTTGAATATGCATGCAGTTCCTGTTGATGCACCGGGAATACTCCAAAAACTTAAATCCTCTAAGGAATGGGCACATATCCCGGTAATCATTCTTAGTGGAAGTAAAGATGCTCGTTTGATTAAAGAATGTTATAGTTATGGGGCGAGTTCGTGTATTCAAAAACCTGATAATGAGCCGGAGACGAATCACAAGATCCTGAATTTTATTAAGTATTGGTTTGAAACGGTAGAACTTCCGTAGCTAAAAGCTATAAAATCATAGAATAAAACCTTTTGGCATTGATCTTTGAATCCTTTAGTATGGATTTACCAATCCGATACCAATCCAATTTGTCCTATAATTAATATTATGTTAAATAGCCACACGCTGTATATCAATTAATTAATATCTTCTATGTAATTCCTTATAGCTTAAAAACGCTATGCTGCCTACCCAGCTCCTCACTATCCGGCCTTACACTAACAATCCAATATCGGATGATTAATTCCAGTTGTTTTGCCATATCTTTTACATCTTGAGGTTTTAAAAAATATCCTTGTAAGCGATATTCATAGGCTTCTTTTAACTGAGATTTTGTGGCTCCGGAACTTGAAAAAATAAACGGAACCGATTTCACCCTTAATCTCTCATCGCTATCAATTACTTTCTTGAAATCCAACCCGTTCATCTTTGGCATATTCATATCAGAAATTATCAAAAAAATATGATCCCTGGTTTCTCTCAGGTAGTCTAATGCCGTTTCAGGTGAAAGAAAAAATTCCAGATCCGCGTAGATATTAAGCTCTTCCAAAGCCATTTTCAGAAAATCCTTTTCATAAGGATGATCATCTACCAGGACTATCTTTCCGGATAATTTCTTCATATACCGCCTGAATTATTATTTATACTTGTTGAATTTGGAATTATTCTGATTGTTTCCGGAATATACGAGACGACCACACGCAACACATATTTTTTCACCGGAAGTACCCTCTTTCAGATAAGGGTGATGACAATGCTTTTCTGCACCGCCATTTTGATTTCCCGTATGTGTATGTTGATTGTCCATTTGAAACATTTTTAAATATTAACGTTAAAAACATACCAGAATTATACTCGAAATTTCGTAAAACCGCAGATTCGGGGCTTTCCTAGCCACGGGCCTGAAAATATAAGCCAGTAACAGATATTTTGAGGTTCGTTTTAACAACAAAAAAACGGAGAACATTTCTGCTCTCCGTTTCATTTAGAATTTATGAGGATCTTAGTTATTCTTTAATTTTTCCTTCATCGCATCACCCTTTTCTTTCATTTGAAGGCGATAATAGATATTTTTTAATGCAATGATAGTTCCTTTGTCTTTCTCATTTACACTATGAGCCTTTTCTAATACAGGAACAGCTTTATTAAACTCATCATTAGCTCTTTTGATCTCTGCCTCATACTTCTTCTGATCAGTGATTGTATTTGCTTTATTTCCAAGGTTTACTCCGTTATTGTAATAAAGAGCTCCCAGATTGTATAAAGCATCGAAATAATCTGCTTTGATCTCTAATGATTTTTTATAGTCAGCTTCAGCAAGCTTCATTTTTTCTTCTGCATCCTTTGGCTTTTCCAATTCTTTGCCTTTAGCGTCCTTTGGATTTGATAAGTTATCATACATGTTACCACGTGCAAAATACAGGATATGATCGTTTGGTTTCGCTTCAACAGCTTTATTTAAGTTGGCTAATGCTTCAGCACTCTTGTTGGCTTTGATATAAAAATCAGTTTCATTCAATAAAAGATTTATATCATTAGGAAAAGCTGCACGCCCCTTTTTTAGCACTTCCATACCGCCAACAGTATCTTTCATGCTCATGTGAACATTCATTAGCTGAAGATATGTAGATGCACGGCCAACTTTTAGCTCAGCCATCTTTTCATAATACATTTTTGCTTTATCATAGTTTCCTGCACGATCTGCAGTGATTGCCAGATTCTGTAATGTCGCGGTGTCTTTGGATCCGCTGATCTCATATGCCTTTTCAAATGAATTTAAAGCAGCAGCATAATTTTTAGCGTTGTAATCATAAACGGCTTTGTTTGAAGTATAAACCGTTATTTCACCAATCCCTTTATTGATCTCAGATGCATAATTTCCTTTTACATCGAGTGATTTCGCTTTTGCGAATGCATCATAAGCTGCAAAAAGATCCTGAGTTGAAACAGCCTGAAATGCTGCAACCTCATTCTTTTTAGGATCCGGGTCTTTTTTCTTGTCCATTTCCACTTTTAGGCTTCTTCTGAAAAGCTCCATGTAGATCTGACCTCTGTAAACCTGGGTTTTCGCCTGGTCCTTTGTGTCAGGATGCGCAGAAGCAAGATCGATCGCATCTTTAGCACGGGTGATATAATCAGGATCCTGTGAATCAGCATAATCTTTAAGGTACTTCCATGCTGAAACAACTTTTGCAGATTGTGCATTTGCACCAACAACTATAAATGATGCAATAACTAATAAAACTATTCTTTTCATATACGATTGATTTATGTTTTTAAATTTCAGGCTCGGCAGTATCAACATCCTTGCCAGCGTTATCTTCTGTGTTATCAGACGCAGATGACTCGTCATTTCCATACTGCTCTGTTGAGTTTTCCGGATTTTCTGATGCAACTGAATTTTCAATGCTTTCTACAGTTTCATCAATATCTACTTTGGTAACAGCAGCTATCTCATCTGTTTCTTTCAGGTTGATAAGTCTCACACCCTGCGTTGCACGGCCAATTACTCTCAGCTCAGCTACAGATAAACGGATGATGATACCTGATTTATTAATGATCATCAGGTCATCTTTATCAGTAACATCTTTAATAGCTATTAGATTGCCGGTTTTTTCAGTGATATTAATGGTTTTAACACCTTTACCTCCACGGTTAGTAACTCTGTATTCTTCAATATCAGAGCGTTTTCCATAACCTTTCTCGGAAACAACCATAACATTACTGCTCAGATCAGGCATTGCGATCATACCAATAACTTCATTGTCTTTTTCTTCACCAAGACTGATACCTCTTACACCGGAAGCATTTCTTCCCATCGGACGAACTTTTGATTCATTGAAACGAACTACTTTACCTGCTTTCGAAGCCAGCATGATCTCGTTTGTTCCGTTAGTCAATAATACTTCTAATAAAGTATCTCCATCACGAACGGTGATCGCGTTGATACCGTTTGTACGAGGACGTGAATATGCCTCAAGAGTTGTTTTCTTAATGATTCCGTTCTTAGTACACATAATAATATAGTTATTCTTTGTGTACTCTTCATCCATTAAGTCCTTTACGTTAATGTATGCTTTAACCTTATCATCACTTGGAATGTTGATCAGGTTCTGGATTGCACGTCCTTTTGATTGGCGGTTTCCTTCCGGAACCTCGAATGCGCGCATCCAGAAACAACGGCCCTGTTCTGTGAATAATAACAGGTAATTATGTGTTGTAGCTGTGAACAAGTGTTCGATAAAATCTTCATCACGTGTATTGCTTCCCTTCGCTCCTTTTCCTCCTCTTGCCTGCGTTCTGTATTCGCTCAGCATAGTACGTTTGATATAACCCATGTGAGAGATAGTAATAACAACATCCTCATCCGCGATCATATCTTCTATCTTGAAATCACCAGCTGCATACACGATCTCGGATTTACGCTCATCGCCATACTTCTCTCGGATCTCAATAAGCTCATCCTTGATGATCTTCATTCTTAAGCCCTCGTCATTCAAAATTGATCTTAAATAATCAATCAGTTTCATTAATTCTTCGTATTCAGATTTGATCTTATCTCTCTCAAGACCAGTAAGAACACGAAGTCTCATCTCAAGTATTGCTTTAGATTGAATTTCACTCAATCCAAAGTTCTTCATTAATCCATCCTGAGCTTCATTTGGTGTTGCTGAATCACGGATAAGCTTAATAACTTCATCAAGGTGATCCAATGCGATAAGATATCCTTCAAGGATATGCGCACGTTTTTCAGCCTGTGCAAGTTCATATTTAGTTCTGCGAACAACCACCTCGTGACGGTGTTCAACAAAATATCCGATCATGTCTTTGATGTTAAGCATCATCGGACGACCTCCAACAAGAGCAATATTGTTTACACTGAAAGAAGTTTGAAGTTCTGTGTATTTGAAAAGATTATTTAAAACTACATTCGTAATTGCATCGCGTTTAATTTCATAAACGATACGCATACCATCTCTGTCTGATTCATCACGAATATCAGAAATACCTTCGATCTTTTTATCGTTGATCAGATCAGCCGTTTTACGGATCATTTCCGCCTTATTGATCTGATAAGGGATCTCGTTAACGATAATTCTTTCGCGTCCGTTTTCTGCAATTTCAACATTTGTTTTAGCGCGCATGATAATACGGCCTCTTCCTGTTTCAAAAGCATCCTTCACTCCACCATAACCATATATCAATCCACCTGTAGGAAAATCAGGAGCTTTAACATATTGCATTAATCCAGCAATATCAATATCCCTGTTATCAATATATGCAACAGTTGCATTTACGATCTCGGTTAAATTATGAGGAGGCATATTGGTAGCCATACCAACCGCGATCCCGGAAGCCCCATTCACCAAAAGGTTTGGAATACGTGATGGAAGAACGGTAGGTTCAGTTAAACTGTCATCGAAATTCGGGCGGAAATCAACTGTGTCTTTTTCAATATCATTCAGCATTTCCTCAGCTATCTTTTTTAAGCGAGCTTCAGTATAACGCATTGCAGCCGGGCTATCACCATCCACAGATCCGAAGTTACCCTGTCCGTCTACCAAAGGGTAACGCAAGCTCCATTCCTGAGCCATACGAACCATTGCATCATACACAGAAGTATCACCATGCGGGTGATATTTCCCCAACACCTCACCCACGATACGGGCAGACTTCTTATGCGGGCGATTTGACATAACCCCCAGATCCAGCATCCCATAAAGTACTCTGCGGTGTACCGGCTTTAAACCATCGCGTACGTCAGGCAAGGCCCGCGACACGATAACCGACATAGAATAGTCGATGTAAGCCGATTTCATTTCTTCTTCAATGTTAATCAGAATGATTTTTTCTCCGTCTGCCATAATTTCTTTT
>JAJTCJ010000026.1 GCA_021323165.1 Bacteroidota bacterium | reverse complement strand
ATTGCAATGGCCGGAGAAAAGTTAAAGGCTCACTTTCCTTTACAGTCAGATGATTCCAATGAACTTCATAATGAAGTTACTTTTGGTAAATGATCCAATCTTAAACAAATAGAACAATGTTAAAAAAATACTTTTCACTTTTTGCAATAGCATTAATGTCTGTGCTTTCCATGTCGGCACAAAGTGATGGCATTCCGGAACGTCCTAATCCACCGCGGTTAGTGAATGATCTTTCTTCAACTGGTTTCTTAACTCCTTCCGAGATCCAGCAGCTTGAACAAAAGCTTCAGAAATTTGCCAATGAAACATCTAATCAGATAGCTGTCGTAATCGTTGATGACCTGGGAGGAATGGAGGCATGGGATTATGCTTCGCGGCTTGGACACAAATGGGGAATAGGACAGGCAAAGTTTGATAATGGTGTTGTAATATTGATTAAACCTACCGGAGGGGAAGGACAAAGAGATCTTGCTATCCAGGTTGGGTACGGATTAGAAGGTGCAATTCCCGATCTTACAACTAAACGCATCCGCGAGAATGAAATGTATCCTTATATGAAGAACGGGGAGAACTTTACCGCGCTCGATAAAGGAACTGATGTTCTTATGGCTTTAGCGAAAGGTGAATACAGCTCGGATCAGTACGGACAGAAAAAAGGGAAGGGCAGAAGCAAAAGTAATATTGCTATACTTCTTATCATCGCAATTATATTCATAATTATAAGCATTAAACGTGGTGGAGGCGGCCGTGGTCGTGGTGGACTGAGTATGGGTTCCGGATTCCTGCTTGGCTCTATGCTTGGCGGTCGTGGGTTTGGCGGAGGTTCATCAGGAGGTTTTGGTGGCGGAGGATTTGGAGGCTTCGGTGGCGGAGGCTTTGGTGGTGGCGGTTCAAGCGGAAAATGGTAAAAATAAAAGTAAAAAAGGCTGTCTGTTCAAGACAGCCTTTTTTTATTAAAATGATTTATTTCATTTCTTTAACCGGAACAGCACTGTAAATGCTAAGTCCGTCTACGGATTCAATATTAACCGGAATCCCTGATGAATTAATTGAAGAGCTACTCACTTCTTTCAGATTGACAGGTAGAGAACCATAAAAGCTGCTTCCTCCAACTTCTTTTAAGTTAACAGGTAATGCTCCATAAACACTGCTTCCTCCAATGCTGTGAATATTCACATCCATATCGTCAACCATTTTTACATTGATCGATCCATCCTCGTTTACGGGAATAGTGATCGAACGATTTGAAGGAGTGTTGAACTTTACTGGACCTGCCTGTGCCTCATTAAATAGTTTCGTGTTTTGAAGTACAAGAATGGTCAAAGCCGCAGCAATTACAGTTAGAATGGATTTAGTATAAAGATCAATTTTCATGTTTTTATTTTTTGTTTTGAATCAAAACTACTTTAAATAATATGAATCGGCAATCAGGATGGGCTTTAGGCGGTCCTTTAGGTGGTGTTTTAGGTTTTGCTTTAGGGTCGATGTTTGATGCCGCAAGCGTTACAGTGCAAACTACGACAGGCAGCGGAAACGCTTATACAGGTGGACGTATTGCTCCACATGCGGGAGATTTCGCAGCGAGTCTGTTAGTGCTTTCTGCAGCCGTTATGAAGAGTGACGGGCGCACACTTAAAAGTGAGCTGGATTATGTGAAGACCTTTCTTGTTCGCCAGTTTGGGGAACAGCAGGCGATCGAGCTTACTCAGATGTTAAAGGAGATCCTTACAAGGGATATTCCTCTTAAGGATGTTTGTATGCAGATCAAACAATATATGCCGCATGCAGAACGCCTCCAGCTTATTCATTATTTATTTGGGATCTCTAAAGCAGATGGCCATGTTCATCCTGCTGAGCTTGAAACAATTGCTTTTATCGCGAATTACCTGGGAGTAAGTATTGCGGATTTTAATTCACTGAAAGCGATGTACTTTAAAGATCCTACCAGTGATTACCGAATCCTTGAAATAGAACCTTCAGCTTCTGATGATGAGGTGAAAAAAGCTTATCGTAAAATGGCTGTCAAATTCCACCCGGATAAAGTGGCGGCCTTAGGTGATGAAGTGCAGCATGCTGCTAAAGAAAAGTTCCAGAAGGTTCAGGAAGCTTATGAGAATATCAAAAAGCAAAGAGGTTTTTAATTATTTAAGATCTGTTTCGATCGCTTCGATCAGTATTCCAGGGATTATTTCCGCATGAGCCGATATCCCGTTTTCAGAAAAATAAGGGTTTGAATTATATGGAATGAACATAAAGCTGCCTGTTTCCGATAATTCATTCATAAGTAATCCATGTTTTCTTTTTCCATCCTTTAAATGGATCACAGCATCCTGTGAATTGTTGTTTTCTATAGTTTTCATTATAATTAATTTATAATGCAAATTTAGAAAGTGCAGATTACGAAAACTTTAATGAAATGTGATGAAATGATTAACCTTCAGGAACTGTCTTTACAGGGACAGTGGTGTGAGAATTCGAAGTACGTGCAACACTTCCTGCTTTTTTTAGGCTTTTACCAGTAGCAGCAGGTGCAACAGGAGAAGTGATCATTTTGAAAATTGCGATATTGCTTTTAAGGCTTGCTGCGGAATCAGAGTCCTTTCCTTTAACCGGTGCAGCAAATGATCTCGAAGTGTTAGCAAGGAATGCTAGCAGCAAGAAGAACAGAATTTTTGCAGAAATTTTCATTGTAGATACAATTTTGCCTTTCAAAAGTAAAAAACTTTTGATGCAAAAGCAACTTTTTCTTAATCTTAATAAAAATTAACAAATCAACTCCTAATATACAATTCTGAAAAATAATGCGGAAATGTTATATTTGTGTTGATTACCTTACAGTTCAACACATTTGCCCGGTTTGAAAAAGATCATTGGAATATTCCTTTTAGTTGTTTTGATCGCCCCTTTTTTGGGAACGTACTTATGGCTCCGACATGAAAAATCAATTGTAAGAAAGACGGTAAAAAAACAGCTCATTGCAGGGTTGGATAAAAAAGAGCTTACTTTACTGGAGTTTTCAATAGAAGCAGCCCAAAGGGAATTAGAATGGGAACATTCTAAAGAATTCCGTTACAAAGATAGAATGTACGATGTTGTTTATTCAAAGGCTGATGGAAATAGTATAAGCTATTGGTGCTGGCTCGATAAGGAAGAAACTAAGTTAAATAAGTTGTTGGGTGCCCTTGTTGCGAAAGCTCTTGGCAATGATCCTTTACAAAAAGATAAAGAGAAGGATTATACTGATTTTACCAAAAGTCTTTTCTGCTACAGTCACCGAGGATGGTTTGCATCTTTTGATCCCACCCAAATATATCACCATTTCAGTTACTCCCTTATGTATAATACCCGATCAATTTCTCCGCCTAGTCCCCCTCCAAAATTAGGTTAAACATTTCGTTTCTTCCGACTGCATGCTAGTCGGAAAAATAATTTTGTTTAAACTTCTAAAATAATACTATGAAAAAAATATTATCATGGTTATTGTTTGTGCTGTCATTTACCTGCTACTCACAAACAATAACAATTAAAGACCGTGGAACAGATCTTCCAATCGATCTTGTTTCTATAGCAAGCGAAGAGCCCAAAGCTTTTGTTATAACTAACGCAAAAGGACAGGCTGATATATCTTCTTTTAAATCATCTGAAAAGATTCAGCTTCGAATGCTGGGTTATAAAGTAGTAACGATGAGTTTTAAAGAGCTGGAGGATTCTGCTTTTATTATTAATCTGGAACCATCCGGAATCTCAATTGATGAGGTGGTGGTATCAGCTACAAGATGGAATCAAATGTCGAAAGATATTCCGGCAAGAATAACAGCGATCTCTGCTAAGGATATTGCATTGCAGAACCCGCAAACCGCAGCAGATCTCCTTGGTTCATCCGGAGAAGTATTTATTCAGAAAAGTCAGCAGGGTGGAGGAAGTCCTATGATCAGAGGTTTTTCCACTAACAGGCTTTTATATACAGTGGACGGTGTAAGAATGAATACAGCCATTTTCAGAAGTGGAAATATTCAGAATGTAATCTCTCTGGATCCTTTTGCAGTGGAAAAAACGGAAGTATTGTTTGGTCCTGGTTCAGTTATTTACGGAAGTGATGCAATTGGTGGAGTTATGAGCTTTCAAACCCTCTTGCCGGAACTTACTGCAACAGACAAAACAATGATAACCGGTAAAGCGGTAACACGCTATTCTTCGGCAAACAATGAAAAGTCTGCTCATTTTGATATTAATGTCGGCTGGAAAAAATGGGCTTCAGTGACCAGTTTCAGTGTGAATGATTTTGGTGATCTTAAAATGGGAAGTCATGGTCCAAAAGAATATCTGCGTCCTTTCTATGTTCAAAGAGTTGATAGTGTTGATGTAGTGGTAACTAATCCTGATCCACAGATTCAACGACCGACATCCTATTCACAGATCAACATGATGCAGAAGATCCGCTTTAGGCCTAATGATAAATGGGATGTTCAATATGCATTTCATTATTCTGAAACTTCAACCTATTCAAGATACGACAGACACATCAGGTATAAAAATGGGCTTCCAAGGTATGGTGAATGGAACTATGGCCCTCAGAAATGGATGATGAATAATCTGAGTGTTACTCACAACGGAAATAACAAGGTGTATGATCAGATGACCATCAGAGCTGCGCATCAATATTTTGAAGAAAGCAGGTATGACCGTGACATCAATAAGTCGATTCGACATATAAGGATAGAAAAAGTAGATGCTTATTCGTTGAATGTTGACCTTAACAAATCCTTCGGAATAAAACATAAGATCTTTTATGGTTTGGAAGCTGTTCGGAACGATGTTAAATCAAAAGGTATTGATGAAAATATAGTTACAGGGATATCACAGGCTGGGCCAAGCAGGTATCCGAAGTCCACATGGACTTCCTATGCTGCTTATTTAAGTTATACTTTCAAAGTGTCGGAAAGGTTTCTGATTCAGGCTGGTGCAAGATACAATCAATATCAGCTTAATGCCGTTTTCGACACTACATTTTATCCGTTCCCTTATACAACAGCCAAAATCAATAATGGTGCATTAACAGGAAGTTTAGGTTTTGTTTTCAGGCCAACTCCAAAGTGGGCGATAAGTACGAATGTTTCAACTGGATTCAGATCACCAAATGTTGATGATGCAGGTAAAGTGTTTGACTCCGAACCTGGTTCTGTTATTGTTCCTAATCCTGAACTAAAAGCTGAGAACGCATACAATGCCGAAATTGGAATTGCAAAGGTATTTGGCGAGTCTGTAAAGATCGATGTCACCGGTTATTATACTGTGCTGCAAAATGCAATGGTAAGAAGGGACTTTACGTTAAATGGTTCCGACAGTATCATGTATGACGGTGAATTAAGCCAGGTGCAGGCGGTCCAGAATGCAGCAGTTGCAACAGTTTATGGTATTCAGGCAGGTATAGATGTTAAGTTAAGCTCTGGTTTCGGATTGTCATCTGATTTTAATTATCAGGTGGGTACTGAAGAAGTTGATGATGGAACTGTTAGTCCTTCAAGACATGCACCACCCTGGTTTGGTGTAACAAGACTAATATATACACATGAAAGATTGAGCATGCAGATCTACGGAGTATACAGCGGCTCGAAGAAATTCGAAGAGCTTCCACAAGAAGAACAAGCCAAAACAGAGATCTATGCTGTGGATAAAAATGGTAGACCCTGGTCACCAGGCTGGTACACGCTAAATTACAAAGCAATGTATAAATTCACTGATAATTTTTCTGTAAGTGCAGGTCTGGAAAATATAAGCGATCAGCGATATCGTCCATATAGCTCTGGCCTGGTTGCTCCGGGAAGGAATTTCATAATTTCGGTAAGAGCTGATTTTTAGTTTTACTTAAATCAGATCCCGCTCAGGTTAGAGCGGGATCTTTTGTTTTCAACAAATCCTATTGTCTTTCTGTCACAGCTCTTTTTTGGTATAAACATTGACGGGGTAAAATCTGTTCAGAAATAGACATGCGTAATAAAACATCCAAATTATTTTTAAGCCTTTTATTTCCATTAGCTTTCATCGCTTTTTTGTGGGTGATCAAGTTTTATGAAGTATTGAGTCACAACAGTCTCGCCTGGTATGGCATATATCCACGTACATTGCGAGGACTTATTGGTGTGGCGACAGCTCCATTACTGCATGCGGATTTTGATCATCTCCTTTCCAATACCGTTCCTCTCCTGATTCTTGGGAGCATTATCTTTTATTTCTACCGAACCATTGCTTTCCAGGTTTTTTTCTGGGTCTATATCATGACAGGGGTTTGGGTTTGGGCTGCAGCCAGGGAATCTTACCACATAGGAGCAAGCGGCATTTTATATGGATTTGTTGCTTTTCTCTTTTTCAGTGGAGTGTTCCGAAAAGATACACGACTGCTTGCTTTATCACTTTTTGTAGTATTTATTTATGGAAGTACAGTGTGGGGAATTCTTCCCATTAAGGATGGCGTTTCCTGGGAATCACACCTGCTGGGCACACTGGCCGGACTCATCACTTCATATAATTTCAGAAAGGAAGGTCCTGCTCCCCGAAAATATGATCTTGGTACAGACGAAGAAAATGCTTTGATAGATGTAAGCGGAGATCAGGATCATGATTCAACTCTGATAGAGGAGAATTCAATTCAGATCACTTACACCTTAGTGCCTAAAAAAGAAGAAGAGCCCAGTTCCGATAGTGCTCCAAAGCAATAATTTACCTACCTTTGTGCCCCCTTACAGGGAAGTTATCGGTTAAGTGTTAAAAGTTATCAGGTTGTTTCCGGTTAAAAACCAGATTCATATTCTTTAAGCACGACCACCATTAACTTATAACCATTAACCTTTAACCTTTACCCATAATTGAACTATCTATCAGTAGAAGCTGTCTCTAAAGCTTACGGTGCAAAAAAATTATTTGACAAGATCAGCTTCGGCCTTAACCAGGGCCAGCGTATAGCGCTGATTGCCAAAAATGGTGCAGGAAAATCAACTTTACTTAAGATCATTACAGGTAAAGAGATCGCTGATGAAGGATCTGTTACTTTCCGGAAAGACATAACTGTTACTTACCTTAACCAGAATCCTGTTTTTAATGAAGAGGATACTGTTGTTGAAGCCATATATAAAACTACCAATCCTGCTTTGAATGCGGTTCGTGAATATGAATTCGCGCTTGAAGCATTTGAGAAAGAAATGAATGATCAGTCATCCGACAGGCTTGAAAGAGCTACGGAAAAGATGAATGATCTGGATGCATGGCAGATGGAAGCAAAGGTTCAGGAAGTTCTACAGCGTTTAAAAATAAAATTTCTTGATAAGCAGATCGGAGTTCTTTCCGGTGGACAGAAAAAACGTGTTGCACTTGCTAAGGTTTTGATTGATGAGCCGCAATTACTTATTCTTGATGAGCCTACGAATCACTTGGATGTTGAAATGATCGAGTGGCTTGAGAATTATCTTATCAATAAAGATCTGACACTTTTACTTGTTACCCACGATCGTTATTTTCTTGATAGTGTATGTACAGAAATTGTTGAGATAGATAATAACAAGCTGTATAATTACAAAGGTAATTTTCAATATTACATTGAGAAGAAAGCAGAGCGTGAGGCGATGGAAAGCAGTGAGATCGATAAGGCTAAAAACCTTTATACACGAGAGCTTGAGTGGGTTCGTAAAATGCCGCGTGCCCGGGGTACAAAAGCGAAATATCGTGTTGATCAGTTTGAAGTTGTGAAGGATAAAGCCTTCAGCGGAAAGAAAGATGAGAAGCTGGAGCTTGCTGTAAAAATGAATCGTATCGGAGGAAAGATCCTAGAGGTAACAAATATTAAAAAAGCTTTTGGAGATACAAAGATTATCAACGGGTTTTCATATGTATTTAAAAAAGGAGAGAAGATCGGTGTAGTTGGAAAGAATGGTGCAGGAAAATCTACCTTCCTGAATATGATCATGGAGCTTGAAAAGCCTGATGCAGGAACGATCTCCACCGGTGAAACAATTGTTTACGGTTATTATTCTCAGGAAGGAATGAAGCTGAATGAAGATAAGCGTGTGATCGAAGTAGTGAAAGATATCGCTGAATTCATTCCGTTAGCTGATGGTTCAAAGCTGAGTGCATCTGCACTTCTTACAAAATTTTTATTCCCTCCTGATGTTCAATATGGCTTTGTATCGAAGCTTAGCGGAGGTGAAAGAAGACGATTATTCTTAATGACGATCCTGATCCAGAATCCGAATTTCCTTATCCTGGATGAGCCTACCAATGATCTTGATATTGTAACATTAAGTGTGCTTGAAGATTTCTTAACCAACTTTCAGGGTTGTGTTTTGATCGTAACCCACGATCGTTACTTTATGGATAAGCTTGTTGATCACCTTTTTGTTTTTGAAGGCAACGGAGTTGTTCGTGATTTTCCGGGTAACTATACGGAGTATCGCGACAGAAAAGAACAGGAAGATAAAGTGAAGCCGGCAGAGCAAGAAGCTTACGTTGAAAAAAAAACTGAAGTCAGAACTGAACCTGCTGATGTAAAAGCTACTGAACCAGCTAAACGAAAAGCCTCTTTTAAAGAGAAGTTCGAGTTCGAACAATTGGAAAAAGAGATTGCTGCGTTGGAAGCTGAAAAAGCAATTTTGTCAGAAAAGATAAACGGCTTGTCAGATCATGAGGAGATCACTAAGTGTTCTCAGAGAATCTCACAGATCATTGCGGAGCTTGATGAAAAGGGCTTGAGATGGTTGGAGTTGAGTGAATTGATTTAAGCGAAAAGATTATGATTTTTCTTGCACGATACCAAACTGTTATACCTTTATATTTACGGAGGCTATGAGTTATTTACACCTACCAATAAAAATACAATTTATCGTAGCAAAGTAATAAAACCTTTCATCGGAAGCGTATCACCATTCGCCAGTTTTGCTTCTCCGGCATAATAGTAAACTCCGTCTGAGGCATCTGCTCCATTAGCCATCGTGCCATCCCATGAATCAGTCGATCCGTCAAATCTGTAAATTACCTCTCCCCAGCGATTGTAAATAGAAAGAGAAAAATTGTCAATACAATTACCATTCACAAAAAAGCTTTCATTCACATTATCCCTGTTGGGAGTGAAAATATTGGGTAACGATGGTGTGCATTCAGCAACAATCGGTTGCGCTGCTGGTGGAACAGGAGGAGGAAAACAAGCATTCGGGATCTTTCCAACATAAATGTCTTTTCTTCCTAATGCATTCAGATTTATCGAACCGAATGCAGCTGTTTGTTCAAAGTACCCTGTTGTAAAAACATTACAGGAATCATCTGCAATAATACCCGTACCTCTGTCTTCAACCGTACTACCAGCCTGAATTGCCCATTGCCATTTTCCGGAAGTATCAATTGCAGCAACAAAGATCTGAACACTATCTGAGCTGTTATACAATGTATCTGTTGATCCGAAACGGGCATCTCCTTTAAACTGACCGGTTACAAAAAGCATATCTTGTTTGTTGGATACAATTCTGTTTCCTCTGTCGGAACCTCCATTCGATCCTGCTTTTTTAGCCCACTTCCAGTTTCCGCTTTGATCCATTTTTGCAACAAAGATATCCCGGCCACCCGGTCCGCCATTGTTATTGAGTGAATCGGTTCCGAAACCCACTCTGTCCCGGAATTCTCCGGTAACATACACATCCTGATGCTGGTCAACTATGATTGAGTTTCCACGGTCATCCAATGTGCTGCCCGTTGTACGAAGCCAGATCTGATTTCCGCTGCTGTCGTACTTCAGTACAAAAATGTCCATACCTCCATAACTTGTTGCATTCACAGATCCGAATGGTTTTGTTCCTCTGAATCCACCTGTGACGTAAACATTTCCCGTTGTATCTATCGCTATTCTATTATCCCGTTCACCATCAGTTGCCTGAAATGTTCTTACCCACTGAAAAACTCCGGCAGGAGAAATCTTACTTACAAATCCCAGGGAATCACCGAAAGGAATAGGCACATTGATGGCTCCAAAAGCAGCTGAGGCTCCTCCTGAAGCGTAAGTATCTCCAATAAAACCCGTGAGATAGATATTGCCAAGTTTATCCGTCACTAGGTCATAACCATGATCATCATAAGCACAACCGGCACCAATAAGCCATTGGCAGTTTCCGCTTAGATCAAATTTGCCTATAAAGATATTGTCACCGCCACTGGGGAAAATCGTTCCGGTACAGCTTCCGAAATCAGTATTATACCAGGCTGTTCCAGTAACGTATACAAAGTCATTCACATTGTCTACACAAAGTCCGAGCACACGCTCATCCCATCCACCGGGAGCCGACTTTACCCATTGCCAGATTCCGGCACTATCAATTTTTGCAAGAAAGCCTTCTTTACCAAAATCGCTTACAGCTGGAACGGTACCAAAACTTACATCATTTGCAGAAGTGCTATTGTAGTATCCACATACATATTGATTGCCATATTTGTCCATGTCAATATCCAATGCTTTGTCGGAACCACTACCTCCCGCTGAAGAGATCCATTGCCAATTCTGAGCAGTGGCAAAAGTGGAAAGAAGAAAAAAGATCAGGATAAAAAGATTTCGTACAACTGTGAACACTTTGGTAATGTTGTCTTTTTTGAAATCCATCTTTATATTTTTGTTAGTGGCAAAATCAAATTTAACAATTAAATACATAAAAGAAATAGACTTGTGGAACCATTTTTATCTTCTATTTCATTCTATCTTGATTTCGAAGGCCCTTCCTTAGCCTAGCAGCTTCAAGGAGGTTTTCTCTCCAATATTCAACTGTAAGAATTGATTTGCCGATAGATTAAATGTTTCTGCTGACGTAATTGAAACGGAAGAACAAGGAGATTGCTGCGATCATCAGTCCTAAGGATAAGCCATACCAAACGCCATTTACTCCCAAGCCCATTTTAAAGGCAAAGACATAGCTCATCGGTAATCCGATTCCCCAATAAGCGATAAGAGTGATGATAGTTGGCAATGTAACATCTTTCACTCCGCGCAAAGCACCGAGGCCTACAACCTGTACACCATCACTTAGCTGGAAGAATGCTGCTATAACAAGCAGACCTGAAGCAATAGAAATAACTTCTGTGTCGTTATTAAAAATTACGGGCATAGAATCTTTGAATAAAATGAAACACAGTGCACAAATTCCCATAAAAGCCAATACCATTATAAAAGCGCTGAATCCTGCGATTCTTACACCTTCACGGTTATGAAGACCTGCCTGATTTCCTACACGCACAGATGCAGCAGCTGATAATCCGCTAGCCATCATATAAGTTGTTGCTGCAATGCTTAATGCAACCTGGTGTGCAGCTTGTGCTTTCGGGCTTATCCAACCGATCATGATCACAGCGAATGCAAATGCCCCGACTTCAAATACCCATTGCAAACCTGATGGTACTCCGATATTCAGGATCTTTTTTGTAAGTTCACGGGAGATGTTCTTAAAAGAAAATCCTGCTCTGTATTTTCGAAAATGTTTATTGTAATACACATAAACAAACATCGCGATTGCCATTATGACGCGGGAAATAAAGCTTGCCCAGCAGGAACCCATCAAACCCATTTCGGGAAATCCCCAATGGCCGAAGATCATCAGATAATTGAGAAGAATATTCAGTAAGTTCGCTCCGATAGTTATAATCATTGCGATCCCGGTGAAGGATAAGCCTTCGGTAAATTGTTTAAATCCCGAAAAAACACAAAGAGGGATCATCCCGAGCATCATCACATTCAGGAATGGAATAGCCAGATCAACTACTTCTTTTTTCTGATCGAAAAGATTTAGTACAGGTGATATACAAAATAATAGTGCGAATAATAAAATCCCAAGGATTGTATTGATAACAATTCCGTGTTTTAATAATTCACTGTTCAATCCTATATCTTTGGAACTATCGGCAGCTGCAACCAAAGGCGTTACACCATATGATACACCCAATCCGAAAACCAGGACAAGAGTATAAAGACTGTTTGATAAAGCCACAGCAGCCTGCTCGATGGTTCCGATCTGTCCGACCATGGCTGTATCCACCACACCGACCATAATATGGCCCAGCTGGCTCAGCACAACCGGATAAGCCAGTGAAAAAGTAGCCTTGTAGCTTTTTAAATATTCAGAAGAAAAGATAGTACTCATAAAACGCCTGCAAATATAGGCTTTAAGTAAACTCATTTCAGCAGGTTTTTATTAATTTTAGACAAAGAGATCTATAATTTATGGTTAAGATAATTGATTACAAAGAAGAACTGAAAGAACACATCAGGATCTTGAATTATGAATGGCTTCAGAAATATTTCAATGTTGAGCCGGGAGATGTGATCTCTCTTGCGAATCCAACAGCTGAAATCATCAATAAAGGCGGATATATTTTTTATGCTTCTTATAATGAAGAGATCGTAGGAGTTGTTGCTTTGCTTAAAGTTCAAGGCGATATTTTTGAGCTTGCTAAAATGGCAGTCACTGAAAAATATCAGGGTTTGAAAGTTGGGAAAGTATTAATGGAACATTGTATTGCTTTCGCTGAAAAGCATGGTATTAAAAAGCTGGTATTGTATTCTAACAGGCAATTAGGCCCGGCCATTCATTTGTACGAGAAGTGTGGATTTTATGAGATAGAGCTGGAGCCGGGACATTATGAGCGCGCTAATATTAAAATGGAAAAGATCATTTAATAATGAATAACAACATTATACGCGAATTAAAAGAAAGTGATTACAGCTCAGTGAAAGAGATCTATGAACAGGGCATCGCGACCAAGAATGCTACATTTGAAACTTCGGCTCCGGACTGGGAAGAATGGGATAAAAAGTACCTAAGTAATTGCAGGTTTGTTGCAGAAGAGAATGGAAGTGTTGTCGGATGGGCTGCATTATCTGCCGTTTCAGGAAGATGTGTGTATGCGGGAGTGTGTGAGGTGAGTGTGTATGTGCATAAGGATTTTAATGGAAAAGGCATTGGGAGAAAATTATTGAGTTCTCTCATCGAAGCCAGTGAAAAAAATAATATCTGGACCTTGCAGGCCGGAATTTTTCCTGAAAATAAAGCAAGTATAAAACTTCATCTTTATCTCGGATTCAGGGAAGTTGGCAGGCGGGAAAGGATAGGACAGATGGATGGGATCTGGCGGGATACTGTTCTGCTGGAAAAAAGAAGCAATATTGTTGGAGTCTAATCATCACTGCGGGGGGTCAGTCTGAGCCTGGCGAAGACATTGCGTAAGCATGGTGACTTTAGGTTAATTTAAACAGTTCTTAACAAACTATATTTCATAGCCACACTCCCGTCTTTGTCAGCGTAATTTTGCTCCATGCAATTACTGATAAAACTATACAAAGACCAGGCGCCACGACTAGGGATCATTTATCCTTCGGAGTACCAGGCTGCAAAATCATACGAACAATTGATTGAAAAACACCGTGAGGATTCTTTTCATGTCAGCATTGAACTCATAAAAGGATTGATCACACTTATATTAAAACCACTGAATGGTGGAGGAAATATCATTTACAAGGAACTGGAATTTAATGTGGATCAGTTGAAGAGGCTGCAGACTTTCTGCAAGACAGATACTGCTATGGAATTTATTCATGTATATAAGAAAGCTACCGGGATATTTATTCCGAAGATCAGGAACAAAGCTCCTGAATTATTGAAGGTAAAGGGGTATGAGATCGTGTATTAAGGAGTGTTGTGGTATTATAAGGTTAACGTAATCACATTTTAGTTCGTCATCCCGTGCTCCGACACGGGATCTTCATGAGGTTAGCAGTAACCACCAGATGAATGATTGCCTTTTCTTTTCTCTTGATAGAAAAGAAACAAAAGATCAAGGCCGGACGATTTCTCTCGCTCCTCTCAGTATTTTACTGAAAATCTAAAGAAGGAGAACTAAAGCTCCTTCTAAGATTTTCTTGTAAAATACTGTTCACCCCGACACGACACCGCGTCCAGCCAATCCTTGCGCACGTCTCCGAAATTATATTTTTTGGAAGGCCATTAAATATACTCTTCCCGAAATTTTATTTAAACGCATACAACCCCGCCACATAAGTCTTCGCATCTTCAATCTTTCCGGAATTAATAAGATCATTAAATTCATTAAGCGCAAGCTCAATAACTTCAATGTTCTCATTTTCATTCTTCATTCCACCGCCATCATTTAGTTTATCAGCATTGGTAACTGTCGCGTAATAAAGATGAAATTTTTCGGAACTATAACCGGGAGATGCAAAACAGGAAACCAAATGCTTGATGTTTTCGGGTTTTACTCTGTAACCTATTTCTTCTTCTGTTTCGCGAATAGCAGCCTGCAAAGGTTGTTCGCCTTTGTCTATCTTTCCTGCAACTATTTCATAAATGGATTTGCTCTTTTCTGAGATAGCATAACGGAACTGACGCGTCAGAATTATTTTTTTCGTTTCAGTATTAAAAACTAAAACAGCGGAAGCATCCGGACGATTGACACGCATACGGGAAAAATTTTCTCCGCCATCATTCAGCTCTGCTTTTTCTATGATCAGCTTATCGTTAAAAACGATCTTTTCATTAAGTATTTTCATTCAGGAAAGTATTTATTCTCAGGGCAGCTTAGCAGGATCTTCAACAACAGGCTCAAATTTTAAATTTCCTCCTTTTGAGAAAAGTCGCAAGGCCAGCTCTTCTCCAGCACCTTCAGGTTTTTTGAAGATCATTTCACCTTGTTGCACAATTGTTTTTCCACTTGCACTGATTACGTTAAAAAGTACACGATAATTTTCTCTGGCTTTGGTGATGCTGATATTAGCTTCGGGAACATTCCCGGTCTCCACCCATTCAATATTGCAGTCTTTCAGGTTGTCAATTACTTCATTGGTGATTTCATCATTGTTTCCTGCAACAGTCATTTTCATTCTTGTTCTTAATCCGGAATAAGGAACCAGTTGAGGGAATTCTTCAAGGAACTTATTCTCCCAATGTATGCACTCCTCGCGTGTATCATCGTCATCTGTTGTGTGAGCCATTACTTCATATAAACGTGCAAGGAAAAGTTTTTCATTTGCAGTATCTAAAACCGTGTATTCAGGGGAATTGATTTCTTTTATTAAAGTTGCTGTTTCAATTGCAGCATCTTCATCATCACCGTTTTCAAGTTTTAATTTTGAAGAGAACAGCTTGAAATACTTTTTGATGGGTTCACGTTTATCGTTCTTAATACTGTAATTACAGCGACTGAGGAAATAAGGCGAAGAAAAGTCTTTCAGTACAAAAATCACTTCATCAAAAGTTACGGTCGATTCACCGCAAAAAAGATCATAGATGATCCTTTGTCTTTCCGGATTATTTGCAAGTTCATTTACAACAACATATTCCATTTGCATCTTCTGGATCTTGAGAGATATTATATCATACAGATCACCAAATGAATACCACCAGCCTTTATTCTGGAATTTGATCTGATCTATGTTTTTATCGAGTAACTGTACGCGCAGTATGTTAATTGAAAATTCATATTGAGATTGCGTTAAAGTGGTATGCAGGTGAAGCTCTTTGAAGTTTTGTGCTTTATCAAGATAAAAAGCAGCGCTGTCGAGTTGTGCATCATACAAATAGCTTCTTCCAAGCGCAATGTTGTACCAGCCAAAACCGGGTGTAGAACCATTTGCAGCGATTCTTTCCTGTACCATGCTGATCGCTTCTTTTGTTCTTCCTCCATAAATATAGATCGATGGAAGATAATAGTCGGGTTCGCTTAATGCATGTTCTCGCGAATTTTGAGGCATGGAATAATAAATAATTGCACTGTCGATGTTTCCCATCTCATGGTTCATATTCGCATAATTTCCCCATGACACTCTGTTTCCTTCTATCAGATGCCTGTAATAATATTTTGCGCTATCATAGTTCTTATTATAGCAATGCATTAAAGCAAGATTGTGTTCAACACTTAAAATGTCATCTTTACTTTGATTAGGACCGTACCAATAATCATTTACTTCTTTATTGTGCTGTATCAGCTTTAACTGATAATGGCAGCAGCGGAAGGCCATATCCTCATTTTCTTTTACTGAATTTTTCAGGAACTTATATTTATCTGAAGTAAAGAATCTGTTGCGATGATAGATCCAGGCGCGCTCATTATAAATTCCGAAATAGTCTTTTTGAAAATGATAACTTTCCAGTCTGTCTAGCAATGCCATTGTTGAATCCGGCATTTCAATACTGTTGTAACAATTTTGCAGGGCATAAACAATTTGGTACAAATCCGACATTCTGTTCATGTGCTGACCGTAATATGTAAAAGAAGAGTAGATATTCTTCAGATTATTACCATAATCCTTTTCCAGCAGATCGAATGCTTTTTGTAATGGAACCGCAGCTAATCTGTAACCTAAATAATCAGCGCTTCGATCATATTTGTAGATACCTTCATACATCCAGCCAACATAATAGGTACTGTCGAGCCGAAGGAATTCCCTGCTTCTCGGTAATGCATCTTTATCTACAGGCGAAACACCTATGCGTTTTGCATCTATCTCATAGCGCGCAGCTTCTTTACTCTGTGCAAATACAGAAGAAAAGAAGATGCAGCAAACAAGCGTTAAAACGATTGTCCTGATGGAATTATATGTTGCCTGCAGGTGGAGCAAATGAAGTTCTGTTAATTGTGATTTTTAATTTACTAAGCCTGTCAAGCTCTTTCCCAAGTATTGTTGTTAACGCTTTTTGCTTTGCTTCGCGGTTACGATAAATAAGTCTGTGATCAAGAACAGCTGTTGTGATTCCGCGAAGATCATCTTCAGTTACAAAGGTTCTTCCATTAACAAGTGCAAATGCTTTAAGACATTTTAAGAAGATAATCCCGCTTCGGATAGATGCACCAAGAACAATATCAGGATGATTACGTGTATCACGGACAATATTTCTAACAGCAGTGATTATCTCTTCATGTATGAAAACTTTTTCGGTTTCTTCCTGCAGGAATAATATCTCTTTCATGCTGAGCACTTGTTTCATGTGATCCTGATTATTCTGGATTCCCAGATAATCTTTGTAAATATCCAGTTCAGTTAATTCATCAACATATCCGAAATAAATCTTTATAAAGAAACGATCAAGCTGAGCTGCAGGTAAGGGATATGTTCCTTCCATCTCTACAGGATTCTGCGTTGCGATCGTAAAGAACAATTTTTCCAATGGATAAGTAGTTTCACCCATTGTGATTTGGTGTTCCGCCATACACTCAAGTAAAGCGGATTGTACTTTCGGTGATGCACGGTTGATCTCATCTGCTAAAAGAACATTGCAGAAGAGAGGTCCTTTTTTAAAAACGAATTCTTTTTTTACATCATCAAAAATATGTGAGCCGATAAGATCCATCGGTAAAAGATCAGGTGTGAACTGGATCCGTTTAAAATTAACTCCTGACGATCCTGTTGAATCTGCAATGCTTTTTGCAAGAGTTTTTGCCATTACAGTTTTTCCTGTACCGGGATTGTCTTCCATAAGAATATGCCCTTTGGCAAGCAATGCTGTTATCACAAACTGGATCTGTGTACGCTTTCCGCGGATCACAGTCTCAATATTATCAACCAGCTTTTGAATGTTCGCCAGTGCCTGATCTATTTGAATATTCTCTTCCATATTAACTTATTTTAGGTTGTGTAAAATAATGAATTGTATTATAAACATTAAGGAATTTACTGATCCTGGTTTTTAAAGGAATCTGAGTTCTTACCTTTTTGATAAAGCTCTGATAAGATTCATTCAGAATTTCTTTTTCCGAATCGCTTAATGGCAGATTACTGTATTTAGCTTTCTGATAAGCATTGCTGAAAGAGTTGAAAGAAGATTTAAATCGTGCATCGATCATGTTAGCATATTCAAGTGGACCCATGTCCCCTCTTTCATAACCAAGCTGATTAAGATAATAAAGCGAAGCGCGGTAACAATGATAGGCTTTCAGATCGCTTTTCCCTTTTGCTCTTGCATTCATGTATTGCCAGATGATAGAAGGTATTAAGAAAAGAAGAATTAATAAAATCAGTAAAATAAGAAGGGCTCTGATAATAGTCTTTTCCCAGTCTATTGGTTCATTTGCTTTTTGTTCTTCCTGTTTTTTATTGATCTTCAATCCTTCGATTAGCAATACTTTAACTTCATCGACTGGAGTTGGGATTGGAAGCTTTTTGATTATTGAAGCCAGACTGTCGCTCTTATCAGCAAGAATATTTTTCAGCTCCTCAGAATAAGAAACGGCAGTGATGTGCATTCCTTTCTTTAATGAAGAAAGTCTCACTTCTCCTGTATCGGCTGTTATCGTTGCTAGTGAGACATCGATGTTAAGATCTTTGGCGGAAGCAGTTTCATAATCTTTGTCGTGATAGATCATTTTCTTCACTTCCATATTGATCTGTTTTTTGATCGTATCGATAGATATGATATTTCCATCGGCTACGATGTATGTTTGCGGAACAGTCATTGGTGGTGTTCCGTCAGGCTGAGGTGATTGCTGGGTATTCACATCCGGAACTGTTGTGTCAAAATCCATCCAGCCATATCCCGGGAAATAAACCTGAACCCATGCATGCGCCTGATCAGCATAGAACCAATACCAACCCGGATTCTTACTGCTGCGGTCAACTGTCAGGTATCCTGCAGCGATGCGTGAAGGAATTCCTAATGAACGCAGCATGAATAAAGTAGCACCTGCATAATAAGCACAATATCCTTTTCTGTTCTCAAGAAGGAAATAGGTTAGTTTGTTAGCGCTTGGTATTCCCGGAATTCCGGGATTGTCTGAATACTTGAAAAGTGGTTGCCCGAATTCATCTTTGCTCAAAAAATAATCCCGGATTGCGAGAATTTTATCTATTGGAGCTGAAGCATCAGCTGTAACTTCTTTTGCAAGTGAAGCTATTTTTTTATACTCTTCATCTTTGGGCATGAATGTATAATAGCTCATGAAATTCTTATCCGGGCCTGTGATCTTTTGGATCTCTCTGAGCTTTTCAAATCTCAATTGCTGAAAGGCTTCCAGCTGCTGATTGCCGGCAGGATTATAAATAAAATATGCACTGTTGAGATCACTTACCCACATCTTTGCGCGATAGGCACTTTTATATTGATCTTTTACTTCTTTGGGTACAGTAACAGGCTGACAAGAAAATCCGGTTGATGGTGCAAGATATGCATCGGGTGAAAGGGCAGCCTTGTATATGTCGGCAGTAACCACTTTTCGATTCTTTGTTGCCAGTGAGTTCTTTATAGCGGATGAATCAGCAACTGTAAAATACAAAGGAATCTTGGAAGGGTCAGGAAGAAAAAGATCATTACGCGGCATCATACTGTCACGCTCAAATGTTTGAGTAAGTGTGTCAAATTTGGTATAATAGAAAGCTGTGAAGTAAAGAGGATTCGGTGTTACATTATCATCAAAATAATTATCAAGCTTTGCAACGAATACAAGTTGTTTGTCTTTGCTCAGTGAACCTGTTAATTTTGTCTGATCTTTGTTGCTTACATTTCCTTTGCCATCCTTTTTATTCATGTTCTCGCTCTTCTCGTTCCCTTTGCCGTTCATAGCGGATGAGCCGCCCCATTCTCTTTCAACAGCCTGGAAATCGTTTTTAAATAACGTGAATATGAACAAAAGCAGGAGTAACATTATAATTGTAAATCCTCCCAGACGTTTAGAAAGGAAGAATATAAAATTCGGTTCATCCTCATTCATGTTGCGGAGCATTTCCGACATGTATATTATATAGAATGTATATGCAAGAACGGGCAGGAATGCATTGATAATAACATTTACTTTAATATCTGCCGTCTTGCTCACAACAACTATCTGGATAAAAAGAAGCATCACACTCCAGATCACAGTGAAGAAACGTGTACGGCTGAAACCGAATCCTGCCAACCATCCCGCTGAAAAGAGAAAGCCAAAGATCAGAAGCTGTACCGAAAAATAAAAAGCATCAAACTCCCCGAAAGCAAATGTTCCGGCCGCTTTATATAAAGCATAACAACTGATGAAAATTATTGTTGCTGACGTAATAAAACGAAAGCGATAAGAATAGAAAATGGTGGAGAGGAATAAACCTATGGTAAAATATGTACCTTGACTGATCCAGTTGTTTTCAAGGATAACATAAAAACGATTCAGGTCCCAAAGTAAATAAAAGACCATTAAAGAAGTAGGCACAGCAAGTAGCATTAGCTGAGCCAGCATTTTTTTCGCGCTATGTGTTCTTCCTATTTTCAATTTTACTTAATAAATTTTAACGCTGAATAATTGTGGAACGTTCATATTGTCCCAAAAGCTCTTTTAGTCGTTTTTCATTCTTTATGATCTTTAATCTTAATAATGAAATGCTCCAGCTGGTTTTATAAACTGCCATTGCATCTTTTTCCTGCTGTACAAACAGCCATTGGATCCAGTCGCCAAGATGCTGTTTTTTTAGTCCTTCTGTTAGAGGAACAAAAATAAAGGTGATGTCATTTCCATTGCTTTCCAATAATTGCTGCACCTGTTGGGGATCACTGAGAGAAGAAATTATTACCACAGAAGCATCTTTTGTTTTTATGAAGTCCTGGATCCTTTTATCCTTGTGCCATTTACTGACGCTTATACTGTAACGAACCTGGCTTTTCAAATCTTCCATTTGGGCAGTGGGAATGCTTTGATCGGGAATGTAACGGGTATCAAAACCTTTTTGCTGAAATTGTTTATATACCGACCAGCAGATAGTTTTGTAATAATTCAGAAAAGGGATTCTTAACACATCACTTTCATTTGCATTAAAGATCGTATAAAAAGATGCGTAGATATATAAGTGTGAAGCATAAGGATCGAGAATCTCAGGGATTCGGACCACAAGCTCTTTGTTCTTTGCATAGATCTTCCATACGATCCTCCTTACATCATCATTGCTTTCAAAATTCTTATAATTGATGTGTTCGCCTTCCACTTTTTTTATTTCCTCTATCCGCATGCTTGTTTCTTCTGTTTTTCGGGGAGAAGCATTTAAGGATTGAGAGTTTTTCGTAAGCGGATAAGTATGAAAGTCACTGCTTGTGTTTAAGGGCAATGCAAAGGAAAAGAACTGGAAAAGATCTTCAAAGTAAATCACCGCTTGTTCAATTCTGTATTCCCTGATCTCAGGAAGCTCCCAGTAATAAGTTCCCTTAAGTTCTGTGCTGAATAATTTTTTTTGTGATTTTCTTATCAGTGAAAATTTATCAGAGAATGTATCAGGGCCGTATTTTAAACGGATCTTAACGAAACCCAATAATGGTTTCAATACAGGATCAATAATAATATTGATCGGTTGTTTTGAACTTTCAATATCAGACGGAGGAGTGCTGATTCTGAAATTGATCCCGCCTTTCCTTTTTTTGAAAAGCATGTAAAGAAAAGGTAATAAAGCGGTGCTGAAACCAGCTATAAGAATTGTTACCCCAAACACAATAGCGAAATGAAGAAGCAGTTTGAATATGTCAGCAAATGCAGAATCGGGAATCCCAGCTTTGGTTTGAAGCCATTGATATCCAATTACAGATACAACAGCAAAGAGAATAAAATAGAATGTAAAAGGAATATAAAACCCCAGCCATTTTAACGAAAGACGATTTTTATTTCTGAGCAACGCTTTCATAATGAAGTTCTGTTTATCAGAATTTAAATCTTACCTGAGCTTTGATCTCTGACTTCGTATTTCCTTTAATTTCAGTTAAAGAACCTTCAGAGATCACCTTTTTATTGTCGTAAACTGTTTGAGAATATCTTACCCAGATCTCAATTCTTCTTGTAAGATTATAGTCAAGTAAAATATAAAATTTAGAACCGCGGTAATAATAAGCAGGAATAGAGTAAACGCCAGGCATGTCGTTCTCGTAAACATAGATCCTCGTATCGTAGTTGTCGGTTTGAAATAAGGCATAACGTAAGCTTGCGGAGAATTTACTTCCGACTTTGCTGTAAGTTATATCCTGATAGATCATGAAACCTTTCATTGTTTTACCATCATCAACTTTATAATCCACAAACTCTAACCTGTTCTTTAGTTTAATTGAAGGTATAGTGGTGAATGAAGTATTGATCCTGTAATTCGTTTGAGTAAAAGGAACAATGAAATCTATCTCATCAATATCGGCAGCGGTGTTTTTAAACTTTGTTCTTGAACGGATCTTAAAATACGCATCGAATCTTCTTGAGGGAGTGAAGTTAAGCTGAGCCATATAATCGGTCCCGGTTGATGGAGCATTCACACCATTTTTCATCCACAAAAATTCAAAGCGGTCATAATAAGCAGTGAAAGAAAATTTGGTTGCTGGTTTTGCCACTATTCCCACATACAAACCTTTTTCATTTGCAGCCATGGTGTTTTCAGCAAAACCATTGCTTAGTAAATTCTGATAATTACGATCATAATAACGATGTGTAACCGATAACGATAAACGGGGATCTAAACTTACAAGAACGCCATTTAAAAACGCTTTTCCTCCGTTTGCACTCATTGCTTCTTCACCGAAAAAATTGAAATTCCGGATAACTAAATTATAATCAATACCAATATTTGTATTTGTTCTTGATGTGTAATCAAACTGGTTGTATGTACTTAAACTTCTTTTTAGGTCGGTATCCAGGACATAATGCGCAGCTGTAACACCAATACTGAATTGAGTTGCTTTGTATGCGATATTCCCTCCGTATATTGTCTGCTGTGTTGTGTGTTTGTCTGCGATCTCTCCAAGTGTGCTGTGGTAGCCGGTTTCCTGCAGAGATGATATTGCAGCCACTTCCCCATTTTCCAAGGTATCAGCAACATTTGCATCCACATACTTTTGAGAGTAGAAACCTGTTGCTTCAAACTTTTTAAATTTAACGGTTGTAGCCGCACCTCTTAAAAATCTGTTCTCATCAACAGAAGTATATGGCTTGATTCCGGTTGCAGATTTTTTCGTACTCATGATATCAGAACTCTTGCCAAAAGAATATCCTGACCACATGGTTAAACCTTGTCCGAATGTAGCCTGGTAATCTCCAATTGCAAGTGATTTAATAAAACGGATGTTGTGCAGATAAAAATGTGCTGAATAGAAATCAAAACCTGTTTTCTGATTTCCTTTCAATCCTTGTTCATACCAATCGTAATTAAAACGCTGGTTATTCTTAAAGAATAATTCTCCCTGATCTTTTTCAGCTGTAATTCCCCAGCTTACATTATTACTGTAAGTGAAACGGTAACGTGCATACAATCTGTCAGGACTCCCGATATATCTTGAATTCTGGCTGCTGTAAAGTTTAGCGCTGTCGATTGAAGAGAAGCCGGTTTGGTCTTCTATTGTTCTTGCATAGCGAAGAAGGACTGTGTGGGAATCATCCTTGAACATTTCTCTGACACTAAAATGAGAAGAACTGAAATTATCAGAAACCCGAACATATGGAAGTATTTTACGAATGGTCTGAATATCGAAATCATTTATTCCCTGTAATTCATAAATGGTGATCAGTCTTCCATTCTTTTTTATGTGGGTGAATAAATTATTGATCTGAATATCATTCAATAGCTGGAGTTGCTGTAATTCTTCTTTTGTAGTATTGTTAAGATTGATAGGGTGCTCTTTGAATTGATGCAAGGCATCAAGAAGATTGGTGTAATCGGCATCTTCATTCTGAGTATTCTCAGCAATGTTTTCAAGCTGTTGCTGAACGTCATTGTCCTCCGTTTTAGGAATGATAGTGTCCTGTCCGAAAGATGCTGAGCCAAAATTCAGAACAAACAACAAACATAATGTAAAGCGCATTTTTGATCTGCTTAACATTTCGTAAAAAGAAAATAATATCTGATTATGCGTTCTCAATTGGTGGTGCTTTTCTTTTCGCTGTTAGCAAAGGTGTAGCTAAGACTTAATTGGGGGCTTATGCCCAATGTCTGATGGTAGTTTGCCGCAACATCGATCCTAAAATTCTTAAGGTTGATCCCGAAGCCAAATGAGCTAAGAGTCGGATTTGTGGAAACACCTATACGAAGGTAAAGCTCTTTGACTGGAAGGTATTCCAATCCGGCTTTAAATTCAGCCTTGTATCTTATATCTTTTTGTGCTTCAACAGCCAGTCTTACTTTATCGGAAAAAAGATAATCAGCTCCCAAGCGGATAATTGTAGGCAGCCTTTCATCATCGTATGCTGAGAGCTTTGCTCTTGTTGGATTATAAACATGCGCTCCGATTGTAAGCGCTTTGATCGGTTTGGCAATAATTCCGGCTTCAGCTGCAAGAGTGCCTCTTGTTCCATATCCTTCAGCAATCTTTGTGCTCAGGTAATCCATCGCGATGCCGGCAGATAATTTATCTCCGAAAGCTTTCGCGAAGGAAAGGCTGTATTTGTTCTCGCTGTATTGGGAATAGCCGAAGTTAGTGATGCATAATCCAAAAGTCCCTGCTTTTATAGGAAGTGCAACCGTTCCGCCCCTAACGCTGATCTCTTTAATAAGAAATCGGTTTTCGTAGGAAACACCTGCTGAAATTTCCCGGACAAAACCAAGTCCGGCCTGGTTATGATGGCTGCTCCACATATCTGTGGCCGAAACCGTAGCATTTCCCATCCCTGCGGAACGTGCTCCTATCGGATAATCCTCATTACCTGCGTTCACAGAATAACTGAACAAAACAGTTACTAATAAGATGTATGTTTTTTTCATTTATTCTCTCAATACCTAACTAGTTAGTTTTAAATTCAAACTTAATTTCAGAAAGTTCTTTATTTGCTTTCAGGATCTTGTTCTTAAGGTTCTCTTTGTACTCGCTTACTTTTTTAAGTAGTGCATCGTCACCAGCGGCAAGGATCTGAACAGCTAATATACCAGCGTTTTGTCCGCCATCCAATGCAACAGTTGCAACAGGAATTCCCGGAGGCATTTGAAGTATAGAAAGAACGGAATCCCATCCATCAATAGAGATAGAAGAACGGCAAGGAACTCCAACTACAGGAAGTGGAGTAAAAGCAGCAACAACTCCCGGTAAATGAGCTGCTCCGCCCGCTCCGGCTATAATAACTCGAATCCCTTTTGTATGAGCTGTTTTTGCGAATTCAGCAACCTGTTCAGGTACACGGTGTGCACTCAAAGCATTGATCTCAAAAGGAATCTTGAACTCATTCAGGATTTTAGCAGCTTCCTGCATAATAGGCATGTCAGAAGTACTGCCCATGATGATACTTACTTTAGTCAAATCGGAGGTATGGGTAAAGTCACATTAAAAGATAAAACATTCAGGGTAAATATCCCTGCAGGCGAAATAAACAAGGCAGTTGGCGAAGTTGCTCATAGAATAAATTCTGAACTTAAAGATAAAAAGCCTTTGTTCCTTGCAGTACTGAATGGTTCTTTCATGTTTGCATCAGATCTGATGAAAAAACTTACCATTGATTGTGAAATATCTTTTGTGAAAGTTTCTTCTTACCATGGTACATCCACCAGCGGTTCGGTTAAGCAGCTTATTGGTTTAAATGAAGATATTAAAGGCCGCACTGTGGTGATCATTGAAGATATTGTTGACACGGGCCTTACGATAGAAGCAGTCGTAAATCAGCTTGAACAAATGGAACCTGCAGAGATCAGGATCGCCACATTATTATACAAACCGGAAGCATACCGGAAAAAGATCGATCTTCATTATGTTGCAATAGTAGTTCCGAATGATTTCCTTGTGGGATATGGTCTTGATTATGACGGACTGGGAAGGAATCTTCCTGACATTTATGTTTTAGATAATTAATATCAGTGATTAGTTAAATGGGTTAAATTAGGCTTGACCCATTCTCAGTTTATAGTTGCCTGATTAACTCAATTAACTTATAACCAATAAACAAAAACCTATGTTAAACATCGTATTATTCGGCCCTCCGGGTGCAGGTAAAGGAACTCAATCCGAAAAACTTATCACAGCTTATAATCTTGTCCACCTTTCCACCGGTGACATTCTACGCAGTGAGATCGCTGCAGGAACTGAACTTGGTATGGAAGCAAAAAAGCTGATGGATCAGGGAATTCTTGTTCCTGATGAAGTTGTGATTGGAATGATCAGCTCTAAGCTTGATCAGAATAAAGATGCTAAAGGTTTTATTTTTGATGGTTTTCCAAGAACTACTGCTCAGGCAAAAGCATTGGATGAATTATTAAAAGAAAAGAATACAGGGATCTCAATGATGCTTGCGCTAGAAGTAAGTGATGAAGAATTAACAAAGCGTTTATTGCTTAGAGGAAAAGATAGCGGAAGACCTGATGATCGTGATGAAGAAGTGATCCGTAAGCGTATTGAAGAATATGCTAACAAGACTGCTCCTTTGAGAGATTACTATATGGCTCAGAATAAATATCGTTCTGTTCATGGGATCGGAACTATTGATGAGATCTTCGAAGGATTATGTAATGCGATCAATTTCACTCAAAGCGAAAAAACACCAAAGACTACTGAACCTGAAAAATCTGAAGGTATTGTAGCTAAAGTTGTTGATATGGTAAAGAATGTTTTTTCAGGTGACGAAAAGACTGAAGATAAATCAAAAACACGCACTAAAGTAGGTAAGGCAGCTCCTGAAAGAGTGAAAGCTGCTCAGAAACCTGCAGCAAAAAAAATAGTGAAGCCTGCAGGTAAAGCTCAGGTAAAACCTGCTGCTAAAAAAGTCATTGCAAAAAAGAAAGTAAAGACTGCTGCCAAAGCTGCACGTCCGGCTGCATCGAAAAAGAAGCCTGCTGCTAAACAGATCGCTGCTAAAAAAGCTGCTGCAAAGAAGCCTGTTGCAAAAAAATCAATGAAGAAGGTATCTGCTAAAAAGGCTTCTGCAAAAAAAGTAGTTAAGCCTGCCGGCCGTAAAGGCGGGAAAGTGACTTCAAGAAAACCTGCAGCTAAAAAAACTATAAAGAAAGTAGTAAAGAAGATCGCTAAAAAAGTGCCTGCAAAAAAAACAGTAAAAAAGATTGTAAAAAAAGCAAGTGCTAAGAAGATGATTAGAAAAGCTGTAAAGAAAGTATCAGCTAAAAAGGTTGTTAAAAAAGTAACACCTAAGAAAGCAGCTAAAAAAACTTCTCCGAAAAAAGCAGTTAAAAAAGGCGGGAAGAAAAGAAGATAATTATAGGTCCACGCGCAGATTCTGAAACAAGTTCAGGATGACCTACGCTATTTATAGTCAAGATTCGTTATTCGTAAATTAGTATAGATTCGTTATTAGTAAGTTGGTATGGATACAAATTTTGTTGATTATGTAAAGATATGTTGTCGCTCCGGTAAAGGTGGCGGAGGTTCTGTTCATTTGCACAGAAGTAAGCTGACATCTAAAGGCGGTCCTGATGGTGGTGATGGCGGAAGGGGCGGACACATAATCTTACGTGGGAATAAGCAGTTCTGGACACTGATCCACTTAAAATATCGCAAGCATGTTATTGCTGAAGATGGTGGAAGTGGCGGAAGTGCCCGGATGACGGGAAAAGAAGGGAAGGATGAGATCCTTGAAGTGCCTTTGGGAACTATCATTAAAGATGCTGAGACAGGAGAAATAGAAGGGGAGATCTCTGAAGACGGACAGGAACTTATTATTGTACCTGGAGGCCGTGGTGGTTTGGGAAATGATCATTTTAAATCTTCCACGAATCAGACTCCACGTTATGCACAGCCAGGTGAAGACGGATTGGTAGAGTGGAAGATACTCGAGTTGAAAGTTCTTGCGGATGTTGGTCTTGTTGGTTTTCCAAATGCGGGTAAGTCAACCTTATTATCTGTTGTTTCCGCAGCAAAACCTGAGATAGCTAATTATCCGTTTACAACGCTTGTTCCTAACCTGGGAATTGTTCAGTACCGCGATTATAAATCTTTTGTAATGGCGGATATTCCCGGTATCATTGAAGGGGCTCACGAAGGAAAAGGTATTGGTCTGCGCTTTCTGAGACATATAGAACGTAACTCAACTTTGCTATTTTTAATTCCTGCTGATTCTGATGATATTGTAAAAGAATACAAGATCCTTCTTAATGAGCTTGATCAGTTTAATCCTGAGCTGCTTCATAAAAAACGAATCGTTGCAATTTCCAAATGCGACATGATGGACGATGAATTACTTGGGGAATTAAAAAAAGATCTGAAGAAAAGATTCAAGGATAAAACAGTTCCTCTTCATTATATTTCTGCGCAATCCGGACAAGGTATTGTTGAACTGAAGGATGAGATCTGGAAACAGCTGAACAGCAAAGAGAACAGTTTTGATTATTAATAATCAATAAGTGCGGATGTCCTAACATGACAACACCCAAATGGATATCATCAATACAATAAAAGAATTAGATACTGAACTCTTTCTGTTCTTTAACAGCAAGCACAATTCTTTTTTTGATACGATAATGTTTTGGGTAAGTCATAAGTTTTTCTGGATCCCGCTTTATGCATTTTTCCTTTATCTTTCATGGAAACATTTTGGCAACAAGGTCTGGTTGGTGATCCTGGCTGCTGTTTTGGTAATTGTTCTGTCTGATCAGATCTCTGTTCATGCTTTTAAAAATGTGTTTCTTCGTTACCGTCCTTATGCAAATCTTAACATTGAATCAAAAGTTCATTTGAATGACGGACGCGGAGGAATCTATGGTTTTATTTCTTCTCATGCAGCAAATACATTCGCGCTTGCAATGTTCCTGAGCCTTATCTTTAAAAACAAAATAAAAAACTTTACTCCACTGATCTTCATGTGGGCGATATTTGTTTCATACAGCAGGATTTATAACGGAGTTCATTATCCTGCGGATGTAGCTGTTGGTGCGATTGTTGGGATGGGAATCGGAATTGCAGTGTATAAATTATTTGTTCTGGGGGAAAAAAAATTATATAAAACAACATGAACAATCTGCTATTAGTTTTTTTAGGTGGAGGAGCCGGCAGTATTGCAAGGTATGGGATATCTGAGTTTGTTAAATTAAGATTCAGGGCATCTTTTCCTTTGGCAACGTTTTGTTCAAATGTATTAAGCTGCCTGATCCTTGCTCTCACTATCGGCTATTTTAGCGAAAAGATTGGTGCGAATGCATCCTTAAAAACCTTGATCCTGATTGGGTTTTGTGGTGGTTTCAGCACATTTTCAACATTCAGCTACGAAACAGTAGAATTAATGCGTTCAGGAAATACAATGCTGGCATTTATAAATATCTTATTGAGTGTGATCACCTGCATGGCGATCATCTGGTTCTTTACAAGGCAAACTTATTAGTGAAACAAAAAATAAATACAATGAACAAATTAAAATTGATCAGCTTTTTGTGTGTGACGACTGTTGCAGCATTTTTTATTTCCTGGGGAACGTTCGGGCATGAGCATATTAACCGTGCTTCTGTATTTAGTCTGCCCGAATCAATACGTCCGTTCTTTTATAACCATATTGATTTTATTACTATAGAATCTACTGTACCTGATCTTCGCAAGTACGTATTAAGTGATAAGTCAGAGAATCCGAGGCATTTTGTAGACCTGGAAAATTTCGGTAAGATCGACAGTCTTCCAAAAAATATGGAAGAGACAAAAAAGAGATACGATGAGAAATTTCTTCAGTCTAATGGTATCCTTCCCTGGTACCTTCAGGATCTTATGGAGAAATTAACAAAAGCGTTTAAAGAAAAAAGAAAGACAGAGATTCTTTTCCTGTGTGCTGATATCGGGCATTATGTTGGGGATGCACATATGCCGCTGCATACTTCTGCAAATTATGACGGTCAGCTGACTGATCAGAAAGGTATTCATGCTCTGTGGGAATCAAAAATGCCTGAGGTCTTCGGGAAAGATTATAACTATAATACAAGAGAAGCAAAATATATCGAAGATGTAAATAAAGAGATATGGAATATAATTTTTAATTCTCATAAGTTAAAGGATACGTTATTGATCATTGATAAAGCATTAAGAACAAGTACACCGGAAAATAAATTGTTTAAAACTGATGCCTCCGGTAAAGTAGTGAAGAGTAAATACAATCAGTCTATTTACTCTGATGAATACACCAGGCAGCTGCATATTGCTTTGAATGGTATGGTTGAAAAACAGATGAGAGCATCCATTTCTGCAGTGTCGGATATGTGGTATACAGCCTGGGTAAATGCAGGCAAACCGGATCTTAGCAGCCTTGATCCTGCTGAGTTAACTAAAAGCAATAGTAAAGCTCTGAAGTCAGAATTGAAGCTTTGGAAAAAAGGAAAGTTATTTGGAGTGGAGAGTGAAAAAGAATTTTAGATTTTACCACTAGGTCACTAAGGACGAAGAAAAGGAAGCTTCGCTTCTCACTAAGAGATGTGTTTATTGTGTGTTGTCATTTCGAGTGTTTTTCCTTTTCGGAAAAATGTATCGAGAAAGTGCGAAGGCTTTTTTACCAAGAAGGCGCAAAGGCGCAAAGTTCTGTGTGAATGAGTGGGTTGTCACTCTGAGCGGAGTCGAAGAGTGTGTGTCAGCCGGCCCACATGTTCGACAGGCTCAACAAGACAACTCACAAATTCTACTTCGATAAGAGAATTATAAACAAAATAAATACTATGAAATTTAAATTAAGCTTTGTTTTAGGATTATTGTCATTAAACCTGTTCGCAGAGAAGATCCCTGCAGTACCTGTAAAACCGAAACTGGTTGTCGGAATTGTAGTGGATCAGATGCGTTATGATTACATATATCGTTATTGGGATAAATTCGGTAATGATGGTTTTAAGCGTCTTGTGAATGAAGGCTTTTTCTGCAGGAATACGAATTTCAATTATGTCCCGACTTATACAGGCCCCGGACATGCATCTGTTTATACAGGAACCACGCCTTCTGTGCATGGAATCATCGCCAATGAATGGTTTGATAAACAAACAGGAAAATATATGTATTGCGCGGAAGATCAGGCTGTGAATGGAGTAGGGACAACCTCAGGTGAAGGGAAACGTTCACCGGTTAATAATCTTACCACTACGATCACGGATGAGCTTCGTATCTCATCAAACCTTAAATCAAAGGTGATTGGTATTGCATTAAAAGACAGAAGTGCGATCATGCCTGCCGGACATACTGCAAATGCTGCTTATTGGTATGACGGATCTAACGGAGCTTTTATTTCGAGCACTTACTATATGAAAGAATTACCAAGCTGGGTTCAGGAGTTCAACAAGAAAGAACTTGCAAAAAAATACCTGTTTCAGCCATGGAATACTTTATTACCGATCGATCAGTATACCGAGAGTATCCAGGATAATAATAATTTTGAAGGATATCTGAAAGGCGAGACCGGCCCTGTATTTCCACATGATCTTCCAAAACTTATGGCGGCCAATGGCGGATTAAACCTGATAAGAAGTACTCCTTTTGGAAATACACTCACGAAAGATTTCGCAATCGAAGTGATAAAAAATGAGAACATGGGAAGATCGGGTGCAACAGATTTTCTTGCTATTTCTTTTTCTTCTCCTGATTATATAGGTCATACCTGGGGACCTAATTCCGTTGAACAGGAAGATGATTACATCAGGTTAGATAAAGAGATGGCTGAGCTTCTTAAATTCCTTGACACTCAGTTAGGAAAAGAAAACGTACTTGTATTTCTTACAGCTGATCATGCAGCACCGGAAGTTCCGGCATATTTAAAAAGCCTGAAAATTCCTGCCGGATATGTGGATGAAGGAAAGATGAACTATGAGTTAAAAAACTTTTTAAAGAAAATGTATGGCGATACACTCGTACTCTCTATGTCTAATCAACAGGTATTCTTAAATCATAAAGTGATAGAAGAGAAAAAATTATTCTTAAAAGAGATACAGGAAGTTGCTGCTGCTTTTTTATCAGGGTTTGAAGGAGTGGCTGAAACCCAGACTGCAATTACTATGAATTCTTCTTCATACACTGAAGGAGCACGTTACCTGATGCAGAACGGTTACAACGTAAAACGTTCCGGAGATGTACTTATCAATTATCTTCCTGCCTGGGTTGATTATCATCACACAGGTACAACTCATGGTTCTCCTTATAGTTATGATACCCATGTTCCATTGATATTTTACGGATGGAATGTTAGTCATGGTAGTAATGCTGATCAGGTGAACATCACTGATATTGCTGCTACTTTAGCGATGATGCTGAATATTCAGTTTCCAAACGGATGCACAGGTAAACCAATTTCTGTTCTCGTTAAATAATTATGGCTGAAAGGGAGATCGACCAGAATTCATCATCAGGGATCAGAGTGAAGATCTTCACGCGGACTATCTGGGTGCTTTCTTTTGTCAGCCTGTTCAATGACATTGGCAGCGAGATCCTGATTCCTGTTATGCCGATCTATCTTAAATCTATTGGATTCACAGCGCTATGGATTGGAATTTTGGAAGGTATTGCAGAAGCTGTTGCGGGAATTTCCAAAGGTTATTTCGGAAAATTATCCGATGAAAAAGGCAGGCGTTTACCTTTTGTTCAATGGGGTTATTCTTTAAGTGCAGTATCAAAACCTTTGATGGCCCTTTTTGCTTATCCGGTTTGGGTGTTGTTTATGAGAATAGGTGACAGGCTTGGAAAAGGCTTGAGAACAGGTGCCCGGGATGCAATGCTTTCTGATGAATGCTCAAAAGAAAATAAAGGAAAGGTTTTCGGATTACACCGTTCAATGGATACTGTTGGCGCAGTTATCGGACCAATCCTGGCATTACTGTTTTTGTATTATTATCCCGGACAATATAAAACCTTATTTCTTCTCACCTTTATTCCAGGACTTGCTGTTGTTGCTCTTACATTCATTATTAAAGAAAAAAAGAGAGAAGCGGTTATCAATTTAAAAAAAGGAAATTTCTTTTCTTTCTTTAAATACTGGAAGGTTGCTTCACCTGAATATAAAAAGCTTGTCACCGGATTATTGCTTTTTACTTTTTTCAACAGCTCTGATGTTTTCCTGCTGCTGATGGCTAAAACTGCCGGAATGGATGATACGCATGTGATCGCTGTTTATGTATTCTATAATCTCGTGTATGCCGTGTTTGCTTACCCTTTGGGAGTGATGGCTGATAAGATCGCGATGAAGCCAACATTTATTTTCGGATTGATACTTTTTGTAATAGTTTATACAGGAATGGCTTTCCTTCAGAATGAATTGATGATGTACAGCTTATTCTTCATCTATGGTATTTACGCTGCAGCCACCGATGGAGTTTCTAAAGCCTGGCTTACTAATCTTGTTCCCAAAACTGAAACTGCTACAGCCATCGGTTTCTATGCAAGCTGGAACAGTATCATGGCAATGATCTCAAGTTCACTTGCCGGATTGATATGGGTTATGATAAGTCCTTCCGCGACATTTCTCTTCGCTGCAATAGGCGTTTCAACAGTGATAGCTTACCTGCTTTTCAGAAGAGATAAAAATATAATTGCTGAGTAAGTTTATTTCATCTTATTCACCGAATCCGCGAACCAAAGTAACTCCTTCATAAAAGAAGATGCTCTTTTATCGCTCGCTTCTTTGTTCATAGCCTTTCCATTCTCACCGAAATTATCCTGAACATTCGGCACAGGGAAGGTTGCAACTGGCAGTGCTTTTATTTTAACAAGTACTGTTTGCAAAAGAGACGTAGCATTTACGCCACCGAAATTCCCTGAGGAAACACTTACCAAACCGATTGGCTTATGATGCCATTCATTATAAAGCAGATCGATCGCGTTTTTTATGCTTGCCGAATATCCACCGTTGTATTCAGGATAAACGATGATCACGATATTCGCATCTTGTATCTTTTTAGAAAAGCTTAATAATTGTTCTGGCGGAGAGGGCATCTTAGAAAGACGTTCATCAAAGATCGGAAAATTATATTCCATAAGGTCCAGGATCTCTGAGTCTGCAAGTTTGTTTTCTTTTATGTAATTGTTAAAATATTCAGCAACATAATGACTCTGTCTTCCTGTTCTGACACTTCCTGATATGATCGCGATCTTGTGCATTTTTGTATGATTAGAATTTATAAGCTTTTTAATACTTTTTCCGTTTGAGCAAGCATGTCATCATTAAAATCAAGATGAGTTACAAAACGGATGGCCTGCTTGCCGAAGCCCACTGCCTTTATGTTGTGTGAAGCAAGTTTCTGAACAAAATCTTCTGCTTTCATTTTATCATTCAGATTAAAAATAATGATGTTAGTATCCACCGGCAATACATTATCTATATAGCTCAACTGGCTCATTGTTGCAGCCAGTTTCTTTGCTCTTGCATGATCTTCTTTCAGTCTGTTGATATTATTGTCAAGTGCGTAGATTCCTGCTGCTGCAAGAAATCCGGCCTGGCGCATTCCTCCTCCAAAAACTTTTCGTATCCTTCTGGCTTTGCTTATAAGTTCTTTGTTTCCTAAAAGCAAAGACCCGACCGGTGCACCTAAGCCTTTGGAAAGACAAATAGATATTGAATCGAATATTTTCCCAAGATCTGCAGGTGTATAATTCGCTTCAACAATTGCGTTGAATACGCGTGCTCCATCTAAGTGATATTTTATATTGTTTTTTTTACAAACATCCGAAAGTTCTTTCATATGTGCGAGTGAATAATAACTTCCTCCCGCACGGTTAGCAGTATTCTCAACACATACAAGGCTGGTTCTTGTAAGCCAGTCTAAGGGAGGATTAATGCTTTCAGCAACCTGCTGAGCGGAGATCCGTCCGCGTTCGCCAGCTATTAGTTTCGCCTGAACTCCTGAATTAAAAGCAATTCCTCCTCCTTCATAATTATAGATATGAGCTGTGCTGTCACATAACACTTCATCACCGGGCTGTGTATGTACTTTGATCGCGATCTGATTTGTCATAGTTCCGGAAGGACAAAACAAAGCCGCTTCCATGCCGAACAGTTTTGCAGCTTTCGCTTCAAGAGCATTTACTGTTGGTTCTTCTCCGAAAACATCATCACCGACCTCTGCATTGAATATTGCTTCAAGCATTGCTTTATTCGGCTTTGTAACCGTATCGCTTCTTAGATCAATTATCATTGTTATAAATATTTTATTGTAGACTATAAATTTATTTCTGGTTCCTGTACTTCGAGTAGAGAATGCTCATCCTGATAGCCATCGGGACGAACTGACTATTCCTCCGGAATTTGAAATCTGAAATTTGAAATCATTTCTTTCTTGCAATCATTAGTCCGTCACGCAAAGGTAACAGCATATGCTCTACTCTGGGATCATTGTGAACCTTTTTATTGTAAACATCTATCATTACAGTATCATGATCCTTGTTCTTCTGAAGATCAAGAACTTTTCCGCTCCAGAGAACATTGTCTGCTATAATGAATCCTCCTGGTTTTACTTTATCAAAGATCAGATCGTAATAATTGCAGTAATTTTTTTTGTCAGCATCTATGAACACGATATCAAACATTTCATTTATTGCAGGAATGATCTGCAATGCATCACCTATATAATACTTTATTTTGTTTTCAAGCTTTGCCTCTTTTATATATCCTCTCACTGTTTTTTCAAGCTCTTCATTTACATCGATCGTATGCAGCTGGCCTTTTTCTGTAAGCCCCTGCGCAAGGCATACAGCTGAATAGCCCGTATATGTTCCTATTTCAAGGACCTGTTCAGGCTGTATCATTTGGCTGATCATTGAAAGAAAGTTTCCCTGCATGTGCCCGGAAAGCATGCGTGGCTGCATAACTTTTGCATGTGTTTCACGATTTATCTTTTTTAAGATATCACTTTCTGCAGATGAATGATCTAAAGAATAATCTTCTATATGTTTATCTAAAAATTCCATTGTTAAGTTTATTAACCCGAAAATACGGAAATATTCGCTCTTAAACATACAGTGAGCATTAATAGATGATATAGTCGATTTTACAAGGTTTTTAAACGGAATTACTATAAAATGAAACGGCTTTATTAACGATGTTGTGTTTATAAGTTTGATATTCTTATAGTTGAATCGTTTTCATTTATCTTCAATTTAGTGCATCCTATTTAAAAAGACTTCATCCGTTTGCTTCGATTGGTAAAAAGATACTTATGAAAAGAATAATATTTATTATCTCAGTTCTGCTACTGTTCTTCTGCCACGCATCGATGGTAGCACAAAAAGATCTTACTCCAAATGTTAAGGCCTTAAGCAAAGAGGATAAAACCAAACTACAGAATGCTGAATTTTTCTTTAGTGAAGAAAATTATCTGCGTGCTCTTCCTTTGTATCAGGAATTAATGAATGCGCATCCAACTGAACTTTATTATAAATACAAAACCGGTATTTCTTTATTATATAAAAGTGATGAGAAAATGAGATCGATCGAACTTCTCACGCAGGTGGCAGAATCGGCTCCCGATGCACCGGATATCGATTTTTACATTGGAAGAGCATATCATTTGAATTATAAATTTGATGAGGCTATCGCTGCATTTAAGAAATATCTGGGAACAGCTCCTCCTATTAACCAGCGTTTATTGACTGACAGATATATTGAGAACAGTAAGAATGGTAAGGCTTTCGTTGAGCTTAAAGTGAAGTGTGAGATCAAAAATGTGGGTGAGGTGATCAATACTGAACATAGAGAATATGTTCCAGTGATCTCTTCTGATGAATCTGTTCTTATATATACATATGCCGGCCCAAATAGTACCGGTGGATTAATGGATGATAATTTCGCACCGGATCCTAATGGGAACTATTATGAAGATGTTTTTGTTTCTTACCGTTTGGGTGACAAGTGGCTTACTCCTTCGAGTATTGGGTCAAACATCAACACTGTTAATCATGATGCAAGTATCGCATTGTCTGCGGACGGTCAAAAATTATTCGTTTTCCACAGTACTGAAAAAGATGGTGGTGATATTTACATGAGTTTATTAAAGGGTGAAGTTTGGGGAACCCCTGAGCCTCTTGGTCCTGAGATCAACACTAAGTACTGGGAGGGAAGCGTTTCTCTTTCTGCAAATGAAAGTACATTATATTTCGCGAGTGAGCGTCCGGGTGGATTAGGTGGGAGAGATATTTATTTAAGTAAGAAAATGCCTGATGGTTCATGGGGTAAGGCTGAAAATATGGGCCCATCAGTTAATACGCCTTATAATGATGATTCGCCCTTCATACATCCTGATGGTATTACATTATTCTTCAGTTCGGAAGGGCATTCTAGTATTGGCGGATATGATATTATGTATTCAACATTCCGCGGGGGTAAATGGGGAGAGCCTGTAAATATTGGCGGACCTATCAATACCACTGAAGATGAACGTTTTTATGTATTAACTGCAGATGGTGAACACGGATATTTTTCTTCTGACAGAAATGGCGGTTTCGGACAACAGGATATTTATGAAGTGATTCCTGCATTTGAAGGAGAACGTCCTGTACTGGCTCTCGTTGTTGGTACTGTAATGGCAGATGATAAACCGGTTGATGCAAAGATCAGTGTTACAAATGCCGATACAGGTGAAAAGCAGGGTTCTTACCATTCCAATTCTTCTTCCGGAAAATATATCATTGCCTTAACTCCCGGTAATAACTATAAAGTAGCGATTGAGGTTGAAGGTTACGAAGCACAATACCAGTATGTGAATGTAAAGAACCTTGATACGTATGTTCAGGTTCAGAAAGATTTTAAAGTTTATTCTGAAGGTTATAAAAAGGAGAATGATATTGTTGCAGTGAAGGATTCTTCTGATGTTATCCAGACTCAGATCAACAGTCAGATCCAGCGTTATAATGAAGAAAAGAAAGCGGAAGTTTATGAAACCCGCGTTTACCAGGATATCCTGAAGAAACATGGTGATAAAAAAGAATCATGCATCACTTTTAATGTAGAGATGGGAACGTTTGAAAACCCTGAAGATTTCCATCCTGAAAAACTTACAGGTATCGACAGTATCAAAGCAAGAAAAGACAGCAACGGAAATACTACTTTTTATGTAGGTAATTTTAAATCACTGCTGGATGCGGAGATCTATAAATACAGGATCATAGAAAAAGATACTTCATTAAAGAATACTACAGTTACTGTTGACTCATGTAATTCGAGACGATTAGTTCAGCAGTTCTATGCTTCGGAATACACCAGGAGAGATTATGTTGCGCCAACAGAAACCAAAGTTATTAAGAGTCAGAAAGGTATAGTTGCTTTGAACAATGGTGAAGTAATGAGTGGAATGGTGAAGGATAACGGGAAGTCAGAAATTGCAGGACTATCATACAAAGTGGAAATTGCCGCAGTTGACAATGAAGCAGATTTCAAACTGGATCATCTTAAAAAATATGGTAAGATAGATAAGAAGGTTTATCCTGATGGAAAGATCCGTTATACTTTTGGCCCGTTCAAAACACTTGCTGATGCAGATGCCTTTAAGAAAAATTTAGTTGAAAAGGAACCCGAAGCTTCTAAATCTATTGTTACTGTTTTCTTCTTCGGTGTAAGAAAAACAATGGAAGAATTTGTTAATCCATGTGATCCGGGAGCCAACACAGATTTCTCTGCATTTGTTGGAAAGGATCTTAACAACAAGGAAATATACAACAGCCTGATCAGCCAGGCAGGGAATATTTGTGCAGAAGGGTTAACGTTCCGAGTTCAGATAGGTGCTTACCGCAAGCCTCAGAACTTTAAGCATAAGAATCTGAAATCTCTTGAACCGCCACCGGCATTAGTAACACCTTATCCCGATGGTATCACACGTTTCACTATGCGTGATTTTAACACCATCAAAGATGCTGAAGCTTTCCGACAGGAATGTATCCGTCTTGGAACTAAAGATGCGTGGATCACAGCAATGTACCAGGGAAAACGTATGTTGCTTCAGGAACTGATCGCGAATAATTTCTTTGGAAGGAAGATCAACTAACCGATTATTTCCTGTACCCGGCCAACCTGTCTTGTATCAAGCATGACCTTTATGCCTCTTGAATGGAACGGACTGCTGGTTAATATTGCACGAACTTTTCCGCGTGTTCTTTTGCCTGTTCGCTGATCTTTCTTTAAAACAACATCAACTTCAAGCCCGATACGAATATTTTCGCGGAACATATTTGGAGTATGTGGAACCTTCAGATTCATTTATACGTAAATTTAGTTATTTTTGAGAAAGCCCATCAATCTTTATTCTTATGCAAAAAGTTATACTTCTGCTGACTGTTATTGTTTATTCAAATACATTGTTCTCCCAGGGAACAATGAAAACGCGTAAATGGAGAAAAACTGAAACTGATTCTCTTGTTAAGGCACAGGCAATGTTTGAAGATGAGAATTTTGTCATGGCACTGCCAATCTTTGATGCATTGTTACAAAGCCATCCTAAAGAAATGTATCTGAAATATGTTGTGGGAACCTGTGGGTTATACAGAAGTGATATGCATGGCCGTGCACTTGAACTTTTGCTCCAGGTGTATGAAAAGAATAAAAAAGCGGGGGACATAGAATACGATCTGGCAAGAGCATATCATTACAACTATAAGTTTGATGAGGCTTTGGCTTCTATTGAGAAATTTACTTCCAATAAAAAAATAACTGAAGAGAAAAAACTAAAAGCCTTACAGCTTGCAGAATATTGTAAGAATGCAAAGGTACTGGTTGCTGCACCTGTAGAAGCACAAATAGAAAATATCGGTGAGATAATGAATACGGTTAATTCGGAGTATGTTCCGGTGATCTCTTCAGATGAACAGGTGATGATATTTACATATCGCGGAGATCAGAGTACAGGAGGTAAGCAGAATGCAATGAACATGTCGGATGAGCTTGGTATCTATTATGAAGATGTTTTTATAACTCATAAAGAAGGCGATCACTGGGTTTCTCCAAGCAGTATCGGGCCGAATATCAATACAAATGTTCATGATGCAGCTATCGCTATCTCCAATGACGGACAAAAATTATTTATTTTCCGTGATAACAGTTATGATGGAGGTGATATTTATTTAAGCACCCTCACCGGTGAAAGCTGGAGCACGCCCGAAAAGCTTGTTGGGGATGTGAATACAGGTGCATGGGAGGGAAGCGCTTCATTGACTGCTGATGAAAAAACACTTTATTTTTCCAGCGAGAAATCCGGTGGTTATGGTGGAAAGGATCTTTATCGTGCAACTCTGATGCAGGACGGATCATGGGGAAGAGTTACCAACCTTGGTCCGACCATAAATACTGTTTATGATGATGATGCTCCTTTTATTCATCCTGATGGTGTAACGTTACTATACAGCTCAAAAGGCTGGAACAGTATGGGTTATTACGATATTTTTAAATCAACCATTGATCCGAAAGATTCGTCATGGACAAAGCCGGTTAACCTGGGCTATCCTATTAATACCCCGGATGAAGATATTTATTTTGTGCTCGCGGCAAATGGAAAGCGCGGATATTATGCTTCCGGAAAAGCCGGAGGATTCGGATTGCAGGATATCTACACCGTTGATGTAAGTAATATCATAAAAGCTCCTCCTGTATATATGCTAAGCGGAAAAACAACGGTTGATGACAAGGCAGTTATGGCTTCAATTAAAGTAGAGATCGAAGACAAGAATCAGGTGTACCGAGATTTTACTTCCAATTCCCTTAGCGGAGATTATCTTGTGAACTTACCTGCCGGTGCGAATTATAAAGTTACATATTCATTAAAGGATTATCCTTCTCAAACAGTGAAAGTGGAGGCTATCGCTTTAGCTGAGTTTACAGAAAAAGTGGTGAATATTAATTTTAATATTCCAAAAGATACACTTCCAAAGACAGATTCTCTTTTAGCAAAAACAGATACGGCTGCAGTAAAACCTATTCCACCAGTTCCTGTGACAACACCTCCGGTAAGCGATATAGGTAATTCTACCAAAGAAGGCCTGGAATTTAAAGTTCAGATTGCTGCATACAACCTTCCTAAAAATTACAACTACCAGTTCTTAAAAGGTATGGGTAAAGTGGAAAAGCTGGTTCTGAATGACGGTATAACCCGATTCACCATCGGAGGTTCATTTAAAACTTTAAATGAAGCATCTGGACATAAGGATAAGGTTCGTGCGGCCGGACAAAAGGATGCTTTCGTAACTGCTATATACAATGGTAAGCGTGTTTACCTGGAAGATCTTGAAAAGCTGGGCTTAATTCCGCCACAACCGAAGTAAGACCTTGAAAGCTTCAGTCAGATCTTTCATAGAAGAAAACTTGTCGGAGAAATTTGGCAAGCCAATTCATATTTCAAAATATGAAAGTGTAAGTGGTGGAAGTATCAATGATGCTTATCGGATAGAAACCACAAATGGTTCTTACTTCCTTAAGTTAAACGATCCGGATAAATTTCCCGGAATGTTTGAAGCGGAAGTAAAAGGCCTTCAGCTTCTCGCAGATAATTCCACATTAAAAATTCCTGAATTTATTGTTTTAAACAAAAGCACCGAAACAAGTTTTCTTGTTCTTGAATACATTGAAGCGGGCTCAAAGACTTCTGCCTCTTTCAGGGAATTCGGCCGGTTGTTTGCGGATATGCATTCTCATACAAATAAGTATTTCGGACTTGATCAGGATAATTATATTGGATCATTGAAGCAAACAAATTCTTTTCATTCATCCTGGTCAGAATTTTTTATCGAAGAACGATTAAGGAAACAGTTGAAGCTGGCATTTGATGACAGAAAAGTCAATTCAGCAATGAATGTATTGTTTGAAAAGCTCTTTAAGAAAATGGATAATTTATTTCCATCCGAAAAACCTTCGTTATTACATGGTGATCTCTGGAGTGGGAATTTTATGATCAGTAAAGAAAATACTCCCTGTATTTTTGATCCCGCTGTTTATTATGGTCACCGTGAAATGGATATTGCAATGACAAAGTTATTCGGTGGTTTTGATGATTCGTTTTATCGGGCTTACAATGAACATTTTCCGCTGGAGAATGGCTGGAAAGAAAGGATTGACCTTTGTAATCTCTACCCGCTAATGGTTCATGTCAATCTTTTTGGAGGTAGTTATGTGATGGAAGTGGAGATGATCTTGAAAAGGTTTGCGTAAGTCAAACTCTTAGCTCTCTACCACCACATTCTTTCCAAGAGTCTTAAAGCGACCACCATTCTTTTGAACAACAGTGATTGTGATATGACCTGTTTTGCTGGTGTTTATATCCGTTACTGTCCCTGATTTTCCTGCATGTGTTCCTGCAATTACCTTGCATTGATCACCATCTCTTAGTTTTATGGTTGTTGGAGTTTTCATTTCTAGGGTTAATTATTTAAACATAAATAAAAGATCACTGACCACACTTCTATAAAGAATAATCCCATATACACGCCATTTAAATTTTTCTTCAGGTCTCTCTTAACAAGTAAACGATACAAGATCCAGCCAATAAAAAGGACTAAAAAAGCCAGGGGCATATATAATCTTAACATAGTTTTTGGTTTATAATTTATAATTTTTCTTTTACAAATTCATGATGCAGCTTCGAAAACATAAATGAGTTTTCAAACTTATCTGCAGTTAAATGATGTTCTCTTAATATTCCTTCCTTTACAAAGTTAAACTTTTCCATTATCCTCAAAGAAGGAACATTTGCCGGACCTACCAGCGCTTCAATTCTGTGTAAATTCATTTTGTTGAAGCCGTATTCTATAATTGCTTCCGCAGCTTCTGTCATGAACCCTTTTCTCTTATAATTTTCGTTCGTCATGGTATAGCCAATTTCAGCCCGCCTGTGCCCTTTATTCCAGTTATGAAAGCCGCAGCGTCCGATAGTGGTTCCCGATTCTTTATCTGTCATAAGAAATTTTTTAAAGCTGGGGTCATAAGCGAAATACCCATCCTGGTATTTGTCTTTTTCGTCTAAAAAATCTTTTTCTGATTGGTGCCCCAAAATCATCTTTATCTCTTCGTCTGAATGATTCTCAAAAATATGCTTCATGTACTGAGGAGAAAGTGCTTTTAGGAGAAGGCTGGGTGTTTCAATTGTTTCGAATTGCATTGTAATGAATAATTATTAGTTGGTTTTAGACTCTCACCCCCATAACGAGGATATCATCAATTTGCTCAACTTCTTTTCTATAATCAATAATAAAATTGTCTAAAATTATACCCTGATTATGCATTGGCTTATCTTGAATGCTTAATAATAATTGTTTGAATCTTTTACGAGTTAATTTTTTACCACCGGTTTCGCCACCAAATTGATCAGCAAAGCCATCAGTGAATAGGAAAATGCTATCGTTTTTATTTAACGAAAACTGATGATTTGTAAAAGGCTTACCATTCTCATTCATTCCTATCGGCTGCTTATCAGCTTTAATTTCTATTAACTCGTTGTTTTTTATTAGCCACAAGGGATTGTTAGCTCCAGACCACTGGAGTGTTTGAGTTTTTGGATTATAAGCGCAAAGTGAAATATCCATTCCATCTTTAATGTCTTCTTCACTTTTTGCAAAATTCTCAATAACAATTTCTGTTGTTTTATCAAGAATAGCTGAAGGTTGTGTTATTCTAAATTCTCTTACAGCACGGTTAAGTGCATTGTGACATACTACCGAAACCATTGCACCTGGTACTCCATGCCCAGTGCAATCACAAGCAGCAAATAAGATTAAATCATCAACTGTTTCCATCCAGTAAAAGTCTCCTGCTACTATGTCTTTTGGCTTGTAGAGTATAAAGGAGTTTTCTAAATACTGCTTTACTATTTTTTGTGGAGGAAGAATTGCCGTTTGGATGCGTAGAGCATAAGAAATACTGTCGGTAATTTCACGGTTTTTTTCTTCTATTAAATGTTTTTGTTTTTCAACTTCATACTTTTGCTTTTGAATTTTTTTCTTTGATCTAATTGTTGAAATCAAGAAAATAAAAACTAATAATATTAAAAGTGATGCAAAAATTAATGTAATTCTGATAATTTTGCTTTTATATTCTCTATCTGTTATTTGTGTGAAATACGCCTTGTTTAATAATAGCAACAATTCATCTATTTCTTTCTTTAAGGATATATTAAGTTTTGGCATCGTATCAATGACAGGATCATATAGCTGCATTGAAGAAAGGGGGTCTTCATATGAGGAAAATGAATCCAGAACGGTTATTACTTTTGTAGAAATGGAAATAAGCGAATCGGATTTTTTAAATATGATGATAGCTTGATCTTTGAAAAAAGGGTCTATTGAACTTAATATTTTTTTCTTGATTGTTGGATATTCATCATAAACGTTTTTTCTGGTTTCCTCTTTCTGTGGCGTTTTTCCTGATTGCACAAAATACCAATTTTGAATATTGGTATAGTTGGAGTTCATGAATATTTGAAACTCACTGAAGTCTTTTATGTTTTGATAAATTTTATTTTCATCTATTCTTTCCTGACCATAAAAAGCAGTCACACTGAATAAGAAAAGTATTGCGAGTAAGTTTTTTTTCATTTGGTCAGTTAATCAATCCAATTTTAGCTTATTGATGATGATCTGTCTTTTTAAATTTAGAATCTCTCCACGCATTAAGCAATGTGTTTTTATCTTCCGGATTGTTATAGCAAATAGTTACACCGAAACTAAGACCATTTATTAATCTTCCATATAAAACCTGATTTAAAATTATTTCACCTTTTGGAGAATAAATAGTGGTGTAGAAAGTATCAAACTCTAAATTGTCAACCAGCTCTTTCCCTGTGGATGTGTCCGCTTTAATTCCCTGGCTTTTAAATGTATCATACAGGATCTCATAAATTTTCTGGTTATTGATCAGGTATTCATTTGGATATTCTTCAACAAAAGGTTCAGATGTTGAACCAAGCAGATTGAACTTATCTTTCTGAAAACTGATTAAATTTTTCATTGTTTTGGTGTCAACTTCCTGGCCTGTCACTTTTTCCATGGCTTGGCTTCCTTTTTCATTAGCAGCTTCAACTTGGTCACGCGAAACAATTTCCCAACCCTTAGGAATTTCTATTGTCCAGCCGATTTCTTTGCTTTCATATATTTCACCTTTAATGTTTCCTTCGTCAATTTCATTGTTTGGATCGGAATTGCCGCAAGAAGTAATAGTGATAAATAGAATGAATAGGAAGGAGAAGTTTGATTTTTTTTTCATAATATAATTTTTTTTTCGTTTAATTTCTTAAACTTAATAGTTTCCCGTAATCAATTTGTTTGCCTGTAATAATAGATTAGCTAGTTCTCGGTTTCTAATTTTATTCCTAAAGTTTTGCTAAATTCTTTCGCAGGTGTGTGTGTTGAGTTACAAACATGGTAATTAAAACTTACAGTGTCTCCTTTTGAACTTAAAACAAAGGTAGTTGAAGTAGTACACCCTGATGTATATTCTTTGGCCATTTCTTTTTTAAAGCTTTCTCCAAACTTTCTCAAGGTGTAACCTTTAATATGTTTTTGTGTCACCTTCTTTTTATTATTAGTTAATGACAGTAAATAATTCTCTTGGTCCTTTTTTAAAATAACTATAAAATTATCTGAGCTACTAAAGCATCCACCTGAGTAGATATCGAACGCAATTGTGTCCGCGTTTAATATTCTATCAATCTTTTCATTTGAATTATTATCAGCAAAAGAGAAAAGTAAAAATGAAAAAGCAAATAATATAATAGTAAAAGTGTAGTTTAATTTCATATTAAATGTTCTTAGCCTGGCCCAAGTATCGCCTTGTTGTAATTTTAATTCATGCGTTTCAAAAGTGGTACACTGATAATTTTGACGATCTAATATTTATTTGTCCTTACACATTGTCAAATACCTCGTGTATTCGTCCATAAATCTATTACGTTGTTTTTTGTAATCTTCAACGCTTTCAAAATTTCTAAATTCGGGTTTCATATTGTTGAAATAGAAATAAACTATTATCCCATCTCCGGGAAACATAATAAATGTTCCCAAATTACTTCCTTTTTCAATTGATCCCCGGCTGAGTCCGTAGATCTTATATCCATTAAATTCAAGTTCGATGAGGTCAGGGGTTTCCATACCTGTTGAGTTCGAATTTAAATATTTTAGATTGGCAATAAGTTTTTCCTGGTCGTTGGCATACAATTTTTTTTCAGATAGCTCCACTTTCAGATTTACGAATGGTGCTTTTTTAGCATTATTATATAAAATTCTGTAGCCGTCAATGCAGGTAACTTCCACTTCGCCTTTGTCTGTTTTTACAGTCCTGCTTTTTTCAGCGGTTTCGGGCAGCCTGTCAGGATCAGCAGCAGTCAGGTTTGTTGCTGTCTTAAATGAAATAAAGCAAGGTTTAATTTCATATTTATTTGCAAAACCTATGAATAGGGTTGTCAGTAAGAGAATTGAAAGTGTTAATAGTTTTGATTTCATATTGTTGGGTTATGTTTGGCCTTGTATTTTATAGCGGTTATTTGATAGAATTCTCTTTTTTGTATTTTTTTCTAAACTTTTCATCTGGGTAAAAATACAGAGGTAAATTAAACGAAACCCTGACTTTCTTCCCGTTTTCAGTTCCGGGTGTCCAGCCATTGAGCAGATAGATCAATCTTATTGCTTCCTTGTCTAAGTCTTCACGAATTCCTCTCATGATTTTTACATCAGCAATGTTCCCCATTGTATCAACTGTAAACTGAATAATAATTCTGCCGCCTATTCTCTCTTTAGCAGCAAGTTTTGGGTATACCATACTGTCTGAAACAATTTTATAGATCGCCTGTTCTCCACCCGGGAATTTGGGCATTATTTGAATAGTTTTGTTTTTGGGAGCAGACTCCTGGTTCTGTATAACCGTATCGGTTTGCCCAACACCTAAAAATCCTATGCAAAGAAGAAATATTGTGAAAAAATATTGTTTCATCTTACTTGTCGTGAATCAGTAATTTATGTGCCGAAACTATTGTTCCGCCTTCCATTACTGTTAAATAATAAATACCATCCGACAGATTGTCGCGTGAAATAGTAATTGTTTCACCTGAAATATTTTCAAGGAATTTAACTCTCTGCCCAGCAGAATTGAAGATGGTTAAAGTGGAGTTCGTTAATTGATTATTGCTGATGAAGGTTGTTGATGTTGTAAACGGATTGGGATAGATTGTGAATAATTCCTTTTCTTCACTGGTTGGTATGTTAGTGCCTAAATCACAGTAACAATAATTATAAACAGGATTCATGTAAAAAAGAGAATCATTCTGTTTGTTGCAAAGAAGCGCACTGAAGCAGGAACAGGCAGGTGCCGGACTGATCATCGCTAATAAATTACGTAAGCTTCCAATCCCTTCTATCCAGGGCTCACATTCTAAAAAGTGAAAATATTTTCTATAGGAATTATTAATTAAAATGGAGTCAACATAATCTATTGTAATATATCTTGTTGGTAATGGATAGCAGCTTGAAGCCGAGGAAGTATCAAATTGAATTGTATCGCCAGGTGTTGTTTTTGAAAAATCATATATTTTATAACTAATGTCTGGCTGGCAAAAGGTGGTTGAACCAAAGGGGTAATAATAAACTCTTTTTAAGCTGTCTTCTCTGATTGCGCCATATAGAAAAGAATTGCCTTGAGTCATGAGAGTATCAGCGCAAGGAATACTACTTGCATACAATTTATGATATGTATCAGATCCAAGAATGGTATCACCAAAAATTCCCAGTTGGCTTTGACTTATTGAACCCATTGTATTATAATACTCGGTCCAGATAGCTGATGTAGTAGGGAAAGGATGGTAAGTTGTTTGTCCGTTTAAAGATGCAAAGCTAAAACAAAAAAGTAGAAGAAGAAGTAGGGCTTTTTTCATTTTGTACTGTAGCGTTTGTTCTAATGGAGATGAGGTACTATCAAATATAGTCAAATTTGTGCGGAGCAAGATGCCCTAATGGCATTAGACCTGTGTTAGCTGCTGGGCAATAGAAGCTCTTTATATAATTGTCGCTACCCATGCAAGAAATTCTGCGCCAGGAATGAAAAGTACTTGCGCCAAAATAGTTCCAAGAAGTCTGGCAATTGTCATGTAGACAATGTATTTTCTAAATGTTCCTTCTGAACATTGTCCTAAAGTTACATCATCTGTCATTGCGGACAGATGGGGGTCGATGATCACAAACATTAATATAGTCGCCAAACCATTGATAAATGCAGAAAGATTGCTAGCTGTTGTTCTAAAGTCTGGATTAAGATAGGAAGCGTAAACCGCTGATAAAACACCTATTGTTAGTATAGCAACCGCAAGAGTGTTAAGTATAAATATTTTCCAGGGGAATTCTGTGTCAGTTTTTAGTTGAGTTATATTCTCCTTTGCTGGAACAGTCATATTATCCTTAAAATATAGAATGCCAGCCTTTGAAAAACCGTGAACAAGCAATCTGGACATTGATTTATGGACACTGAAATTAAGAACTGCTCTGGATAGAATTCTCTGGAATGTAGGTATAAGAACTGCACCGCATATTGTCGCAATTGTGCATGAGAATATGATAAGGCGAAAAGTGAATTCGTTACCATAAATGCCAGCCTTGATGTCATTTTCAACCGTCTTTGCAAGTAAAGGCGCTTGAAATCCATTTGCCGTTCGTGAAACAAGCACAAGAATGTTAAACAATGCAAAGGATATAGCAATTCTTCCTGTCCGAATACCCACAATTCTAACCGAATACGAAAGTGTCGTAATTAGATTAATTATAAAAGTCAGAACTAAAACTATTATTATTTGTGTCGTCATTATTGTTGTCTGTTTGCTTGCTGCTAACGGTTTGCAGCTTTGCGCTGTGCGGGTTTAAAAGCACAACATTGTCTTAACCGAAAAACTTTATTAAATGTACAAAAGTAAATTAGCAAATGCCAAGGATTTCGCGAAGCACCTTAATTTGCATTTGCGAACTAGCACGAATCCCGCATAGCTCAAAGTTGCTGTTAGGGGCTGTGCTTACTTATTGTGAAAAGTACGTTTCATTGAGATATTCGTGGAAGTGTAAAGACATACAACTCAAAAAGGTATTGTAAGAGTTTACATCGTGAATTAGACGCGACAAAGGAATACCTTGTAACTCCTTTGTCAGCTCCACTTTTGTCCAAGTGTCGGCTTTTAATAAGACTCCATCAATCGATTTTGATTCTGCCGTTAGTCGGTGAAAGAAATACTTGCCGTTCACAATGATATAATGAGGTCTGCGGTTCATAGGAATTGTTGGATTCCGTGTATAAAAATTAATCATTGAATCGTCTAAGCTAGTCGAGCTAATTCCATCATATGCAAATACAACTAATGTAGGATGACTTTTCATGAATTCTTGTTCAAGTTCTGGTCGTCTAATAGAACTATTTTGAAGAGAAAATGTTTTTGTGTCTAATTGTGGAATACTGGCAATGTTAGATAAACAATCTTCTAACGCAGACGTATCTAGAAAGGATTTTACTGTCACCGCGGCAGCTACGCTTTCTAACAATACAAAAGTCTTATGGTTTTGCTCGAACTTTGGAAATAAGTCATTTTTAACAATTACATCCATTTGCTTAGAGTGGATGCCTCCAAGGGCTAATATTTTTCCACCTTGTATGGCTCTTTGGCGGTCAGGTAGATGCTTATTATAAAAGTTTATTAGAATATGCTCGCGATTATCTCCTATGTCTGGGTTATGCTTGTTCGAGGAAGCGATTCTCGATTCTGCATCTATAATGTCGCTTAGGTTATTAAAATAGTCTTTGATTGCTGTCTTCATATTGTTGTTTGAATTCGGTTCAAGCATTGCCCCTAACTTATGGCTTCACGCCATAATTCCATTTTTAAGCGTTTATATCCATTCATAAGCGCTTATTAAATATCAGAATCGCTGTTTATTTAATGTTAAGTTTTTACTTAATCAAAAACTTAACATAAATAGCAGACTGGATCTTTATCTTTTGAAATTGGATATCGCTTTCACCTCTCACTTTTTGTCCGTCAACAAAATATTCAGTGGATGAAGAACGGCTTGACCTCACATTCAGCATACTGGAGTCCATGTAGGTGTTTTCTTTCTCCTGCACTATTAATGGTTTTCCGGTTTGTTCTCCAATTGCAGCAAGTAAATAGTCTGCTTTTGTTTTGGCAGCTTTTATGGCAAGGATCCTCACTTCTTTTTTTAAGCTGTCGATCTTCGAGTGGTTAACTCTTTCAATGTAAGCATCTGAAATCTCAATCTTTTCAAGCTGCTGAAATACTTGTCCTACCGTTGTCGCGGAATTGACTTTTAAAGTATAATCCTTTTTAGTTAAAACATCTTTTGATCTCCATTTAACTTTAACATAATCTGCGTTGGCATCTGATAAAGAGAGGTTCTTTAAGTCTATTCCAATTTCTTTTAGCCCGGATTTTAATTTTTCTTCCTGCATCTCAATAGTGATTTTCTCTTTATTCACATACCTTTCACGGATAACAATGCTTATGAAAATTTCGTCAGGGATAACTTCCTGTTCCGCCATTCCGGTAACATCAATATAAGGTTTTGGTTCTGCTGTGTTAGTTTGTGCCAATACAGATGTTGTAATTGTAAACGCAGTTACAACTAATAATTTAGTTAGGTGTTTCATAATTTAGTTTTATGTAGGAAACTATTCTGTCTTTTCTATTATAAGCGCAGCTTTATCTGAATACTCTTTCCCTTTTACAGGATCTCCAAGACTGTAATATGTTGCACCCATGAACTTGTACGCAGATTTATAATCCGGTTTCATTTTAATTGCTTTCTCAAAATATACATTTGCCTGAAGGAACATTTTTCTTGCTTCCTCCGGTTTGTTCTGGGCTCTTAAATTCTCACCCATCGCACCAAATGCGCTTCCGAGATTGAAGGGAGGATCCGGATCTTCAGGATTTAATTTCATGGCCGTTTCAAATTCTTTTGCCGCCTCACCAAATTTTCCTAATCCGAATAATGCTGTTCCCGCATGATACATGGCTTTGCTTGGATTCAGGTATGCAGCACGCGCATATTCCTTATGTGCTTCATTAAAATCCTTTAAGTCGTAGAGAACCCTTCCGCGCAGATAATGCGCATCAGGGAAAAGCTCGTAGATCTTCAATGCTTTTTCAATGAGCGATTTTGCTTTCAGGAGAGTTGCCTGTTTCGCTTCAGGACTCATTTTATCTAATTTTTCTTTTTTAATGATATCACCTGTGTAATACATCAGCATGTGTGCGCTGTTCGGAACTGTTTCAATATCCTTCGCAAAGAGATCTGAATTCGATTTCCAGTCTTTGTTACGCGCCATTGTCTTTATACTGAACAACAATATCACAACTACTGTTAGTATAACATAGGACTTTGCAGTTTTAAAGAATGCACTGAAAGTCGGGATGATGTTTTCAAAATCAATCTTGAAAAGTTTGCAGAGTAAATAACTTACACCCAGGCAAAACGCGATGGAAGGGAAGAACAGCAGTCGCTCTGCCATGTGTGTTCCTATTAATATGAATACGTTGGATGCAATAGACATGCTTATCAGGTAAAACAAAATGCAGAAAGAAAGAATGTGTTTCTCTTTTAATTTTTTGATAGCATAGATCAATAGGAAAAGATGAATTGCTAAAGAGAATAAAAATCCCGGATCACCGAAACCGCTTACGATAGGAATTGTATTGAATGAATAATCGCATGACAATGGATGAGGGAAGATCAGCAGCAGCAAATATCTTCCAAGGATCATGATCGCGGTTGCTTTTTGCAGGGATGTATTGTCTGTATAAAGCAATGAGTTGTCGATCACCGGGATGATAGGAATGCCTATTTGACCGGTTACACTTTTATGAATGATCAGTGAAATAACAGCAACTACGGCAGCTATCGCGGTGACCTGTATGTTCTTCTTAGCAGGGAATTCCGTAAAGAAATAAATGAAGAGCGGAATGATGGCCACAAAAACGATGGCGGATTCTTTGGATAATAACGCAAAGAAAAAATAGACAGGAAAAAGAATCAGATGAGGCATCTTCTAGGATCTCATCAGCGCTTTTAATATTCGCCACCACTTCGGTATGGATAGGATGAGCAGCAAAAAGCAGTGTGGTAATAAAAAGTATGTAGATGTTTATTCTTGTCCATCGTGAGAACACAAGGAACATCAGCACACACGCAATTCCGTATAGGACAATATTTATAAAATGCGCCAGGGTTGAGTTGTCAGGTGCTATTTCCCATTCAATAGCAAACAGCGCTTTTGACATTGGCCGGTAAAGATCATTCTCGGCATTTGCCTGCCCCGCCCGGTAGGAAGATGTGAAAATATCCTTCAGGGAAGATGTTCCTCCTTTTGTCATCGTGTTGTCCTTTATTATGGAAGCATCATCAAGGACATAACCATGATGCAAGGTGAGTGCAATAATAAAAGCCAGTCTTACGACCAGCTTTTTTTCAATGACAGGAACTATTTCTTTTTTCTTTGGGGAAGGCTTGTGCTTTTCTTTTTTCATATATAAATAAATGTTTTTTCAGAAATGGGTATTTCATAAAAACATGAAACAGAATTATTCATTATAGATCTTAGCAATAAGATCCTTGTTCACTTCCATGATCACTTTTCTCTTCAATGACATTTTAGGAGTCATATGATAGGATTTTTAATGATCTCTTCATTGCTGGTGTATTCAATTCCTTTGCGCTTGCAATATTCTTTCAGGAATGCAAATGCAGGAACAATAAGCGCTGAAGCATATTTCTGGTTTTCTCCTATCACCATTACCTGTTCAATGAACTGAGATTCTTTTAATTTATTCTCGATCATAACAGGAGCAATGTATTTGCCGCCTGATGTTTTGAAGATCTCTTTTTTACGGTCGGTGATCTTTAGGAATCTGTTCTCCAACATCACACCGATGTCACCTGTATGAAACCAGCCTTCAGCATCAATAGCTTCAGCTGTTGCATCCGGACGATTATAATAACCAAGCATTACATTCGGACCTTTTACAAGGATCTCACCATCGTCAGCAAATTTTACTTTCACACCTTCTATCACCGGTCCAACAGTTCCGAAGCGGATACTGTCGGGCAGGAAGCTGTTCACAGCAACCACCGGGGAAGTTTCTGTAAGTCCGTAACCTTCCAGAACTTTAATGTTTGCAGAATTGAATACACGTGCAAGTCGCGGCTGAAGCGCTGCACCGCCTGAAGCAACTGCAACAACATTTCCGCCAAGTGCTTCTCTCCACTTCGAGAAAATTATTTTGTTGGCCAATTTTAACTGGAATTCATACCACCATCCGTTAGCACCGTTCACTTCATAACGTAACCCAAGATCAAGTGCCCAGAAGAACAATTTTTTCTTGATGCCGGTTTGTTCATCACCTTTCGCAACGATCTTATCGTATACTTTTTCAAGAAGGCGCGGAACAGTTCCAAAGATCTGTGGTTTCACTTCTTTTAAGTTATCTCCGATGGTCTCAAGGCTTTCAGCATAATAAACAGAAACACCAAGATAGAAGTAAAGCGTACTTAACATACGTTCGTAAACGTGGTTCAGCGGAAGAAAGCTCAGGGCTTTCCAGCTGCTTTCAAAAGGAGCAAGTACCTGACAGGCGATAGAGTTGCTTATAAGATTGTTGTGGGAAAGCATTACACCTTTAGGATTTCCGGTTGTGCCTGAAGTGTAAAGAATAGAGAAAAGATCATTTGGCTTTATGCTGTTCTTGATCGTTTCGATCTCTTTGGCTTTCGGATTACGTTTTCCGTCTTCCACTAACTTTGTCCAATGATCAGCGCCTTCGACTTTATTATAAGTATAGATACCTTTTATAGAAGGAACATTTGCAGCAGTAGCTTTTACTTTTTTATAAAGCTCTGCAGTTGAAACGAAGACATATTTCACCTTTGCATCATTCAGAATAAATGCGAGATCATGTTCGCTAACGGTAGGATAAATAGGAACGCTGATTCCTCCTGATTGCTGTACCGCGAAGTCAGTGAAGTTCCATTCAGGACGGTTGTTTGCAATGATGGCAATAGTATCTCCGCGTTCAAGCCCGAGATTAAGGAGTCCGTAAGAAAGGTTGTTCACATTGTCAACAAACTGTTGAGTAGAGTACTTTACCCATTTCCCGTTTTCCTTAGCAGCAAGGGCATCAGGCTTATTATACTTTTCTAAAAGCTGGGGTAAGATGTCAAAGATTCTTGTTACGGCCATGGTGATTATATTTTAGTTTCGTTAATTATTGTTTAAGCAAGCTCCTAATTTTACCGCAAAGACGCTAAGGCGCAAAGTTTTGTGTATTCTAAAGGTCATTTCTCTTACCATTAAGCTCTTAGTGCAGAAGCGAAGCTTCCTTATCTTTCTTAGTGCCTTAGTGGTAAAAAATTCTCCGTGCATCTCAGTGCTCTCCGTTCCTCCGTGGTAAAAAAAACTATCTTTACATTTCCAAAAATAAAATATTTTACCGTTCCCACAACTATAAACTCAACCAAATGCAAACAAAACTAACCGCTTCCCTTAATATTGATTTCCCGATGATCATGGCACCCATGTTCCTGGTTAGCAACGAAGCAATGTTAAAAAGCGGAATGCATAATGGAATAGCTGCAACCTTTCCCAGCCTTAATTACAGGAATGATGGCGAGCTGGAAAAATTGCTGGATGTATTGAATGAAGAGAAGAGTAAGCTTACAGTGAAAGGAACATACGGAATCAATCTCATCGTTCAGAAAACAAATCCTTTATATGAAAAACATTTAAAAATTTGTGTAGAAAAAAAAGTACCATTCTATATAACATCTCTCGGTAATCCTAAACAGGTGATAGAGTTGGCTCATAGTTACGGAGCAAAAGTTTTTTGTGATGTTACCAATATTGAACATGCAAAAAAATGCAATGATCTTGGATGTGATGGATTTATTGCTGTAGGACAAGGTGCGGGCGGACATGCAGGTCCGAATACATTACAGGTGCTCGTGCCTTCATTGCATCATCATTTTCCGGATAAGATAGTAATAGCTGCAGGCGGAATAGCTACAGGAGAAGGAATTCTTTCTGCCCTAGCTTTGGGAGCTGCCGGAGTTTCGATAGGAACGCGTTTTATTGCGAGCCTTGAAGCAACAGTAAGCAATGATTATAAGAACGCGATCGTAAGTTCAAAAATGCAGGATATAGTACTTACTGAAAAAATTTCCGGGACACCGTGTACTATAATTAATACTCCTTTCGCAAAAAAGATCGGGTATAAACAGAATTGGCTCGAAAGAGCGTTGTCTAATAATTCCCAAACAAAGAAATTCTTTAAGATGTGGGTTCAGATAAGCGGAATGCGGCAGCTTGAGAAATCGGTTAAGCCGGGAAATTATCAGACCTTATGGTGTGCAGGACAAAGTGTGGAATTAATTGACGATATTGTTTCCTGTTCCGAGATAATCAAACGTCTGAAATCGGAAACACTGGAAGCTTCGGCTAAAATGATGGAAATTTTTAGAGTGAAATAATCTGCCATTATGGGGTAAAATAGTGGTTTGAACTATAAATCAGTTTTAAAATAGTGAATCCCGCCAAATCTTAAAATCCGCCCGTTAAATCGTATAATTTGCCCGACAAATTATTGTTTTTGCTTTAAAAAGGTGTACTTTTGCACCCGGATAAAGACAATTAAACAACAATGAAAAACATTTTACTTTCTTTTGCAGTGTTAGTAGGCTTTTTAGCGGTTTCTTGCAAAAAGGACAACAGCAATCAGCCTGCTTCGGCAATTGAATCTCCGGTTTCCATAGATGTTGAATATAAGATACTTAGCGAATCAGGAAATTTAGAAGCATCTTACATTTATCCGAACGCGGATGGTAAACTGGAGGTTAAAACAGAAACTATCACCAGGACAGAACATTCGGTAAATTTTAAGTCAACAAAAGGAAATTTCTTCTCATTGGAAGCCTGGAATACTACTGCAGCAAGAAAATCAGTGTATGTCCAGATCTATATAAACGGTGTTTTATTTCAGGAAGGATCCTGTAACTCCCCTTCACAAAAAGCAGTTGCCTCCGGTAACTACTAATAATTAGATTTAGTTTAGAGAGATTTATCTAATTATGCCCGCTGTCTGCAAAGATGGCGGGTTTTTTATTTGCATTTAGGGTATAGAAATGGAACCCCGAATGTCATCGGGGCAGGCTGCAGATCTTTATGATTCTTATGATAAAAAAGGTTAGTTGTGTTTAGTTTTTGCTTTAGCTCTGTTTATTTTTTAACTCCAACAAATCCTGATTTTATCAATTTACCAGTCAGCCATCAGCGTAAATCCTTAAAATCATAAAGATCAGCGTTCCATGAACCTGCTATGGCGGGTTTTTTTATACTCTATTCAAGATAATCAAAGCAAGGTTTTTATTTTTTCAAAATCTTCCCAAAATTCCTTTATGGATGGTGAACGCTACAAAAAAATACCGTACTGTATTTGATCGTGCAGAGACAACTTACCTAAGAACAGAATTTTCCTTTTATAATAAACTTTTTGACGAACAGGATTGGAAAGCCAAGATCACTTTAAAATGTGTTGATCTTACTTCTAATGGCAGAAAGGAATTATGTTCACTTGATTATGATCAGGTGATCTCAATGAATGACAATATTGTTTTTATCCGTGACGGATGGGGAAATGCAACTGAAGGCGCGTATTGGTTCCGCGGGGATTATGCATGGGAAGGTTATATTGATGACGAGCTGGTTGGAGTGAAAAAATTCTATGTTGAAGAAGTTGGAAAAGTAACTTCTGAAAACAATCCTTATTTTGATGTTGAATCTGTAAAATTATTTTCGGGTCCGTTTGACGGATGGAAGATATCAGACCGGACATATTACAAAAAACTGAATCGCAGTGAAACGCCATACTTATGGGTGGAATTTAAAATTAAAACAAAAACAGCTGCCGACTGGAATTACGAATTCATTTTTAATTTTTATGATGATGCCGGTCAGCCCAAAGGCCAAACATTGCGTACCGGCCTTATTGAAAAGGACAGAAAAGATCAGGTCTTAACCTTTGATGCAGGCTGGGGAAGTGAATCTGCAGGTTCCTGGAAAGACGATAAATATACGGTTGAGATCGTATTCATGGATACGCTTGTTGCTCTTGTGCCTTTCGAAATGGGTAATGAAAATGAAGAAGGCGTTACTACTCCGCTCGTTTCTGTTACAGAAGGAATTTCTTTAGGAACGCAGGTTGCAGATCCGGCTCCCGTTGTTGAAGAAGAAACTATTGAGCAGCTTCTTGCCAAGCTGGATGAATTAGTGGGGATGGAGCACGTAAAGAAAAACATACGTGATCATATCAATTACATTAATTTCATGAAGCTTCGAAAAGACAAAGGCTTTGATGATGGCGGGAAGATAAATCTTCACAGTGTATTCACCGGAAATCCGGGAACAGGAAAAACAACTGTGGTAAATATGCTTGGTAAGATCTATAAGAAGATGGGCTTGCTGAGTAAGGGACATGTGAAGGAAGTGGATCGTTCTGATCTGGTTGCTCAGTATATCGGTCAAACTGCACCCAAAGTAAAGAAGGTGATAGAAGAGGCGAAGGGCGGAATTCTATTTATTGATGAAGCATACGCTTTAACAAGAACAAAAGAAGATTCAAATGATTTCGGACACGAAGTATTAGAGATCCTGATCCGTGAAATGAGTGACGGCACCGGTGATATAGCGATAATGTGTGCAGGCTACCCGAAGGAAATGCAGAATTTCGTGGATTCAAACCCGGGATTGAAATCACGTTTCAGTCATTATTTCCATTTCGATGATTATCTGCCGGAAGAAATGTTTGACATTGCAGAGCTTGCTGCAAAAAAGAAAGGTGTGACTATCACTGATGATGCAAAACATTATATGCAGGAAATGCTCATAGAAGTTTATCGTACACGCGACCACTCATTCGGTAATGCGCGCTATGTGTATTCACTGATAGATGAAGCGAAGATGAATTTAGGATTGCGCTTAATGAATCTCGCGAATGTTGCTGATATGAGTAATGAGGATCTTTCAAGAATAGAACTGCAGGATATGCTGAAAGTTTTTGCATCGCAGGGTAAGAAGAAACTTATTCTTGATGTGAATGAAAAATTATTGAAGGAAGGTTTGGCAGAGCTTAATAACTTAACCGGAATGAATAATGTGAAAGAGGAGATCAATGAGCTTGTTAAGCTTGTCCGCTTTTATAAAGAAACAGGAAGAGATGTATTGAATAAATTTTCTTTACACAGCATATTCACCGGGAATCCTGGTACAGGTAAAACGACTGTTGCGCGTATTGTGGCAAAGATCTATAAAGGACTTGGTTTACTCGAGCGCGGACATATTGTTGAAGTTGACAGAGAAGCGCTGGTGGCGGGATATACCGGCCAGACAGCAATTAAAACAGGAGAGAAGATAGATGAAGCTCAGGGCGGAATTTTATTCATTGACGAAGCTTATGCTTTAGCAGGAAAAAATTCAAATGATAGTTATGGGCAGGAAGCGATCCAGGTGATCTTAAAAAGAATGGAAGATCTTCGCGGACAATTCGGAGTGATAGTAGCAGGGTATACTGAGAATATGAATGAGTTTATTGAATCAAACCCGGGATTAAAATCACGCTTTGATCGTACTTTTCATTTTGCAGATTATACTCCTGAAGAAATGCATGCGATCGCTCTTAATCTGTTGGATAAAGAAAAGATCACACCGGATGCAGAAGCAAACGATCATTTAAAGAGTTACTTCCAGCATATACATACACATCGCGATAAGCATTTCGGAAATGCAAGAACTGTTCGCCAAGTAATCGAGGAAGCCGTGAAGAACCAGCATCTTCGTCTGGCCGAAATGCCATCTTCTGAGCGTACACCAATGCATCTGGCAACGCTGACATTAGCTGATGTAAAAGAGTTCGAGATCGATAATCAAAGAAAAACCGGTGGCAGCTTAGGATTTAAGATTGGCGGATAAGTATTTGCAGCTTTAACATAATTCAGAAAGTTTAAATGAAGCTGATCATTCTCCTACTCACTTTTATTTCTTCATTGTCGAACACGACAATTAATGAGCTGCCCGCTGATGTAAATAATCCAAAAGTTAATATTGAAAAAACGAAAGGCAAAGCAAAAGAAGCTTTGAGTTTTTGTAAGGCTAATAATTTCAGTACGGAGTTTTGTATCCTCATTGATATGAGCCTGCATTCCGGGTTGAACAGGTTTTTTGTTTATGATCTTCAAAAGGACAGTATTATAAATAGTTTTCTGGTGGGACATGGTTGCTGTGATAATCCATGGAGTTTGGATTCTTCTAAAGATGCGCCTGTATTCAGCAATAAGGATGGGAGTCATTGTTCTTCGCTTGGGAAATATAAACTTGGAGCAAGAGGACACAGCGATTGGGGCATAAAAGTTAAGTATTTTATGCATGGGCTTGAACCAACAAACAGCAATGCACTTGCCCGCACAATTGTGTTTCATTCCTGGGACATGGTTTCTGATAAAGAAGTATATCCGGATGGAACACCTGAAGGCTGGGGATGTCCGACAATCTCAAACAACAATATGAAAAAAATTGATCCTAAAATAAAATCGTCAACAAAGCCGGTTCTGATGTGGATCTATAAATAGAATATGAAGAATACTGGAATTCTATTCTGATGTGATCAAAAGCTTTTTAGGAAATTAAATAATTACGATATTTAAAAAAATTATATACAATCATGAGATCAGAAGCAGCTACCCCTGAGCAATACATCGCAGAATTACCGGACGATAGAAGAGAAGCAATGAGTAAATTGCGTAAAGAAATAATCAAGAATATTCCAAGTGGTTTCCAGGAGAGAATGGGTTACGGGATGATGGGGTATTGCGTCCCTCATTCTATTTACCCTAATGGTTATCATTGTGATCCTAAACAGCCTTTGCCTTTTGCAGGTCTGGCCAGCCAAAAGAATTTTATTGCATTTTACCACATGGGAATTTACTCAGATCCTAAATTGCTGGATTGGTTTGTAAAAGAATATCCAAAACATACTGATGCGAAACTTGATATGGGTAAAAGCTGTATTCGGTTTAAGAATCCTGAAAAGATACCTTTCAAATTATTCGGTGAGCTGATGTCCAAGATCACGGTGAAAGACTGGATCAAAATGTATGAAACAGTGCTGAACACTCCAAGGCCAAAACCTGCAGCAAAATCAGCCAAAACTGTTAAGCCGGCAACAGCAACCAAATCCGCAAAAAAAAGCTGCACCGGCAAAAAAAGCTAAACCTGCTAAGAAGAAATAGATGCCTGAATTACTAGCGATGCTGAGAGGCATAAATGTCAGCGGACAAAAGAAAGTTCCGATGGCAGACTTAAAAGCTGTGTTTGATGAATTGAAGTATAAAAACGCTCAGACATACATTCAAAGCGGTAACGTGATATTTGATGGAAGTGGGAAACCTGAAGCGCATTCAAAGAAGATCAGTAAAAAGATCAAAGATACATTTGGATTTGAAGTGCCTGTGGTTGTTCTTGAAAAAAAGGAACTTGAAGCCGCTGTTAAGAAAAATCCATTTCTTAAAGAAAAAGGCGTTGATGTCGAACGTTTATATTTGACCTTCCTGGAAAAGGAAGCAGAGAAGGAATATCTTGACAAGATCAAATTACCGGACAAAACAGCGGATCGTTTTGTGATCAGTGGAAAGGTTGTTTATTTGTATTGTCCGGGCGGATATGGTGAAACCAAGCTCAACAATAATTTTTTTGAGAATAAATTGAAAGTAACTGCAACTACACGTAACTGGCGCACATGCAATGTTTTGCTGGAGATGATGAATCGAAAAAATAAATAGAAAATAAATAAAATGGATCCTAAAATTCAACAATTTCTTGCAGCACTTCCGGAAGCTAAAAGAGAAGTCGCGATGAACGTAAGAGATCTTGTTCTTACTACAGATCCTAAAATAACAGAAGCGATCAAATGGAAGCAGCTGACATTTATATACGGTAAAACCAATCTCGCATTTATTTATACTTATCCTGGAGTGGATTATATGAACCTTGGATTCCTGCAGGCAACTTCACTTACAGATCCAAAAAATTTATTTGAAGGAACCGGAAAGGGAATGCGTCACATTAAATTATATTCGGTTAAAGATATTCCGACAGCTCAGGTTAAGAAGTGGGTGAAGGAAGCGGTGAGTCTGGCGAAGAACCAGTAGGCAGTTTTTCAATAGACAATTTTAGAACGTTATTGCGATTTAAAATGTTTGAAAAGTAATCTTTAAGCAGTATGTCATCCCGACCCCATCGACAAAAGCTCAGGACAGGCTTCGCGGAGGGATCTTCTTAGAGGGAAGCAGCAATTCTTTCAACCTACCTCTATACTTTAAAAATTGTTTTCCATTTTTAAGAAGATGCTTCGGCTTCGCTCAGCATGACAAAATCGAAGTAAACTCCGTCCCATAAAACTACCCACCAAAATCCATTACACAATTCCATTCATACCGCTTATGTGGCTGAATGGAAGTTCCAACAAATTTATATTCAGGATCAAGAATATTCTCACGGTGTCCGAGGCTGGGACATCCTCATCGATCAGCAGGCTCATAACGATATCGAATGCCTTTTGCGAATTCTGAGAGCAATTTATCAGGATACACAACCGGTAAAGGTTTGGCAGAAGCGAGTGTCTTGCGGAGTGACTTGGTGTATTGGTTGTTATCTGAAGTAGAATCCAGGTATTTTTTTAAATAAGTTTCTCCAAAAAGTTTGGGATCAAGCCTTACAAGATTTAAATAAAATATAACTGATTTTTCTTCTTTGGTGAGATAGTCTGCATCCTTGGCTGTATTTGCTTTTTCAAGAACAGCAGGATCCCAGGTTTTCTTCTGTGAAAACACATTTGAAGAAACGATTATCAGAAACAAGATCAGTCGGGAATGCATTTGATTGTACTATTTAGATTCATAACGTCACAATCGGAGTCCGATTGTTATCGCTACATTATTATCCCTGAAATTGATATTATTTGAATTCTTTGATCCGGAGTAATGAATTCTTGAAAATGTCCTTTTAAAAGTCAGTTCAAGAAACAACGCTTTAGATGTACTTCTGTAATTTTTTTGAATACCCAAGCCTCCCTGGTAATAGCCATTCAGACCTTTTGCAACACGCTGATGCTCGAATTCAATTGTCCCTTTTCCATCGTATGGAGTAGTGTTGGTGGAATCGGAAGCGATCACTATATATGAACTGAAAATATAACGGAAACCGATCCCTCCGAAAAGGTAAGCAGTAGAAGGACGATCTTTTTCACTGTTAAATGCAAGCTTTAAACCAATTGGGACTTGCACTTCGTTGTATCTTATTTCATGTGTATATGAAAATGTTTCATCATATAAATAAGTGTAACCATTCGCTTTATAATAACCTTTGAATGTTAATCCCTGGCTCATGTATTCTAGTCCGACCAAAACATTTGTTTTTCTTCCGAGCAGGATCTCTGCTTTATATGCTGCGTTAAATCCTGCTTTTGCTTTTGTGTCCCTTGTAAAATGAGGATCATTCTTAATTAATGTAATTACCGGGCCAACGCTTATACGGTGTTTCAGGCGTGAGTATTTGCGACCTTCCTGGGAGTAGGAGGAAAGAGAGAGAAAGAGAAGGATATTTACCACGGAGGCACAGAGAACACGGAGTTTCACGGAGAAAATCATTTTACCGGTAGTTTAGAGAATTCTTCTGTTACCAAAGATACAATTGAGTTCGAGATATTTAATGAATGAAAATTAATTAGCAAACCTTTTGGCTTATTTGTAAGTTTTAAATAAGTAAGTAACTGAGCCTGGAATACGGGAATCATTGATTCTACAGCTTTAAGTTCAATGATTATCTGATCATTTACAAGGATATCAAGTTTTAATGGAGTTCCGAGATTTTTATTTTTATAAGTAATTGGAACAGCGATTTGTGACTTAACATTGAGATTGTTTTGTTTCAATTCTTCTATAAAACATTCCTGATAAACTGATTCAAGCAAACCAGGTCCTAATTGCTTATGAACCTCTATTGCGCACCCGATGATGGTGTATGATAAGTCATTTATATTTTTTTGCGTAGCCATAAATTATTTGTCTCCGTGTTTCTTAGTGTTCTCTGTGCCTCCGTGGTAAAAAACCTTCTCGCCTCCCACAAAAGTATAAACAACCTTAGCTTTCGGAACACTATCAATATTGCATTTCATGATATCCTGATCAAGAATCACAAAATCGGCAAACTTTCCTTTTTCGATACTTCCTTTTTCTTTTTCTTCGAAATTGGCGAATGCTCCCCAGATAGTCATGCCGCGTAATGTATTCTCACGGGATAAAGCATTCTCAGGTTGGAAACCACCTTCAGGAAATCCTTTAAGATCTTTTCTTGCTACTGCAGCATAGAACGTATACATCGGATTAATATTCTCTACAGGAAAATCTGTTCCTAGCGCAATCATTCCTGCAGCTTTTAAAAGATCATTATAAGCATAGGCGTATTTAACGCGTTCTTTGCCAAGGCGCTGTTCTGCCCAATACATATCAGATGTGGCGTGTGTAGGTTGTACGGAAGGAATAAAGTCACGCATATATTCAAAGTCTTTTTTGTCTATCACCTGGGCATGTTCTATTCTCCATCGTAAAATAGAGTTTCCTTCGATCGAGAAATGTCCGTTTATGTCTATCATTAATTTAACCGCAGAATCCCCGATGCAATGTGTATTCATCTGAAATCCGTGATCGATCATTTTTACAGCCGCACTGTCAAAATGTTCAGGCTTGCTTAACAGAAATCCTCTTTCTTCAGGTTTGTCGGAATAAGGCTTTAATAAGCATGCTCCGCGTGAGCCTAATGCTCCGTCACCATAAAATTTGAAAGAGCGTACATTCAGTCTGTCGGTTTTATATTTCCCTGCTTTCAGATAATGATCGAGGTTTTCTTTGTTATCGGAAAGCATTGCATAGATGCGCATTTTTAATTCTCCGCTTTTTTGAAACTCATCTATCGCATCAATGATATTTTTTTCAAGACCTGCATCATCCACTGTTGTTAATCCGACTTCAAAACAATTCTTTTCTGCAGCAAGCAGGGATTTCTTTATATCATCCTTCGATGGTTTAGGAATATTTTTCTTTACAAGATCAACCGCATTGTCGATGAGAATACCGCTTGGCATGGAAACAGGATATTGAAGTTTTTTTAATTCTTTACTTTCATTGGCTTCCGTCCATTGGTATTCATTGCCTTTATCTTCGGTGATAAGATCTATTTCTATTACACCACCGTTTATTTTTGTCGCTTTTGTGATCCCGGCTTTTCTCAATGCTTCCGCATTTGCAAGAGCGGCATGTCCGTCAATACGTTCTATGAAAACAGGTGTTGAAGGATATAATTTATCCAGCATATATCTTTTCGGATATTCTTTAACAGCCCAGTCGTTTTGATCCCAGCCGCGACCGATGATCCATTTCGCATCGGGATTCTCCTTTGAGAATTTTACAATGCGGTCAATCACTTCATCAAAAGATTTTGTTCCAACAAGATTCACATGTCTTAATCCTTCACCATAACCATAAAAATGACAATGAGAATCTATAATTCCCGGATAAACCGATTTGCCTTCAGCATCAATTGTTTCTTCTGCATTGTATTTGGAAAGGATCGCTTCATTTGTTCCGATTGCGATGAATTTACCGTCTTTTACTGCAAAACTCTGAGCTGTGCTGAACGCAGAATCAACGGTGTAGATAATTGCATTATGAATGATGAGATCGGCTTTTTGTTTGGTGGAGCAGGAGGAGAGAGAAAAGAAAATCACCACGGAGGCACAGAGAACACAGAGTTTCACGGAGTATATTTTTATATAGCTGTTGTTTATTATCATTTTATTATTTCTTCTTATTTTCTCTCTGTGTTTCTAAGTGTTCTCCGTGGCTCCGTGGTAAATAGTAGTGAAATCTTATTTGCGTATAGTAGTCGTAGAATTCGCCTGAACAGCAGGCATTATAATAATATCATTTATGTTTACATGAGCAGGGCGGCTGGCAACCCAATAAATAGTTTCTGCAATGTCTTCCGCTTTGAGCGGCTGCATTCCTTTATAAACACTTTTTGCGCGTTCATCATCTCCTTTGAATCTTACAACAGAAAATTCTGTATCAACCATCCCGGGATTGATCGCAGTTACTTTAATATTGTGCGGAAGAAGATCGATACGCATTCCTTTATTCAGAGCATCAACAGCATGTTTTGTAGCGCAGTAAACGTTTCCGTTAGCATAAACTTCTTTTCCTGCAATTGATCCGATATTGATGATATGTCCAAAACCATTGCTGATCATGATAGGAGCAATGTTGCGTGTCATATAAAGTAAACCTTTAATGTTAGTGTCGATCATACGTTCCCAGTCATCTACAACACCTTCCTGGATATTGTTTAGTCCGACAGCCAATCCTGCATTATTTACAAGAACATTGATCTGTTTCCACTCATCCGGGATTGATCTGATTGCGTTAACTACTTCCGGTAAATTGCGGACATCAAAATGAAGTGCTAATACCTTTATGTTGTACGCTTTGCTTAATTCTGCTGATACGGCATCCAGGCGATCCTGTCTTCTGCCGGTAATTATTATATCATATCCGTTCTTCGCGAAAAGGGATGCTGTTGCTTTTCCAATTCCTGCAGTTGCTCCTGTAATGAATGCTATCATCTTTGGGTAATAGTTAAATGGTTATTAGTTATTGGGCTGTGTTTAAATATTAGATCAAAGATACAATTTAGAAGACATTTTATTTCATAAAAAAGCCCCGCAGATGCGAGGCTTTCTCTATGATTTTATGAAAATTAATTACTTGCTTTTAATTTACTGTTCTTCCTGCTGTAACCGAAATAGATCAGTAATCCAATCAACAGCCAGATGCCGAAACCGATCCAGTTTGAAACGCCTAATTCAGCCATCATGTATAAACAGCTTACCAATCCTAAAAGCGGAATAAGTGAAAGGTTCGCTCTGAAAGCCCATACTGCGAGCGCGAATGAAATGATGATAAAGATCCACATAGGAATTTTGTGTTTGAACAAACCTAAACCGGATTCGTATTTTAGTTCATCTTTTATGGGTAATTCATGAACTTTAGTTGTGTATTGTGTTTCGTCCAGACTGCTCAGGTAGGTTTCTACATCCGAATTGTTTGAAATAAATGCAGCACTGTCGGCTTGAAGTAAATGTCCTTTTAATGTTTCAATTTCATTGGATTCTAACGAAGTTACAAGAGTAGCGGGATCATTCAGTTGTCTTTCATTTGTCAGAAAGGAAACAGTTGCCTCCTTATTTAATGTGAAGGAAAGGACTATTCCGATCACAAGTAATAAAGGCATTATGAATTTCGCATTTACATATGGAGTTTTGAATTTTCCGCGTGGAATATCTTTTTTGTTTTGAAGAACAAGAACTCCTGCACAAACCAGTACAAAAGCAAAAAGAGTTCCGATGCTGCAAAGATCAGTAACCATAGTAAGGTTCATGAACAATGCAGGAACAGCAACAACAAATCCCACAACGATAGTTGCAAAAGAAGGTGTTTTGTATTTCGGATGGATCTTAGAGAATTTTTTAGGAAGTAATCCATCGCGGCTCATGCTCATCCAGATACGCGGCTGTCCCATCTGGAATACAAGGAGAACACTTGCCATAGCTACAACCGCGCTGACAGCTATTATTCCCGACATCCATTTCAAGTTTAACTTTTGAAATACGAAAGCTAAAGGATCACCAACATTTAATTCGCTGTAACTAACCATTCCTGTTAAAACCAGGGCAATGATTATATATAATATTGTACAGATTATGATCGCCCACATCATCCCTCTTGGAAGATCGCGCTGTGGATTTTTACATTCTTCCGCAGTAGTTGAGATCGCATCAAAACCTATGTAGGCAAAGAAAACAGCCGATACACCTTTAAGCACACCGCCAACTCCGTTTGGTGCGAATGGATCCCAGTTATCAGTGTCAACATAAAATACACCTACAGCGATCACAAGTAATATCACGCAAAGTTTTATAAGCACCATCAGATTAGCTGCATTGCGTGATTCTTTCATTCCGCGATATACAAGCCATGTAATAAAAATGATGATTCCCAATGCCGGAAGATCTGCAATAATATGAAGAGGTCCGATAGATGGAGAGGTTGTCCAGGCAGTATATGCAGCCTGTATATTGCCATCCAGGTTTTCAAAAGGTTTACCACTTTGCATTAAAGCTGTAGCCTGATCAAATCCTTTTGAAGCGGTTAGATAATCCATTTGCACCCACTGAGGTAAATGCATTCCGCCACTTTCAAGAAGTCCGGTAAAATAATCGCTCCATGAAATTGCAACAGTGATATTACCGATACCATATTCCATGATCAGTGCCCAACCAATGATCCAGGCGATCAACTCACCGAATGCAACATAAGAGTATGTATATGCACTTCCTGAAACGGGTACCATTGAAGAGAATTCTGCATAAGCAAATGCCGCAAAACCGCAGGCAATCGCTGTAAATAGGAAAAGAAGGATAACTGCAGGTCCGCCATCTGCACTGGCTTTACCGATGGTGCTGAAAATACCGGCTCCAATGATAGCAGCGATACCAAATGCTGCAAGATCTCTTACACCAAGATGTTTGCCAAGTGAGCCATGACCGTCTGCTGCACAATCTTTTTCAACTTGAGTTAAAATGTCATTTACAGTTTTTTTCCTGAACAAACTCTTAAAATTCATAATGTTGGATGTTTTGTGTTGAGCAAATGTATTTAAAATATTTAAACGAAGATCTTATTATAGAACGGCAGTTTCTTAGAGATCTTTCCTTTATCAAGGATGAATAAAAATGCAATAACCAGGAAAGGCAATGCAATAGTTTTATATCTGGCAACAGCTCCGAGAATTGGAGTTGTTTCACCAATAATTAAAAACTGAATGATCACAAATGATAAGCAGAAGATCACGTATTCCCATTTTATAGTCACAAGAGAACTGCTGAAAATAAGACATAGTAAAATGATGATAAGAATTAGAATTGTTTCAATGCCGGCCAGCATCATAAGAGGTGATTTCAGTTCCGTGATATACGGACGAAGGAAAGTATTCTTCAATGCAGCGGGTGCATTTTTTAGAAATGAGGTCAATGTCGGTTCAAGCTTATTTATATGAATAACGCTTCCTGCAACAGGAATAGGATTGTTGTTTGCATCCGTTAGCTTTCCATAGGCCAGTTCATTGAATTCGTATTGTTTCTGAGAAAGCGTAACAAGCGGATTTTGAATGGTTGTGAATGATTCAATATTTAATCCGATAGCTGCAATAAAAACAATAACAGCTGTGAATTTTATAAATAAATATTTTGCGCTGCTTTTATTGATCCATAAAATAAAAAGAAGCCCGGGGAGTACAGCTATCCAGACATAGAATTTTGAAAAGGCCAGCAGGAAGGCTGTTGCGAGACAAATAATAATGGATTTAATACTGAAAAGTTTGTTGGTGTGATAGATCAGCAAGCCCAACGCAAAAAATATCAATCCTTCCTTAAGCACGCCTGAACCCCAGAAAAGAACAGAAGGTAAAAGATAAACGGCAAATATCAATTCACGTTTTTTATCTTTCAGATAAGGAATGAAAGTCTTGTAAATGGCTGTCAATCCGGTTAAGGAAAGGAAACAGATCACAACAGTATGCACATTGTAGTAGCCAAATGAGAATAATCTTACCAGGGCATTGAACCGGATTATGGTATGACTGTCGTTGTAAATATTCGAATCTATCTTTCTGGTCCAGTAATGCATTTCAGCATAATAATGATCGAATTCAGGAGTGTTGTTTCCAATACCGAAAAGCATTTTGAAATAATCAGCTGGATTTGTCCAAAGAGAATTAAAGATCACTTCACTGTCGTCAAAATATTTATAGATATCAGCAGTAGATCGATCGGTATAATAAAAAGTATAAATGCTCCAGAGTAAAAGTCCGAAGAAAATTTTCAATAAAAAGACACTCGAAATGATCCGTTTTGATAGTCCTTCGGCATTGAAAAAACTCATCTTTTGAATGATAAAGATGAAAAAAAGAGTATATGTCAGTGTTAAAAGAAATTCCAAGTTTTTAAGGATTTTCGCTCAGAAGGTGCGGGTTTTAGAAAATCGCTTCTCAATAACCCTTTTTATGCCCTTTGTGCGCTGATATTTCCCTCAAATATAACAATTCAAAACTGTTGAAAACTCAAAATAAAAAATCCGGTTCAATAGGGCTGTTTTCCTTAAATTTGGTCGATTAAAAAAGGTTAATGGTTATTGGTTGATCAGTTAATCGGGCTGAATGATTACAATAATTAACTAAAGATTATGTCAGTAACAGTACAGGGAGAAGCTACAACAGTAGAAACAGCAAAGCAGTTAGGCTTATTGCCGGAAGAGTTTGATAAGATCGTTGAAGTTCTTGGGCGCACTCCTAATTTTGTTGAATTAAGTATTTACTCGGTTATGTGGAGTGAGCACTGTTCTTATAAAAATTCAATTACATGGTTGAAAACCCTTCCTAAGGACGGTCCCCACATGCTTGCAAAAGCAGGAGAAGAAAATGCCGGTTTAGTTGATATTGGTGATAACCTGGGTTGTGCATTCAAGATTGAATCACACAATCATCCTTCTGCTCTTGAGCCTTATCAGGGTGCTGCAACGGGAGTAGGCGGAATTAACCGTGATATTTTCACGATGGGTGCCCGCCCGATCGCTCAGCTTAATTCATTACGTTTTGGTGATCCAAAGTTGGATAAAACAAAATGGCTTGTAAAAGGTGTTGTAAAAGGAATTGGTGATTACGGAAATGCATTCGGTATCCCAACAGTCGGAGGAGAAGTATTCTTTGACGAGTGTTATAATGTTAATCCATTGGTAAATGCAATGAGTGCAGGAATTGTAAAAGCGGGTGAAACTGTTTCTGCAACTTCGTATGGTGTAGGTAACCCGGTTTATATAGTTGGATCTGCAACAGGTAAAGATGGTATTCACGGAGCAGCATTCGCTTCAAAAGATATAACTGAAGATTCTGCAAAAGATCTTCCTGCTGTTCAGGTAGGAGATCCTTTCCAGGAAAAATTATTGCTTGAGGCTACTTTGGAAGTTATCAAAACAGGAGCAGTAATAGGAATGCAGGATATGGGTGCTGCGGGCATTACCTGCTCTACTTCAGAAATGAGTGCAAAAGGTGAACACGGAATGAATATTTGGTTGGATAAAGTTCCTACACGCCAGGCAAACATGCTTCCATGGGAGATCCTTCTTTCAGAATCGCAAGAGCGTATGCTTATCGTGGTGAAGAAGGGAAGAGAAAAAGATGTGGAAAGAGTTTTTGAAAAATGGGATCTGAATTGTGAGATCATTGGTGAAGTAACTGATACAAAACGTCTGCGTTATTTTGTGAAAGATGAACTTGTTGCTGATGTTCCTGCAGAATCGCTTGTTCTTGGTGGCGGTGCCCCGATATACAAAAGAGAATACAAAGAGCCTGCATATTTCGCAGAAAGCAAAAAATTTAATATCGATCAGGTTGAAGAACCAAAAGATATGAAGGAGGTGGCAAAATTTTTGATCTCTCATCCCAATATCGCATCAAAGCAATGGATCTATAATCAATATGATTCAATGGTTGGTACAGTTAATATGAGTACTAATGCCCCATCCGATGCAGCTATTGTAAACATTAAGGGAACAAATAAAGCAATTGCTTTAAAGGTTGATTGTAATTCACGTTACGTAAATGCTGATCCGGAAACTGGTTGTGCAATTGCAGTTTCTGAAGCCGCACGTAATATTGTATGCAGCGGAGGAGAGCCTTCAGCGATCACTAACTGTCTGAATTTCGGAAATCCTTATAACCCTGAAGTTTACTGGCAGTTTGTTGGTTCTATCAAAGGAATGGCAAAAGCATGTATCAAATTTTCAACACCTGTTACAGGTGGAAATGTTAGTTTTTATAATCAGTCATCATACGAAGGCCCTGTGTTTCCTACACCAACTATCGGTATGCTTGGAATTCTGAAAGATAAGAATAACCGCATGACACTTAATTTTAAGAATGAAGGTGATTCTATTTATCTGATCGGTAATTCAAAGAATGATATTGCTTCTTCCGAATATTTATATTCATTCCATAAAGTAAAAAATTCACCAGCTCCGTCATTTGATCTGAACGAAGAATTTGAAGTTCAGCAGGCGGTAAAAACACTTATTAAGAATAAGATCATTCAGTCTGCACATGACTGCGCTGACGGAGGATTATTCATTGCTCTTCTTGAAAGCTCAATGACAAATGGACTTGGTTTCGACATCAGCTGTGATGAAAGCATTCGTAAAGATGCATTCCTTTTTGGAGAAGCGCAAAGCAGGGTAATTGTTTCAGTGAAAAAATCTGATGAGGATAAATTCATTGATATCATGATGGAAAGCAATGCAGAGTTTGCTTACCTTGGAGATGTCACAGGAAAAGAAATGATGATCGATGAAGAATCATTTGGTACAATAGCAGAAGCAAAAGAAACGTTTGATTCAGCTTTGGGAAACATATTGAAGTAATAGAAAGCAATAGCCAATTGGCTTCGTCAGTAGACAAATAAGCAAATAAGAGGTTTCGTGAAATAATATAACAATGAAAAAAGCAGCATTATTTATTTTTACAATAAGCATTGCTGCTTTTTCTATTGCTCAAAATAGCGCATCGGAGTATTATCAAAGCGCTGTTATAAATGACGCTCAAAAAGATTATGGCGCTGCTATGCATGATCTTGAGAACGCTTTAACGGAACGCCCTGATTTCGACAGTGCGCTCTGCCTTCAGGGTTGTATAAATTACAAGCTTGGTGAATATAAAGTTGCGATGAAGCAGCTCGACAAAGCACTTAAGATCTCACCTGATTATGTAGATGCCTTAAATGGCCGAGGAATTCTTAAGGCTCAGTTGAAAGATTACAGTTCTGCCATAAAAGATTTCAATAAGATAATTGAACTTAAACCATTTCATGTAAAAGCATATTACAACCGGGCACAGGCGAAAGCCCGTCTGGACGATTTTACATCAGCAATTTCAGATCTTGATAAAGCAATAGAATATGATCCCCGTTATGTGAATGCGTATTACAGCAGGGCATATTGGAAAGATATGGCAGGTGATTACAAAGGTTCTCTTGCTGATTACAGAAAAGTTCTTGAACTTGATCCCAAGTACCGTGAGGCTTATATTGGAATGGCTACTATCATGTACCAGCATAACGACAAATCCGGAGCTTGTGAAGTCTTAAAAACTGCAGAGGAAAAAGGCAGTGTAATGGCAGAAGAACTTATTGAAAAATTATGCAAATGAAAAAAGTCATCTGCATTTTAATTCTCTTAATAGCCGGAAATATTCTAAAGGCTCAGCAAATTCAATTTACCATATCAGTTCGTCATTCAGAATGCAATGAAAGAAATACAGGTTCTGCGGAAGTTAATGTAGTTCCGGAAAATCCTCCTTATTCATATTTATGGAACTTCGGCAGCACCAACAAAAATGTTAGCGGATTAGCTTCTGATGATTACACTGTTCAGGTGACGGATAGTTTAGGAAATGACACTTTAATATATTTAAGGATAAATGAAATACCATGTGAGATTAGCACAGCCCTGGTATTCACACCTAACGGAGATGGAATAAATGATACATGGTCAATAACACATCTTGAAAAGTATCCTGACAATCGTGTACTGGTTTTTAATCGCTGGGGACAAAAGGTGTATGAACATGAAGGAGAATATGAGCCATGGGATGGACGCGATGCGTTACGCAGAGAGCTTGATCCTACTTCGTATTACTATATTATTTACAGAGATAAAAACGAAGATAAATCTATTATAAAAGGAAGCGTTTCCATAATCAGGTAAATGAAAAGAATAAGTCTTGTATCTGTTTTTCTTTTAGCCAGCCTTTTCTCAAATGCACAGCTGAATGGTCAGTATTCACAGTTCATGATGAATGACTATGGATTAAACCCAGCGATAGCAGGTAATTCAACCGGATGGTATGCAATGGTGGGACGCAGGGTTCAGTGGGGTGGATTTGAGTATGCACCCGAAACAAATTTTGCAAGTGTCACAAGGGCATTTGGTAAAAAGGGTTATAAAAGATACTGGCATGGATTGGGAGCTTATTTCGAACAGGATAAATTCGGGATCTTCTCAAATAAATCTCTTTATGCATCATACGCAATTCATCTAAAAGCAAGCAGTAAATATCATTTAGGCTTTGGGGTTGCCGGAGGAATAAAGACATATGCTGTTACAAACGGCATTTATGATGCGAATGACCCCGCATTATTGAATCGGAATCAGAAAGTGATAGTCCCGGATTTTATTCCCGGACTCTATTTGTATTCCCGGAAATTAGTCGCTGGAATTTCTGTAAGAAACCTTTATTCAAACAAGCTGCAGCAGGGAAGTCAAAAGATCGGAACAAACAATAAGATCTTGCCGAATGCTTATTTTACTGTTTCCAGGAAATTTGTTACAGGTGGATATGATTTTATTATTGTCCCTTCCATTCATGTTCAGACTAATTTTGTGAGTATACCGGTTAGCAGTGCTAATTGCATGGTTTATTACAGGAAGAGAGTTGGCTTAGGTGTTTCTTACAGAATGCATGATGCGGTTGTTGGTATGATCCAGGTGCGTGTATTTTCTAATGTAGTAGTAGGTTTTTCTTATGATTATACAATTTCAAAATTCAGGGTTGGAAATGCAAACTCTACAGAAATTATGATGGGCATGAGTCCGGTTATGAGTAATGAAACTTATGATCGTCCAGGTGGAATGGTTGATTGCCCACGGTTTGAATTATAATAAATATAATGTGAAAGATTTTTTTTTAAAGGTTTGGAGATTTCTCTGGAAAGCAGCAGTTTATTTCCTGATCATAAGTATTGTATCGGTGATAGTGCTGCGTTGGGTTCCGATCCCTGTTACTCCTTTAATGCTGATTCGCTGCATAGAACAGAAGGCAGATGGGAAAGATATGAAGCTCAGAAAAGATTGGGTTTCTCTTAATGATATCTCACCTAAGCTTCAGCTTGCTGTTGTATGTTCCGAAGATCAGAATTTCCTTAAGCACAATGGTTTCGACTTTAAGGCTATCGATAAAGCCATGGAATATAATGAGAGCCATAAAAGGACCCGTGGTGCAAGTACAATAAGTCAGCAAACAGCTAAGAATGTTTTTTTATGGCCTGGCAGAAGCTGGATCAGAAAAGGTTTTGAAGTGTATTTCACTTTTCTTATTGAAGTATGCTGGAGCAAGCAGAGGATAATGGAAGTTTATCTTAATGTAATAGAGATGGGAGATGGTGTTTATGGTGCTCAGGCTGCTTCACAAATTTTTTTCAAAAAGGATGCAAAATATCTGAGTGCATCCGATGCTGCAACAATTGCTGCTGTTCTTCCGAATCCAAGAAAGTTCAATGCAGGTAAACCAAGTGCTTATATTTCAGGAAGAAGATCCTGGGTATTAAAACAAATGGGCTACTGGGGTGGCGTGCTTAATTATGATGAGAAGAAAGAGGAAGTGAAACCCCGCAAAAAGAAAAGATAGCTTGCTAAAGTTTGTTAAAGGGATGCTTCTCTGTTCTTATTACAATATATTTGTTCATCTCAGATACCGGTCTTTATGACAAGCAAGTTCCTGATCACCATTGTTTACTCATTTTTATTTATGAACGCTTCTGCCCAGATCAGTGGCCGAATTGTGAATTCGACAGGTATTGGCATTCCTTTCTGTAATGTAACTCTGGTTCGCACTTTAGATTCAACCCTGGTCACTGGTTCCACCACAGACACTACGGGTCAGTATTCACTGGAGATAAAAGATACAGGTTCTGTTTTCGTTCAATCCGGATACATTGGCTATAAAAAATTCTCTTCTGCTCCCTTTCAAATAACTGACAAGAATTTCTCTGTTGATCTCGGCTCTTCTGTTTTAGAAGAAGATTCAAAAATGTTGAAAGATGTAGAGATCATCGCGCAGAAATCTTTTATTGAACATAAAGTTGATCGTACAGTTTATAATATTCAGAACAGTATCATTTCGGCAGGTAATAATGGATTAGAAGTTCTTAAAAAGTTACCCGGTGTGACGGTTGATGGTAAAGAATCTGTTGAAGTGAGAGGAAAACCCGGTGTCTTGGTAACGATTGATGGAAGGAATTTATATATGTCGTCCGGAGACCTTGCAAATTACCTTAAATCTCTTGATGCTTCACAAATAGATAAGATCGAGGTGATCACAAATCCATCGGCAAAGTATGATGCAAGTGGTTATGCTGTGATTAATATTGTTTTGTTAAAAGACAAGAACCTGGGACTCAGCGGAAATGTATCAACAACAGGCGCTCTTGGTTTTTATTATGGAGCCAATGTTGGTCTCTCATTAAATTACCGCACAAGAAAATTGAATTTCTTTTTTACCGGATACCAGTGGAAATTTAAAAGGTACGATGCATCTTATCAGCAGAGTGTTTTTGCGAGAAATGAAATAATATACAGCGTGTTTAAGGATACAACATGGAATGTATTTTCCGGTGAAGGAACAAGTTTACGGGGAGGGATGGATTATTTCATTGATGAAAAACAAACTTTAGGAGTGATGGCTGAAATGTCGAGGTTTGAAGGAGTTTCCAGGCTGACAGATGCGACCTCCATTTATAACGCAGATAATACTCTCAATTCTTCTTTGTATACTTCTGGAAAGAAAAATTTTAACAATCTGGACTGGAATGTGAATCTTAATTATAAAAATAAGATTGGGAAAGGTAAGGAGCTCTTCGTGAATGGGATTTATGCCGGTTATGAAACGAGTTCAACTGAAATCGATATTACTAATTTCTATAATGACAGGAATGTTGCTGCTCAATCTCCAAGGACCTTATTTTATAAACTGCCAACCAAAATTAACATCATAGCAGGTAATATTGACTATGAACAAACGTTTCTCAAGGATGCTAAGATCGAAGTAGGAATTAAGGCAAGCTCAGTACAGACTGATAATAATGCTGAATATTGGAACGTGATTAATGGAATAGAGGTTCCTGACAGTAGCAAAACGAACCATTTTATTTACTCAGAGTATATTTATGCGGCTTATGTAAATTTTTCAAAATCTTATAAGAAGATAGATATTCAGGCTGGTTTACGTGCAGAAAATACTGACTCTAAAGGAATTCAACAGACCAGCGATTCAGTTGTCCATCGCAGCTATTTAAGTTTATTTCCCTCTTGTTTTGTTAACTGGAGAGCCGATTCAAGTAATACTATAAATGTTTCATATAGCCGGAGAATCGATAGGCCTGATTATGGAAATCTTAATCCTTTTCAGTTTTATAGAAATCCTTATAGTTATGGAACAGGCAATCCTTATCTGCGGCCACAGATAAGCAATAATTTTTTGATAGAGCATGTGTTCAAAAATACGCTAACAACCAGCGTGGGCTTTCTGCACATGGAAGATGTAATTTCAGCTGTCATTCATCAGGACGATTCGACTCAGATCACATACACATCAAATGAAAATGTCAGCAAGTACGATAGTTACAATATACTTTTTTCTTTAAATCTTCAGCCAACCAAATGGTGGAGTGTCAATACTTCTGTAAACAGCTTTTATGATCATTATTACGGACCTACAGAACAAGGTTTTTACAGCAGATATGGACTTACCTGTATTATTCATATGCTGAATACATTAAGTTTCCGTAATAACTGGGGGATTGAAGTTGCAGTGTTTTATCGAAGTGTAAATGTGGGCGGATTTGTGGTCAATGACCCAATTTATAATTTGAGTGCCGGTATCCGGAAAGGCTTTGCAAAAGGAAAAGGGAATGTACGTCTGAGTTGTGATGACATTCTCTGGAGTGACAGATTAACAAATAAAATGGATTTCGAGGGGGTGAATTATAAGGGAACTTTCTTCAGTGATTCGCGGAGAATTCGGCTCTCTTTGTCCTGGAAGTTGGGTCGTTCTCAATATGAGCGGGAGGAAAGAAAAAAGAGTGCGCAGGATGAAATGAACCGAATAAAATGATTGCTCATACTTTAATGTCGAGTGAATCTACCTCACGATAGTTACAGTTCCCCTGTACTTATGAATATTCCCTCTGAAGTCGAGTAATTCTACAAGATAAACGTATACATCCTGTTGAGCGATATCTTTTCCATTGTTTGCATGTCCATCCCATTTTTCTGACAGATCACTTGTGTGAAAAATCATATTGCCCCATCTGTCGAAGATCCACATATCATACTGAGAAATGTTTGTTCCATAACCTTTGAAACCATCATTGCTTCCGTTACTTACACCGGGAGTAAAGGCATTAGGAATAAAGAAAGAAAATTCAGGTTCAACTTCCATGCAATGAACAATTGAATCAACACAATTATATATATTCTGAACTGTAAGTGTTATACAGTAATTTCCTGCATTCGGATAATTGTGCTCAGGGTTTTGAAGATAACTCGGATTTGTATCCTGTGCATCCCCGAAGTTCCACATCCATTCTGTCGCTCCAATCGATTGGTCTGTAAAGCTGACCTCTGAATACAGCGTGCTTGCAGGCTGAGGAGTAAATGTAAATTCAGCCTCAGGTACAGGAAATACATTTATCAGATCGACCACAGAATCGGTGGAAGAACATCCGTTTGAAGTTGTTGTTGTAAGAGTTATTGTATAAAATCCTGATTGCAGATAACAATGCTGAGGATTCTGATCTGTTGACTGAAAGGACTGGTCACCAAAATCCCATACCCAGTTTGTGATTGTTCCGCTTTGAGCAATGCTTGAATCATTGAATTGAGTACAATAAGTTGCACAGCCGCTTGAATCGTTTACATTAAATAATACCTGAGGCAAAGGATGAACTGTTGTAGGTTTAGTAACTGTATCTAAGCACCCGTTTGCACTGGTTACTACCAAGGATGTGTTATAGGTCCCGGGAGTAAGATAAACATGAGAAGGATTCTGAATTGTTCCTATCGGTGAACCGTCACCGAATCCCCAAACCCATCCGGTGATGGTGCTTCCCGGCACTGTGGACAGATCGTTAAAATTAGTTGCAGTATTTAAGCAGGCATTGGTACTTGTAAAATTAGCTATCGGAAGTGCATAAACATTCACCGGCTGGATCACATTTCCAACACAACCAAATGAAGAGGTTACGGTAAGACTTACATTGAACAGTCCCGAACTTGAATACATGTAATTTGGATTCTGCCCGAAATAAACAGGTGTGAAATTTCCAAAGTTCCATGCCCAGCTGGTAAGTGTTCCTGATGAAATAGTGGTATTATCTGTAAAGATCGTTGCATTGTTAATACACACAGGTGGAGCTGAAAATGCAACAACCGGTAGTGGATGAACTGTAATATTCATTGTGTCTGAATCCTGGCATCCGCTTGTAGAGCTAACTGTAAGAATTACGGAATATGTTCCGCTCGCACCATAAAGATGAGTTGGATTCTGAACTGAATCAAGCGGAGAAGTATCACCGAAATTCCATGACCATCCATTGATCGTGCTTGCTGAAATTCCTGAAGCATCTGTGAATACAGTTGACATGTTCTGACAAACATTTGTCGCTGTAAAGTCAGCAATAGGAGCTCCGGATATCACCTGGTTTTGTGTTGTAGTGCTTGTACATCCGTTGTCGGAAGTTACGGTTAGAATAATAAGATATGTTCCTGCATTTGAAAAAACATGTGTAGGGTCTTCAAGATTAGAAATGTTATTTGATCCCGATGAAGGATCTCCGAAATTCCATGACCATCCTGTGATCGAACCGCTGCTGATGTTGGATGTATTCGTAAATAAAGTGAATGAGTTAACACAGGTTGGAGTAGCTGTGTAACCTGCAATTGGCAGAGGGTAAACAGTAACAGGTGTTGAATATGTTTCGGAGCAGCCAATTCCGGAGGTTGCAGTTAGTGAAACATTAAAGGTTCCTGAAGATGCAAATGTATGTGTTGGATTTTGTAACGTGGAAAAATTACTTGCACCTGAAGACGGTTCTCCGAAGTTCCATGACCAGCTTACAACTGAATCATTGGTAGCAGTGGACATATCTGTAAATGAAGTAACGGTATTAAAACATGATGTTGTTGAAGTAAATCCGGAAGTGATACTAACCGGAACCTGAGGAACTGTTAATTCTAATTCTTCCTGACATCCGTTCCCATCTGTTACAGTTACTGTATAAGTTCCTGCATTGATATTAGATGCTGTACTGTTTGTTCCTCCAATTGCCGGACTCCACACATAAGTATAAGTTCCTGTTCCTCCTGTCGGATTTACTGTTGCCGAACCATTATTTGTATTACATGATGCAGGTGTTGTTGAGCCGGTCAACTGAATCTGAACTGCAGGTAAAACAGAAATAGTATCATTTGTAAAACAGCCGGTATTATCGGCAACTGTAGCAGTGTAAACTCCTGGTAAAAGTCCCGTAATGGTTGAAGAAGATGAGCCGGTGTTGTACCAGTAATATGAATACGGACCGGTTCCGCCAACGCCTGTTGCAGTCGCTGTTCCATTAGCATCTCCGAAACATTGAGGTGAAGTTGAGGACATGTTAATTGAAACTGCTGATGCAGGCTGAGTAATTGTTGCTGATGCTGTTTCAATACAGCCTATCATATCAGTTACAGTAACTGAATAATTTCCCGGAAATAAGTTCGCAGCGGTTGTATTGTTCCCTCCGGAAGGAAGCCATGCATATGAGTATCCAGGCATTCCACCTGAAGCGTAAACTGTTGCAGTTCCGTTACTGCCGCCATTACAGCTTACATTGGTGGAGCTCACAGTTAAGGTAATATCACTTGACTGATTTATTGTAACTGATGCTGTCGCGGAACAAGCACTTCCTGTTGCATCAGAAACAGTTACTGTATATGTTCCTGCAGGTTTTGATACTGAAGGAGAAGTTTGACCTGTACTCCATAAGAATGAATAAGGTGCCTGACCTCCTGAACCTGATGCTGTTATTGTGGTGGATGCTCCCGGGCAAACCGTTGGAGGTGTTCCTATGCTTGCTGTCACAGGTGTGTTCTGCACAACATTCACGCAGGCGTTCGCAATACATCCGCCACCATCGGTTACCTGCACACAATAACTTCCTGCAGGAACAATTATAGAATTTGCTGTTGAGCCATTACTCCATAAGTAAGTATAACTACCAAATCCTCCGGCAGCGCTGACTGCAATAGTAGTGGAAGCTCCGAAACAAATATTTGCCGGGGCAGGAATAGATGCGGTCAGCGTACTGTTAGAAGCCATAACACTTACAGAGTTAGTAGCACTGCAGCCATTGCCATCTGTAACAAGAACTGTATATGTTCCCGTGTTAACGGTTATTGATGAAGTTGTTCCTCCATTGCTCCATAAATAAGAATAGGCTCCTGAACCTCCGCTTGCTGAAGAAGAAATGGTAATTGTACTGTTGCAGGAAATAGTTGAAGATGGTGTTGCTGTAACTGTAAGTAAAGCAGGTTCTGTAATGGATACAGCTGTTGTTGTAATAACACAACCTTTAGAATCTGTAATTGTCGCGGAATAATTTCCAGCACTTAATCCTGTAGCTGTTACTCCTGTCTGTGCCGGATTTGTATTCCATAAATAAGAGTATGGAGTTGTTCCTCCCGTAGCTGTTACAGTAGCCGATCCGTTATTTCCGCCATTACAGCTGACGTTTGTACTTGTATTTATGGATGCTGATAATGCAGGCGGTTGAGTTATCGCAGCGGTGACCTGGGTGGTACATCCTTTGGAATCTGTGATTGTGACTGTATATGATCCGGCAATTAAATTTGATGCAGTTGCAGCGGTGCCTCCTGAAGGTGTCCAAACATAAGTATAACCTACAGTGCCACCGGAAGCAGAAACTGTGATGCTGCCGTTGCTTCCTGAATTACATGAAACATTTGTTGTTGAAACTATACTGCCCATCAACTGTGAAGGCTGAGTGATAGATGTTGAAACATTCTGAACACAGTTGTTTACGTCTGTTACTGTGATTTGATAATTTCCTTGTGTAAGATTAGTGGCTGTTTGTGCACTTCCGCCTATAGGGCTCCATGAATAAAAGTAAGGTGATGTGCCGCCTGTAGGAAAAACAGTTGCGGAACCATTATTGCCGTTGTAGCAGCTTACATTATTATTAACAGTTATTGTAGCATTTAGTGCAGCAGGCTGTGTCACCGGTATAGCAGAAGTTTGAGAACAACCGATCGCATCAGTTACTGTAACAGTGTAAGTACCTGTCATCAGATTACTTGCAGTTGCAGAAGATCCACCATAAGGTGCCCAGGAATAAAAGTATCCCGGTGTTCCACCGCTCACGTTGGCTGAAGCAGTTCCGGTATTGCCTCCAAAACATAAAACCTGTGTTGCGGTTGGAGAAAGATTAAGCGGTGTTGCCTGTGAAATTGTTACGGATGTAGAAGTGTTGCACCCAATTGCATCTGTAACTGTAACCGTATAATTTCCTGCCAATGCAGTAATAGATTGTGTTGATTGCCCGTTGCTCCATAAATAATTGTAAGGTGCTTGTCCGCCACTTACGAAAGCAGTTAAAGTTCCGGTGGCACCATTACAGATAGCTGCAGGTGTTGGAACGTTCAAGAGAAGTGGAGAATTTTGTGTTACAGTTACACACGCAGAAGTAGTACAACCTCCACCATCAGTTACGGTTGCACAAAAATTGCCGGCACCCGTTACTATACTTCCTCCGGTTGATCCGGTATTCCATGAATACGTATAAGATCCGAAACCACCATTTGCGGAAACAGTTAATGTGGTTGTTGCTCCGTTACAAAGAACTGGCGGCTGATTCACAATGGCTGTTAAAGTACTGTTTGATGCTATAACTGTAACGGAATTATTAGCCGAACAACCAACTGCATCAGTAACTGTAATAACATAAGTTCCTGTGTAAACAATTGTTGAACTTGTCGCAGCTCCATTGCTCCATAAATAATTCAGCGTTCCTGTTCCGCCAGATGCTGTTGCAGAAACAATTGCAGTTGTACTGCATGAAATTGAATTGTTTGGTGAGGTATTTACAATTATCTGGGGATTTGCCGCTATAGTTACACTTGCTGTGGCAGTACATGCGCTGCCATTGGCTCCTGTAACTGTAACGCTGTATGTTCCCGGCAGCATATTGCTTAATGTCTGCGTAGTTTGGCCATTGCTCCATAAATAAGAATAAGGAGCAATACCTCCTGTAACATTTGCCGTGAGTGTTGCAGTAGAACCGTAACATAAAATAGCAGGGGCAGTTATAGTTACATTTATCGGAGGAGAAATATTTATTACTACCTGGTCTGAAACAGCAGAACATGCACCGTTACCGGTAGAGGTATAAGTAAGGATCACTGTTCCTGCAAGTAATTCTGCACTTGTAGGTGTATAAGTAGCATTGCCGGCAGTGGATGATGGAGAATATGTTCCGTTGCCACCAGACCAAACACCGCCCGTAGCTCCTGTTACAGTTCCGTTTAGTACAACTGAACTTCCGCACACAAGCTGATCAGGGCCGGCATTAATAACTGGTGGTGGACTTACAGTTACCGGAACATTTGTGATCTGTGGCGGACAAGCCGGGTAATTAGCATCATAAACTATAAATGAATAAGTACCTGAAGTTGTTGCTGTATAGGTCAAACCGCTTCCTACAACAGCTCCTGCACCGTTTGTTCCGTTTGTCCATGCATAAGTATATGGCGCTATACCTCCGGCAACTGAACCTGTAAGTAGAATTCCACCGGCATTTCCGCAGTATATCGCAGGATTAGGGTTAACTGGATTCAAAATAGGTGGAGAAAAATGAATACGGATGGTATCACAAAATAATCCGCTGGAAATACATGCTCCTGCAACCGGAGTTCCGCATACCATATAGTCTACATATGCCGGAGCGGTTGGAGTTCCTGTTACAGTTGTTGAATCGCACCCTGTCGTACAGCTTAAATATGAATTGTATGCTCCCTGTGCACCAGGTCCAACGGAGGTCCAGCTGATACTTGAATTCACGAGCAAGCCTGAAGCATACATTGTTGTGCTGCAGCCATTACCAATAGTATCGTCAGGAGAAACTGTTGGTCCGGCAATTGACGTAATCGAATATTGGTTGATATTATTTCCGGGCTTGCAGAATGTTAAAGAATAAGGCCCCGGGCCATTCAAACATATGGGTGTTCCTACAGCAACGGGCGGACCGCAACCTATTTGATAAAATAAAGCTCCGGGAGGAACTGCACCGGAAGTGATCTGAAAATTAATTGCAACCGCAGTAGGATCAAGTGTAATACTTATTTCAACGCATTTATCGGGAGCAGTAGTTCCGCAGCAGTTACCAACACGGGGAACAGCCGGTGAGGTCCAGACTCCATTTGGCTGTCCGGTAAGGTCAACACTAAAGAATGGTGTTGAAGGATCACAATTTCCCGATTGCGCGAAAATGCCTGTCGAGCTGAATAACAGAACGATACAAGCTATAATTTTTAAATACTTAGGAAATACTTTCCTCTGAAATCTCATCTCGCAAACAATATGAACAAATATAACTCAATTTTTTTATGGTTCGACAGTGTTGGAGTATTGACTAACAGTGTTTTATAAGGACTAAAAGTAGATGTAAAACGGGGCGGAATGGTTGCACTACCAATACATTTTGGAGAAAAACACGGAATAATACGGAGAATCCTAATAAAGGATCCTGCATTTCGGAAGAAGGATCTTCAGAATCTCAACATCATACGAAGTAAAGGTATTGCCCCGCAGATCCAGCACTTCAAGATCTTTAAGCATACTTATTGAATCATGCAGTGAGCTTAATTTATTACTTTTTACAGAAAGATATTTTAATTTCCTGAGTTTGTATATGCTTTTTGGCAATTCAGTAAGATTGTTATTGTCAAGTATCAGTTGTTCAAGAGAGGCGATCTTTCCGATCGTTTTCGGCATTTTTTGCAAACCGCACATAGCAAAAGTGAGGCTCTTTAGTTTTTTGAGTTCAGAAAATGTCGCTGGTAAAGTATCCATTCTGGAATTAAATACAAGCAGTTCGGTAAGATTAGGAAGATAACCGAAAGAGTTCGGGAAACTTAAAGTGTCAGCCTGATTATTCTGGATCTCAATGGTTCTTAATTTCTTTAGATAAGCAATTTCAAATGGCAGTGAATCGAGTTTGAGATTAATAAGCTTAATTTCGGAAAGCTGCTGCAGATTACCAATGTTTTTGGGTAATGAAGTTATACTATTAGCCTTACAGCAAAAGTAGGTGAGATTTGAAAGTTCTGTAAACTCCTTTGGTAATTCTGTAATGCTGTTGCCGCTTAATTGGAAGGAGCTTAATTGACTTAGCTTTCCAATCTTAGGAAAAAGTTTGGGATCGATTACCTGGTATTCTAATTTTAATTTGTAAACATTATTAACGTCTTTTAATGCTTCTTTCAGACTAGTATATGTTTCTCCCGGAGGAGCATACTTATCAAACGGATCCTGTTCATCCTGAGAAAAGAGGATTGATGGAAGAAATAGAAAGAAAAGAATAATACTTCTCATAATTTCTAATTAATGATCAGTTTGTAATTCTTTTCTGCTTGATTCACGCGCATTATCAATGTATAAATTCCTTTTGCAATATACAATGATGATCTGTTTATTGAAGTGCTGTGATTTCCGCTGCTCTGCATTTGCTTTTCGCTGATCATGATTCTTTTTCCTAAAACATCAACAAGGGAAATTTCAACTTCAGCGGGAGTTTGTAATTCATAAGAAATAGTAGCTTCTTCAGAAAAAGGATTTGGATAAACAAGCAATACAGTATTGCCGTTTTCTTCTATTCCGGTTGTAAGAGCAACAACACGCTGTCCATCCGTAACAGTTATTGCCGATAATAATCCGGCTCCGTTCTCAGATCTTATTGAAAAATAATATAGCTGATTTACAACTAAAGAAAGTCCTGTTTTTGTAACTGCAGTACTCGTTCCATTATCTGTCCAGTTGGTAATATCAGTAGCTCCCGGTGCTGTACCGATCGCGTACCAGTATTTTGATATAGCAGAGTTTGTATCAACACAATTCGTCCAGTTACCTGAAAGTTGTGTTAAAGAATAAGTAGTGTCAATGTCAGAGGCCGTTCCGTCACTTGAAATTGCGGAGGAAGGAATTGTCCAGTCAACATCTACATCCTGAGCAGCAACAGTTGATAAATTACCGACAGCGTCTCTAGTAATTGATTTAACTCTACATGATGGAGTGGAAGGATCGGGATTCTGATAGCGCACATCATTCGTTGCTGCAGAACCTACTGTTACTGTAACAGAAGGTAAACGCGAACGATATACTTTAAGATCATTCACAGTGTAATTACAATTACCGCTTCTGAATGAGATAGCGTTTCCTGTAGTTAATGGAGAAGGATCTGTCCAGCTTGCCGTTAATGCATTGTTCACATACACATCCATTTTTCCGGTGATACGGTCATAAATGATCTTGTAATCATTCCATGTATTGATAGTTGTGGTAAGCGCGACAGAGCTTGCAAGTGAAAATACATTGTTCACTACTTTATATAATTCAAGTGTGCTTTGATCAGGTCTTATCCAAATAAAATATGAATTTCCTCTGTTGGTTTGTGTTGCATCATCACAGAAGAAATGAAAGCCAGCTCTTCGGTTTGTGCCTGTACCTGTTATCTTTCCCTGCCAATTGTACAGATATTGATTGGATAGATTTTGTGTAAGCGGAGCATAGATATTCGTATTGCTGTTTGTTTCATCACTCTGGTTCAAATATCCTCCTGCGATGCTCCAGGTTCCAACCATTGTTGACCAGTCGGGATGAATTGCATTATCAAAATTATCAGAGAAGAATCCTCTGCTGTTATTTGCCCGCCATTCTGTTCCGTTATATTCAAGCACCTGGTAATAACTCTTTGCTATTCCGGAACCGCCTGAATTATCAGTGTCTGTAAAGTTTGCACTGAAGTTGGAAGTAGCCCAGGACGATGGAGTAGAAACAAGTGTGGTAGGAGCAATGTTATCAATCGTGCAGTTCCAGATCGCCTGCCATCCTGCTGCAACTGTTGAGATATCAGATTTGTAACGCAGTGTAAGAGAACCTCCGGTGGAATTGATAGATCCCGGATTCATGTTCCCATGATATGCACCGATCAGTGGAGTGGAAGTATTTCCTCCGTCATAGATCCAGAGAGTATCGTAATTAAGTTCTGTGGCAAATGAACTGAAATTCAAGCCTACACTTGTTGCACCGCTAGGGGCGATTGTAAATGTGTAATTTTCACTGTCATAATAATTTCGTGCGGGACCGCCCATATCGTATATAGTATCCGTGCATGGCACAGTTGCGCAATCAGTAAACTTATTTTTTATAATATCCCAGAAATCATTATATCCATTGTCGTAACCCAAAGCCCAGATCCCTATCCCGCCAACTCCGCGCTGATTTACAAGATCGAATCTTTTCCCCATCGAATAAGCATCATCAATAAATGCCTGCCAGTTCACTCCGGCTCTTACTGATGGATACCAGGTTGAAAAACTGATTGGATCCCATTGCCTGTTAGAATAATATCCATTGGAATTATTTCGCATTGTTGTGTAAGTAACGCTGCTTGTACCGCCTCCTGTTGTGGCGCTGGGAATAGTACTTCCACTGGTTGCCCATTCACGTCCATACCACGGCAGCCCTAATAATAATTTTGAAGGGGTTGTTCCCTGTTTTAAATAGAAGGTAAGTGACTTGGCTAATGTATAATTGTAAGTTGTCTGAAAATTATATAAAGGTGATTCAGGACCTGCAGTAGTACTTCCGCTGTAATAGTAATCATAACCCATGATCACAAAAAGATCTACATAAGGATTTAGTGCGGGCATGTCAAATACATTACTCCAGTCTACTGCATATAAACAAATGCTGACCTCAGAGCCGGGGATCGCTGCGTGCATCTGATTGCAAAGATCTATCATGAACGCAGTGAAAGCGGTTTTGTGAGAAGCGCCCATTCCTTCAAAATCTATATTAACACCTTTTGCATTCCTTGCCTGAACAAGATTTATCAGGTTGGTTATAAGTGTTTGTTTCGCTGCTGTACTTCCGAAAAAAGCTGTATGGCCGCTGAATAAGGTTGCACACAATGTTACATTTACTCCGTTAGCCTGAGCAGTAGTAACTACACTTGCCGTTGACCAGCCATGTGTTGTAATTGCATTTCCATTCGCGGAATTTACTTCATAAGAAAAATAACAAAGATCTGATAAGCCTTCCCAATCATAATTTGCTTCTAATCCTGCGCTCCAGTATGGATGCCATCCGTACACTCTTTTATTAAGATTGCATGCTGATGGTGATCTCAGCATTGTTTTGCTTGTATTCATTCCTTCAATTGAACGAAGGCTGTCCCATTGCGCATCAGAGCTGAAATTATATTGTGCATATTTTTCTGATTGCACCTGATGAATTGATTTATGAGGAACATAAGGATCGTTCTCCGGTTCAGCCACCACAGGCTTGCTTGTTTGGGCAAAAGCTGTTTGAAAAATAAATACAGATAAAAGTAAAGCGTAATTTTTCATTTAAGAATTCATTTTTATTTAACGATTACTTTTAATGTTTTTGTTTCAGTATCAGTAACCATTTTCACAAAATAGATCCCGGAAGAAAGCTCTGAAGAATTCATCGCGATGCTGTGTTTTCCTGATACCTGGCTATCATTGTGATAAAGAACAATTGCTTTTCCAAGAACATCAATTAATGAAATATCAATTTTCGAATTTTCTTTCAGATCAAAAATGATGGTTGAATTGTTTGTTAGAGGATTAGGAGAAACAGTAATTGTATTACTTGAAGTCAGTTCATTTACCCCAACACCTGATAGCTGAACTATCTGTCCGTTGCTTGTATAAACAGCAGACTGAAGCCCTGCACCATTTTCAGCTTTCACACTGAAATAATAAGTTTGTCCGTCAACCAGTGAAAGACCTGTTGCTGTAGCTGTATCGTTGTACCAGTTGTCTGTCCAGTTTACAGTGTTTGTTGCACCCGGTGTTGTTCCTATCGCATAAAAATAACGTGCGATAGCTGAGTTCGGATCAGATGACGGTGACCAGTTTGCGGATAAAGTAGTAGCAGAATTAGTATACGCAATATCAGCACCTAAACCATCATTGATGCTTGTAATATTTGCAGGAGCAGTCCAGTCGATGTTTAAGTTCTGATAAAAAATTGGAGATAAATTTCCTGCTGAGTCAGCGCAGATGGATTTGATTTTCGTGGAGAATGTTGTAGGATTCGGATTCTGATTTCTGATATCATTTGTAGCAGCGGCTCCAACAGTTATTGCAGCAGATGCAGCAGGACGAGATCTGTATACTTTCAGTTCATTGATCGCGAAGTTTGCATTACCGCTTCGGAAAGAAATTCCGGTTCCGCTGGAATACGGAGATGAATCTATCCAGCTTGTTACAAATGAATTGTCGCGGTAAACTGAGATCTTACCGGTGATACGGTCATAAATGATCTTGTAATCATACCATTGTCCGGCAACTGTTGTAAAAGGAATATTAACTACAGGTGAACCGAAAACATCATTCACTACTTTATAGATCTGTAATAATCCATCATCAACACGGAACCAAACGAAATACGAATTTCCTCTGTTGGTTAAAGAAGCATTATCACAGAAAAAGTGGAAGCCTGCACGCTTTGTAGTTCCTGTGCCATTTATCTTTCCGTAAAAATTATATAAATATCTGTTTGAAAGAGATTGGTTAAGGGCTGCATAAATATTTGTATTGCTGTTTGCTTCATCACTTTGGTAAAGTGAACCTGCATTAATGCTCCATGTTCCTCCCGGAGATGCGGTTCCTACTGTCCAGTCAGGATGAATTGCTGCGTCAAAATTATCAGCGAAGAAACCATTGTTTGCATTTGCACGCCATTCAGTTCCGTTAAAATCTATTACCTGATAATAACTTTTTTCAAGTCCGCTTCCTCCTGCATTATCTGCATCAGTAAAGCTTGCTGTGAAATTTCCTGTTTCCCAACCACCGGAAGTTGTAACTGTTGTTGATGGAGGTATGCTGTCACTTGCAGGTGCTGCAACTGCATTGCTTGTCCAGTTTGCCACCCAGCCCGATTCAACAGTTGCACAATCAGAACGGAATTCCACAAGTAATGCGTTGCCGCTGGAAGATACAATTCCCGGACTGCTTGTGCCATCATATTGTCCGATCAGCGGAGCAGAAGTCGTTGAACCATCATAGATGAACATATAATCCCATCCTGCTTCTGTGCTGAATGAAGTAAAATTAAGAGTTACAGAAGTGGCGCCTGTTGGTTTGATCAATGTGAGAGAACGCACATCATCCGTATAATCTCCTGTGCTTCCCCCGTTATCTGTAAATGTTCCGGTAGCTGTAGTAATTGTTGTAATAGTGGGAGCATTATTGATCAGTAAATAAAATTTTGCCCAGTTCCAGTTAGGTCCCGGATCAGTATGTGTTTGACCGCTGAACATCTGATGTCCTTTGATGGTTGTACACGCGCCAAGATAACAGTCTGAATAACCTCCTGAGCAGCCTGGACCATAGTAACATCTTAATGGATTAATACCGTAACCGCTTGCGCAGATATCACGCACAAGCGCTGCAGAACCGTTATACATTGCAGTTGTGTACCAAGATGCGTTGCTGATATAACCTTCATGTTCAATACCAATGGTATAAGGATTATTGGATCCCACATGCCATGCTTTACTTGCCTCAAGAACCATTTGAGTAATCTGTCCGTCACTCGAACGTGCTACATAATGCGCGGATACACCTGCTGAACAGTTTTGAAACCAGGAGATACAGCCTGCATACGATCCCTGAACGGTATGAACTGTCACTGCTGAAACAGCCGTTCCGCTTCGTGAACTGTAATTACACGAAGCGGCAGGATTCCATAATGCTGCTGCATAATCAGCTGACATAGGAGCTCTCAAACCTGATGAGGTGAATTGTTTTCCGTTATTGCCTGTTACACTTTCATCAGTTACGGTTACAGAAGTTGAACTTAGTACAGAAAGATTTTCTTCTCCGAATATTGATGCAAGATCAGTATGATGATCAGGAAAGTTATAAGTAAGCTGATTGAACGGTTTGCTCATGAAATCAAGATAGCCGTACAGTTGAGTGCTGAGTGCGTAAAGCTGTCCTTCAGTGCCCTGAGGTAATTCACTTAAATAATTTAAAACCGGAATATTGCTTTTAACATCCTGTCCTTGTATGCTAAGAAGGATTCTTGCTGCTGCAAATGCATCTGCATAAGCCAGAATGTTCTTTTCCGGATCGCTGATAATATCCTGGACAGAATAATTTGAGAGCTGAGATATCAGAGTAAGGTTATTGTTGAAATAGCCTTGACCTTCCAGTGTCAATCCCATTATTCCGTATGCATTCGGAACACCGATACAGCTTTCTGATTGCGCTGATACATGTGTTATATGAGTGAAACGTGTATTGCAGAATGCCACTGCTTCAAGTAAACCTTTTGGGATTTCAGGATGCTGGAAGTAAGCTTTCTGAAAAGAAGAACTGAAATTGTTAATGGCCGTTTCATCGGCAGACACAAAATGGAACACGCATAACGAGATGCCCAGGAGTAAAATTTTTTTCATGTTTGGAGTAATTTTTAAGAGAAATTAAAGATAGGAAAAGCCTTGATATAATGCAATGATTTTTTTAGCCCTCGAGGCTGCATCAAATTAAGATAGAATCATAAATAGAGCATGAAAGAAATTAAATTAAAAAGCTCAATCCTGCTTTTGGATTGAGCTTTTTCTTTAACAGTTTGGAGAGAATCTGTCGTGTTTCAATAAAATGCTGATGCAATATAAATCAAAAAAAACAAAAAAGAAATTTTTTGGAATATATCTTAACTTATTTTGCCGGCAGCACTTTTGCTTTGCATTCACCAAAGCCAATACGAATTTTCTCATTTTTGCAATAACCGCGCATTATAACTGTATCGTTATCGTTAATGAATTTACGCTCGCTGCCGTCTTTCATTTTAACAGGTTTTGTTCCCCGCCAGGTTATTTCGAGCATTGAACCGAATGAGTCGGGTGTAGGCCCGCTGATAGTTCCTGAAGCCATCATGTCACCAATATTTACATTACATCCGTTAACTGTATGATGCGCTAACTGCTGTTCCATTGTCCAGTACATGAATTTATAGTTGGAATGAGAAACAATTGTTTCTTCTCCATTTTCAGGCTGAATTGTAACATCAAGATTTATGTCAATGTTCTTATCTCCGCTGTATTCTAGATAAGGTAAAACTTTTGGTTCCTGTTTGTATCCTTTAGTGCGGAAAGGTTCAAGAGCTTCCATTGTTACCACCCATGGTGATATGGTTGAGGCGAAATTTTTTGCTAAAAATGGTCCCAACGGAACGTATTCCCATGTCTGAATATCACGTGCGCTCCAATCGTTGAATAACACCATCCCGAAGATATGCTCTTCCGCTTTTTCAGTGGTGATATTATCACCCAGCTCAGTTGATTTCCCTATTATAAATGCTGTTTCAAGTTCAAAGTCAAGTAGCCTGCAAGGACCGAAAAATTAGTTCCGGAAATAATTATAGAAGATGAACGTCCGTGATATCCTACAGGCAAGTGTTTCCAGTTAGGAAGCAATGCATTTGCCGGATCACGGAACATGGTGCCGACATTTGTTGCATGATCGATGCTTGAATAAAAATCAGTGTAGTCACCGATCTTCACCGGCATTTGCATCTGCACATTGCTGAGGTATTGCAATACTTTTCCCTGTGCTTCTTTATTATCCCGAAGTTCAGAATTTTCAGCACTCAACAGCTGAGAAACGCGTTCTCTTACTGCATTGGTTGTTTGTTTTCCCAATGCTATAAAATCATTCAGATATTGATTTGTGAAAACTGAATTATCGATCTTTAGTTTATCAAAAAAACCAAGTTTGTTCATGATCGCAAGGTCCAGGACATTGTCTCCAATAGCCACACCAATCCTCGGACTGGAGCTTTGTGTCTTGAAAATTCCGAAAGGAAGATTTTGTATTGGAAAGTCGCTGTTTGGATCGATCTCTAACCAGGATCTTAAT